>JBAPNE010000213.1:0-4497 GCA_049278975.1 Candidatus Kryptoniota bacterium
GCTCAAAGGTATATGATTCAAAACAATCATCCGGCGGAGTTGAAACTGAAATCGGATTTATTACCAGCTCAGCCAAGTCACCTGGCTTGAACAAAGAGATCGCGCTTGCATATATCTCTATGCAGCAAGTGATTCCCGGCTCGAAATATATTGTGAAAGTTGGCGGAAAGAACATCGAGGGAGAATTATCGACACTCCCTTTTGTTGGTTGAGATATTGAATATGGAAGGGATTAAGATTTCACCCGACGAAGTTGGAAATTCTACCCGCGGGAGCCATGGTGCAATTTACAAGGAACTTCTGCCGCAATTGGAATCATTGGTCGCAGGCGAAAAAGATTTCATTGCAAATCTTGCAAACATATCGGCGGCATTGAAACAAGCTCTCCCTTATGCATCATGGATCGGTTTCTATTTGCTAAAGGACGTTGAACTTGTTGTCGGCCCCTTCCAGGGAAAAGTTGCTTGCACCCGAATAAGAATCGGAAGCGGAGTCTGCGGAACCGCCGCTGAACAAAAGGAGACCATAATTGTCCCGAACGTTTACGAATTCCCGGGACATATCTTTTGTGATCCCGATTCGAAAAGTGAAATTGTGGTTCCGCTTTTAAAAAACGGGAATGTCATCGGGGTGCTCGATCTAGATAGTGCAGAGTATGATTCGTTTGACGAAATCGATGCGGAAAATCTCGCGCGCATTGCCGAAATCGCGGGGGGAATTTTTAATGGCAGCTAATCCGAAAAGGCCGCAGGAAAGAAAAGTTGCGCTTATAACAGGCAGCGGCAAAAGGTTGGGGGGGCAATCGGCACTTGCACTTGCAAAAGACGGATGGAATATCGTCATCAATTATTCTCATTCAAAAAAAGAAGAGACAGAAAATGAAGTCTCGAAACTTGGCGTCGATGTAATTTCGATAAGGGCTGATATCACCAACTCGAAGCAAGTCGATGAAATGTTCCGACAAACCGTCGAACACTTTGGAGGACTCGATTTGCTTGTCAACAATGCAGCAATATTTCCACCGGCAAAAAAATTTACTGAAATTTCAGATGAGCTCTGGAATTACGTCATCTCGACAAATCTCACGGGCCAATTTTATTGTGCACGCGCTGCCGCCAGAATAATGGAAGAGCGCGGCGGAAAAATAATCAACTTCGCATCGCTCGGCGGGTTCCAGGTCTGGAAAGAACATATAGCTTACAACGTGGCAAAGGCCGGGGTCGTGATGCTGACGAAAGCATTGGCGAAAGCGCTCGCCCCTAAAATCATGGTCAATGCAATTGCGCCCGGCACAATCATAATCCCGGGCGAGGAATCAGGCGAGATCAAACACATTGAAGAAAAGAAGATCCCGCTCAAGCGATATGGTGGTGCAGGCGACATAACCTCCGCAGTCCTTTATTTAGCTCATGCAGATTATGTGACCGGACAAATTATTTCCATTGATGGCGGGCGAACGATTTTATGACCAAGGGAAAGTGATGCCTACAAAGAAATCCACAGCTTCCCGTGCAGCTATTCCTGAGAAGGCTTACAAAAACACGGAATTTCTGAACAGTCCAGATGCCCGAACAATTCGCATACTATCGGAATATCTTGAACCACTTTCTCGCTTTCGCCGGCTCCGAATTCGCGATACAATTGTCTTCTTCGGATCAGCCAGAAATACTTCGATGAAAGAAGCGACGAGAAAATTCCGGGCTGCAAAAGACAAACTGAAGAAAGCACTTGAAAGGAAAACGAGCGCTGGTCAACTTAAAAAGTTGAAAGAAGAATTGAAAAGTGCCGAAGCAGGAATCGGAATGGCACGATATTACGAAGATGCAATGAAGCTAAGCGAGATGCTGACCACGTGGTCAAAAAAGTTGAGTGATGGGAACGGACAGAGGTTTGTCGTTTGCTCAGGTGGTGGTCCGGGAATTATGCAGGCTGCAAACAAAGGGGCGATCCGCGCCGGCGGCCTATCTGTCGGTTTGAACATAAGCCTGAGGCATGAGCAATATCCGAACTCTTATATAACGCCGAGCTTGAATTTCCAATTTCATTACTTCTTCATGAGGAAATTTTGGTTTGTTTATCTTGCAAAGGCGCTCGTGATTTTCCCGGGCGGATTCGGAACGCTCGATGAGTTGATGGAAGTATTGACATTGCTGCAGACCAAAAAGATCAAAAAGAAAATGACCGTTCTTATTTACGGCTCCGAATACTGGAAAAAAATTATCAACTTCAATGCGCTCGTCGAAGCCGGTGCAATTGAAAACTCGGACCTAAAACTTTTTTCTTTTGCAGACGATCCCGTAACGGCTTTCAAGTTCTTGACTAGCGAACTACAAAATAATTATGAGCTATGAACCATGGCAGTTGACAACGAATCCATTCACGAATCACACGGACGGGCTGATAAATTCCGCTCATTGATGAAACTTATCGATGATGATGACCCGCAGGTATCGGCGGCGGTGGAAAAGGAATTACTTTATGGCGGCGATGAAATAGTTCGGCTGCTGGAAAACGAAAAGGAAAATGCCGAATTGAAAGTGAAGAAGAGGATCGAGAATTTAATTTCAAGAATTTACATCGACAAACTTCAGAAAGATTACGACCTGCTTTTAGACTTCGCGTCGCAGCGCGATTTCTCGCTCGAGCGAGCGCTTTTCCTGCTGGCGAAGCCTTTGTACCCTGAAGTTGATTTCGTATTGGTCAAGTCTCGACTCAATGAGCTTGCAAATGATTTGCGCAGCAAGATTTCAGACCTCGAGGTTCCTCACGACATCATCCAGCGCGTCAACGACTTTTTCCTGAACGATATCGGATTTGCCGGCAACTCTAAAGATTATTACAACCCGGACAACAGCGTGCTCCACCGCGTGCTTGAGACGCACCGCGGGATTCCTATTTCGCTCGGCATCGTCTATATCCTCGTCGGAAGACGTTTGAATCTTCCCGTTTTCGGAGTCGGGGCGCCAGCTCACTTCCTCGTAAAATTTGTCCCAACGTTATCCGGAAAGGAATTCTATGTCGATGTTTTCAACGGCGGTAGAATTATGTCGCGGAAAGAAGCTGAAGACTTTATAAATGATATGGGCTTTTCTTTCGAGCCGCGTTTTTTGAAAGATTCTTCCGACCTTGAGATGCTGGCTAGGACGTGCCGCAACATGGCACGCGCTTTCACGGCTGCTGATGAACCACAGAAAGCTAACGTACTCATGGAACTTTCGATAGAACTCGAGAGGCTTGTTTCGTTTTGAAAATATACACGAAGACCGGCGACAAAGGCGAGACAAGTCTTTTCGGCGGGAAACGGATTTCCAAAAATGACAGGCGCATTGAAACATACGGAACTGTAGATGAGCTGAATTCAGTCATCGGTGTCGCACGTTCCTTCATCGAGAATACAAGAATCAACGATATGCTGGAAAAAATTCAGGATCAGCTCTTCGTTCTTGGGGCAGATTTGGCGACACCCCCCGATGTGAAAAGTAAGTCAACAAAAAGAATCTCGGCCCAAGATTGCGCTTCTGTGGAAAAAATAATTGATGAAATCGATGAACAACTTCCGCCGCTGAAATCATTTATACTACCTGGCGGTTCGAAAGGAGCGGCAACGCTCCATCATGCCCGAACAGTTTGCCGCCGAGCGGAACGACAGGTTATTTCAATGCGAAAAGAAACCTCGGACCACACCATAATCTTTTTGAATCGTCTTTCAGATTTGCTTTTTGTCCTTGCAAGATACGCAAACAAACTTTCCGGCGTCGCTGACACACCATGGAATCCACGTGGCGAGTCAATTAGTTCAGCATGACTTTCCTTAGTCCGTTCGTTCTCTTCGGTTTAATTGCAGCAGCAGTTCCTGTCCTGATCCATCTTCTGCAATTGAAAAAACTTCGTTCAGTCGAATTTTCTTCGATAAGATTTCTAAAAGAGATCCAACACGCATCGGCAAAGCGAGTTAAGTTGAGAGACTTTCTCTTACTTCTTCTCCGTACGCTCGCAATTGCGTCGCTCGTCATTGCATTTGCACGTCCGGCATTGAAAGGAATTGCCGGGAAAAATTCGAAAAGCTCATCTGTGATAATAATCGACAATTCACCGTCAACTGCGGCGAGAAACGAATATGGAGAGGTTTTTTCGCAGATAAAAAATGTTGCCTCGAATTTGATAGCCAATTCCCATGTAGGCGACAACGTCGGCTTAATATTCACATCAGGTTCGAGAGATACTTCACAATTTCTTTCGACTATCAACTCACGATCTCTTTCTCCGCAAGTATCAAGAGCCGAGTTATCTAACATCAGTGGTACATACACATCCGCGATTACTGCCGCACTTGATAGGCTTAAGGCATCAAACTATGCCGAAAAAGAAATCTATTTAGTCGGCGATTTGCAACGAACCGAATTTTTAGACGCGAATCCTCCAACTGAAAGTACTCCTTCGAATACAAGAATATTTTTCATGAGGACGAAAGAATCGTCGACTGACAATCTTTCAGTC
>JBAPNE010000214.1:0-2276 GCA_049278975.1 Candidatus Kryptoniota bacterium
GAAAATTCCCATATCCATAAAAGTCTAATCGTTCTTGACTTACTCAATGAATTAATAAGTCAAGTCATTGCCTCATTATGTGATTGTCCATTAAAAGCGTCATCGCCAATTGCAAGTCGTTTATGCAAAACGATCTTTATCGCTCTTCTAAAAGCCCCTCGTAACTTTGCAAAAACAAAAAGCGGAATATCATAAGGCAATATCAGATATCCCATCTCACGAATACGAACGGAAACCAATTCTTCATTAAGAATGGCTTTCGCCTTTGCTCGAAAGAGAGGCCATGTTGCTTCACCTAGCACCAGTTTGCTGTGCCATCCTTGTGTTAGCCAACTAATAATCCGTTTTTTAGTTGCCTGGTTGATTGGAGCAGTCTGTTTGAAGATTTCTCCCATACCAGGAAACGTTTTCGGTAAATAGTCTTCAAAAGAATGCTCGTCCACACTGACCATGGTTCCAAGCTTTTCAACAATTGTCCTTGGTACAAAAAAACAGTGAGTACCAAGCCACACTCTAGTGCTCTTACCATGCACAAGAGTCTTCTCCCACCTGGTGGCAATCAGCCCAAAAACTGCTTTAAACAAATATGACTTCAAAATCAGCCAGCCAACATTATGATTGTTTAGGTAACTTGTTCCGTTTACTTCAAATGAGTCGTTCACAAAAAGAACAACATCGAAAGGGACTTCGTTTGCGCTAAGGACACTTAAACCTTTCTGCCATCCTGAAAATTCACGGTCAATATTATTTCCTTGCAGATAAATTGTGTTGCCATCCAGATTCCTCATTCCATTCCCTTCGTCCATGTTGTTTACACGAATGTAGCTGATGCGGTTCTGGTCAAGCTTGCACAGGTATGACTTAAGGCGCTCAAAGGCTCCAGAGTATTTTTCTCTGTCGTACTCGACATAAATGACCGCAAGATATGGTTTAGGGTACAACATTTTCAATCAAATGATTCCTTGGCATTCGACAGTCAAAAGATCAGTTCGTCCTACCATTCGATCTTCCTAAAAGTACGGATGTTATAGAATTCATCTTTCTCAAAATTTCCGTAAAGATCTTTGTGTTTGAAAAGGTCATCAATTGTGTCCCGGATGGAAAAAATCGGTTTGAACCCGAGGCTATTCTCCGCCTTCTGAATCGAAACCTTGTAGTTGCGGTAGTCCTGAATGTTCTTTATTTCCAACGCAACCTTTGTGCCAGTAAGCCGTTCCACTTCCATTTTCACAAGGTCTCCTACTTCACCGACCGTGAAATTGCCGCCGGCAATATTAAAGACACCGCTTAAGATGGAATCCGCTTGAACCGATCGCACATACGCGGAAACGATATCTCTGATATCACATAATGGCCTCCAAATGGCTGGATTATTAATCATAATTTTACCGCTGGTGAGAGCTGACTTGAACATAGTGTTTATGATTAAATCAAACCGCATTCGAGGACTGTACCCCGAAACAGTGCCCTGACGCAGTGCAATGACGGAGAAGTTATCATCTTGTATCTGAAAAACCCCCCGTTCACCCTGTAGCTTTGAAATTCCATAAGGATAGCCACAAGTTACGGGTGATTGCTCATCATAGAGGTTATTCTCCGTGTAACCATAAACAGAACAAGAAGAGGCATAAATGAAACGCCTCATGCCTGCCTGTTTAGCAGTGTAAGCAAGATACGCGGGCAGAGCTGCGTTATAAACGAAATTCTTTGAAGGACTAAATTCCGCCATGGGATCATTAGATAGCCCTGCCAGGAAGATGAAAACATCAAAACCTTCCATTTGCTCTTTCTTCAAATCAAAAAGATCCTGCTGAATAACCTTGACCTTTTTTGGAAGGTGATTCCCAAACCAAAGAAAATCAACAACCGAAACTTCATAACCATGTTCCAAGAGTGCGGGCACAAGGGCACTTCCTATGTATCCAGCTCCACCTCCAACAAGAATCCTTATCTTATCATTTTCACTCTTCATATTATTCCTGTGATTTACTATTTTTCTTGAATTTATTTATATAAAGCTCGACGTTCAACGAGGTATCTTTTGGAACGGAGAACGGTACTTCATTCGTCGACAGTTTACCGATTGATTTATGCGGGCTAAGTCCGATGGCGTAATCGTACACTGTCTTCCTTTCTCCACCGACGTGAACAAGCCCTCGATAATTAGATTCGATAACTTTCAACATCATCCTTGCGATAACCGAAACTGATTCCCGACTGGTCCATTGGTCAACGAAAGCTTTATCGTACGGAAATTCGTTTGGCCCAAAGCTGGT
>JBAPNE010000215.1:0-6810 GCA_049278975.1 Candidatus Kryptoniota bacterium
AGAGTATTCCATCTGGTTGGCTACTTACTCATTGTATTTCTTAGATGCTGCTTCAGTATCTATCCAGCTTAAAATTTTCTCCGAGATAAAGTTTCCTTGTCTCCGGATCGTTCGCCAGAAATTCCGAAGTCCCCGATTTCAAGATTTTTCCTTCGAATAAAAGATACGCTCTATCGACAATCGAAAGCGTTTCGTGGACATTATGGTCGGTTATCAAAACCCCGATTCCTCGCTGTTTCAAGTTGACCACGATCTTCATAATATCTTCAACCGCGAGTGGATCTATTCCCGCAAACGGCTCATCCAAAAGCATGAACTTTGGCTCAGAAGCAAGTGCACGCGCGATCTCAGTTCTACGCCGTTCGCCGCCGCTCAAAGCGTAACCAAGCGTCTTTCGAATAGATGCGACCCCAAGTTCGCTAAGAAGCGCCTCGCATCTCTCTTTTCTGTTTTCGTGATCCATCTTCATGTATTCGAGAACAGCCATGATGTTATCTTCAACCGTCATCTTCCTGAAGATCGAAGCTTCCTGGGGCAGGTACCCGATCCCGAGTCGTGCCCGCTTGTACATTGGAAGATTTGTAATTTCGGTATCGTCAATGAAGACGCTTCCGGAATTCGGCTTTATCATCCCGACCATCATGTAAAAAGTCGTTGTTTTTCCCGCGCCATTTGGCCCGAGCAAACCCACAACTTCTCCTTGCCGCACTTCAACAGAAACTTCGTTCACAACATATCTTTTCTTGTAACGCTTTTGGAGGCTGTGGGAATAAAGAATACTGCTGCCGACATTCGTGGAAGCCAACACAGGATTTTCTTCTTGCACTAATTGATTAACCATTTCTAGCTTGTGCGGACTTAGATTGTGATTTCTTTCCCTGCGGTATTTTTTTAGACGGAGATGGAAACCCATTCTTCAAAGGCCTGTTCTCGTAATAAACAAATCCCGCGAGACTATACGAGGATATTTTATTCCTGACAAGTTTTTCCGGATAATAATTCCCTTCCACCCCGCTTATAACTGCAATTCTTTCAATCTTCCCATTTTCGAAATACATAATAACGCGGTCGCCGCTGACTTTATTGAGTCCGTTCGGTTTATTTTTGTCGTAGAGATAATACAAACTGGTCGCATTATTTTCAACGATGATGCGGTCAACTTTTCTGTCTAAAAGAAACATGGTAAGTTTTTTACCTTTTATCTGGTTGAATCTGTTTGTGTAAACCGAATCGCTTTGGGAAACCGCGAACGCCGATCCGACAACATCTACATGATCTATTTTTTTATCGCGAATATAAACCGCAATGCTGTCGCCTGTAAGCTGGTCATCTCCATACCAAACAATTGGACTTTTCTGCAAGACCACGATGCTGTCTTTTGAAAAATATATTCCATGGTCACAGCGAGCCGATAATGAATCGCGAATAACCTGGACGCTGTCCTCCGCAACGAAGCGCTCGTTGGCAGTGTCGCGGTACGCCTCCATTGTCCGTGATGTGATCATAAGCGTGTCGATCTTGCCATCGGAACTCGTGTCAATCTGAACAAGTAACGGCTCTCCTGTCATTAAGCTGTAATTCTTTTTATCGTAATCTTCAAAGTGAGAACCGTAAACCGTGACATTGTTATCCAGGCTCTTGATTTTGACCTCAACGTCGGCAATTGTTTTTCCTTCATTACGATAATAAACCAACTGCTCGGAAGTCAATTGAGATGACGAATCATGAACGAACACATCGCCGTAAAATTGTGCCACTTTAGTGTCGGTATTGTAAGTTCCTCTATCGGCAGTCAGCGTGCGGCGCCTGTCGTTAAGATAAACTGCGCTGTCGCTCGAAACGATTTTTGTTCTTCCGAAATAACGTGCTTGCTCGGTAAGCAATGTCAAAGTGTCGTCTTTCACATTTACGTTGCGATAAAGGTCGACAATGTCTTGAGTGAGATTCTGAACAGCGCGGTCACAGTTGAGAATTGTATTCTCGTGCTGCATCGTCACATGGCCGATCAACTCGCGGTAGTTCTCACCGCCAATCGTGTAACCGATCAAACTGTCGGCGTGGATCAAACGGACAGGTTGCTCTTGTGCGCTTGCTGAAGCAGGATGAATGAGCCATGAAGTAAAAAGGAGGAAGCAAAAAACATGTATCCCCATCCGGCAATTGGCTTCCGGCTTATTATGTTCTCCCTTCCGCCAAATCAAATTCATTGAGAACCTTTCGCTTCCCCGCTGACATTGAAAATCCTATAATTACGTAGATCACGATCGGATTCGAACCCTATGCCCTGCAAAGTTTCCTTTGGCGAGACAATTTTTACGAAAACATTTGAAGTAACTTTCTGTGTCTTGTTATTCCAGAAGAGCTGCTCCGTCCAGAGAGATGTTCCGCTATCGCTGTGGGTATAAACGTTTCCAATTGCTTCGAGATCATTGGTTTGATTATTCACAATGCCGCTGTCTGCGGTTAGATAACTTGTATGACTCCCCGAGTCGCTGAAAAAGTCCACTCGAATGCTGTCACCCAGGTAAGTCATATTGTCGTCATTGAAAACTAAAACATGCCCCGCTTTCAGGATACCCTTCGTCACTCCACTGTCACTGAATTGAATTATTGAGTTCCAGCTTTCCTGATCAGGTAATTTCCCATGAACCGGTACTACCGTTGGCCTTAATTTCTCCTCGCAGCCCACAAAATTTAAGGTTGATAATTCACAGATTATGGCAAACATAAAAATCGGAAACATTCTGGAAGGAATTTTCCTCATGATTCGGATTTCGGAGAAAGGCCGGCTTTAACGAGATCATGGAGATGGAGCATACCGATAGGGTGATGAGCATTGTCCACTACGATTAACTGAGTAATATTAAAGTTTTCCATTTCTTCTATCGCAGCAACAGCCAAACTGTTTTGTCTGATTACCTTAGGATTTTTCGTCATCACATCATCCGCGATCACCTGAGAAAAATCAACATTCTTTTGAAGAAGCCGCCGCAGATCACCGTCGGTAATGATTCCCGTAAGCTCGCCGGAAGAATTGACAACGCAAGCAGCACCCAGCCTCCCCGACGTCATCACGAGAATCGTTTCCCTGAGTGCCGCCGTGTTCAAAACTTTCGGCATATCTTTTCCCTTCACCATCAGCTCCTCAACTTTTAGGAAAAGTCTTTTCCCGATATTTCCACCGGGATGAAACATCGCGAATTCTTCCTCGGTAAAATTCTTCCGGTCAAGCAGCGCAAGTGCAAGTGCATCGCCGATGACAAGTGCAGCAGTTGTAGATGCGGTCGGAGCCAAATCATATGGACATGCTTCCTGGTCAACACTTGCATCAAGAACAAATTCACTTTCTCTACCCAGCTTGGAATCTTTGTTGCCGATTATCGAAATAACCGGGACTCCTATTCTTTTGAACATCGGAATAAGTTGAAGGACCTCTTCCGTATCGCCGCTTTTCGAAATGCAAATAACCACATCTTCCGGCCTGACCATTCCCAAATCACCATGGACTGCATCGCTTGGGTGCATATAAATTGCAGGCGTTCCGGTCGAGTTCATTGTCGCGACGATCTTACGGGCGATGAGACCAGATTTTCCCATCCCAGTAATGACGACGCGTCCATTTATTTTTTCAATGAGATCGACTGCGCCAGCAAACGCACCGTTGATTTTGTTTTCGAGCGCACTCACCGCCTCGGCTTCGATCCTGACGACTTCCTTACCTCTTTTAATAGCATCCATAATTTCAAACCTTAGATTCCAACTCTAATGACCGGAGCAAAATTTTGTTGATTCTGAAATTGTTCACAACTTCTTTTGCGCTTTCAAAATTAAATCAATCACCTCACGAACCGCGCCCTGACCACCCCGCGCTTTGCTCACATAGTCAACTCTCATCTTCACTTTACGCACAGAATTCGCCGGTGCTGCACTGAATCCAACATTCATGAGAATCGGCAAATCTAAAATGTCATCCCCGATGTATGCGATCTCCGATCCCTGCAGTGAATGTATTCTTTTTATTTCTTCGAGCGGGGTAATTTTATCGATGGAACCTTGGTAGAGATCCACTATGCCAAGTTCGGCAGCGCGCCTCATGACAGCATCCGATTTTCGTCCGGTTATTACCCCGACTCTTATGCCGCTTTGTATTGCATTCGTGATACCTAAACCATCTTGAGAATCGAAAACTTTCAGTTCGAGTCCATCGTTGCCGTAAATAATAGTTCCGTCGGTCAGAACGCCGTCAACATCAAGAAATATCGCCTTGATTTTTTTTAGTTTCGGAAGGAGAGATTGAAGCTTAGTCATTTATGTTAAGTCTATCGAGACATTTCAAAGCTCGCGTCTCAGCAAATCAATCTTCTTCATCTGTTCAAGAAGCGGGGCGAACTTATCAAATGCCAATTGAGTTGAAGCGTCGCTCAGTGCTTTCGACGGCTCGGGATGAGTTTCGATAAAAATTCCATCAACGCCAACGGCAACTCCCGCGCGCGCAATTGGAAAAATATATTCCGGCTGACCGCCTGTCTTATCTTTTTCGCCGCCCGGAAGCTGGAGAGAATGAGTGACATCAAGTATGACCGGGAAACCGCTATTGCTCATTATCACAAGCGATCTCATATCCACAACAAGATTATGATAACCGAAGCTTGTGCCCCTTTCTGTCAGCATCACTTTTGAATTTCCTACTGCTACAATTTTTTCCGCTTGAAGCCGCATGTCTTCAGGCGCCATGAATTGGCCCTTCTTTATATTTACAGCCTTCCCAGTTTTTCCGGCGGCTTGCAAAAGATCGGTCTGTCTGCAAAGGAACGCCGGAATTTGAAGGACGTCCGCAACTTCCGATGCTGCCTCTACTTCAGTTTCGGAATGAATATCAGTTAAAATCGGCAGGTCAAGTTCTCTTTTCACTTCGTCGAGAATTTTCAAGGCTTGATCCATTCCGATTCCGACAAAAGATTTCGCGCTCGTGCGATTAGCTTTCTTGTAACTCGACTTGTAAATATACGGTAAGCCAAGTTTCTCGGTTATCTTTTTCGCGTCCCGGGCAACTTTCAAGGCAAGCTCCCGACTTTCGACAACACACGGGCCCGCAATTATAACGAGCGGATTGCCGTTACCGATTCTTACTTTGCCGATAGAAATTTCTTTTGCCATGTAATCAGAAATTTTGATCCTGTTTGATTTGCCTCATTAAAATAAGAAAATAGCACACACACAGTGAGAAAAAAATGAAGGGCGCGATGACCACCATCTTCAGAGTGGCGATCACCCACCATCCTTTTTACGCCCCCATTACACAATTGATCGCAACAACGTCAACAATATCCTGGACGCTGCATCCGCGTGAAAGATCAAATGCGGGTTTTTTCAAGCCTTGCACAATTGGTCCGAGTGCGTCTGCGCCGCCCATACGCTGCGCCATTTTATAACCGATGTTTCCGGCGTCAAGGTTCGGAAAAATAAGAACGTTTGCTTCACCGGCGACTGCACTCGCCGGCGCCTTTCTCTTCGCGACATCCGGAACGATTGCAGCGTCAAGCTGAAGCTCGCCGTCGATCTTCAAATGCGGCGCTTTCTTCTTTGCCAGCTCAGTAGCTTGTACCACTTTATCAACCATTTCATGCTTCGCACTTCCCTTGGTCGAAAATGAAAGCATCGCGATCCGCGGCTCCTCGCCGACTACTTTGCGGTGATTCTCCGCCGTAGTAATTGCGATGTCAGCAAGCTGTTCCACGGTAGGATATGGAACAACGCCGCAATCAGCAAATGTGTATACCTTGTTTGGGAAAATAATCAAGAAGAAACTCGATACAATGGAAATTCCATCTTGCATTCCAATCACCTGAATTCCCGCGCGCAGCACGTCACCGGTTGTAGAAAGAGAACCCGCAACGCTTCCATCGGCAAGTCCATCTTTTAGCATCATCGCTCCGAAAAAAAGAGGATGTTTCATGGTCTCGACTGCTTGTTCCGGAGTAATGCCTTTTAACTTCCTCATTTCATAGAAAGTTTTTGCGTACCGTTCCGAATTCTCGTGGTTCTCAGGATCAACGACGGTGATCCCATTAAGATGAGCACCAACTTCTTCCGATTTCTTGCGAATTTCTTTTTCTCTGCCGATGATAGAAATTTTGGCTATCGACTGATCCGTAATTTTACGTGCTGCGAGTATGGCACGTTCGTCCATCGCGTCCGGCAATACGATGCGGCGATTTAATGTTTTTGCTTTTGACTTAATCGATTCGATAAGTTTAGTTTCCATAACTCTAGATTTTTTTGTGAAAGAATGGATATAATCTAACGTTCGGCAGGGGAAAGGGCAATGGCATGTGATGCCACAAGATGAATCGTATTCGTTTTAATAAAGGCTCTGCTGCGGCCCGTAACTTATCTATTTCAGAAAATCCAAATCTGACTCATGACTCTCGAAAAGATTAGTTGTTTTTATAACAGATTGTTGGGTTAGAAAACTTTCCTAAGATGGGTGGACGATCAAATATTTATATGAAGAACCGGATTGTGCGAGCAATACTCTACACAATATAATTTCACCGACCCAGAACACACCTGCAAACTAATCAGAACGTCAGCATCTCCAGAAGCCGCAAGCACCTCATACGAACGGAAGTCATCGATCGCCATCTCGATAGCGCTGCCTGTTCTTGCGACATCTTTTCCCAGAACAATATGCTGATCCGATTCTATAGCGGTGTGAATTTTCACGGCAGCCTTCTCCTCGGATCCGGCAAAAATATGAACCGATTCGTCTTTTGAGCAACTGATATAGACCGTGCTTCCTGTTTTACC
>JBAPNE010000216.1:0-6427 GCA_049278975.1 Candidatus Kryptoniota bacterium
TTCTTAGCCAGCTCCTCCATCCTCTCTGCATATTCAACTGTAATTGCCAATGGTTTTTCAACCATCACATTTATTCCTCGTGGTGCACAAGCTTCTACAACAGCTGTATGTTCCAGAATAGAACCGAAAGCTACAACGGCTTCAGGTTTTACTGCATCCAGCATCTTGTCCAAATTATCGTAAATCAGCTTCGGATCGAAATCGTATTTTTTAGCGTACCGTAAAGCCATTTCATGATTGGGCTCATAGATCCCCACCAAATTAAAGTCTGAGTTGCTTTCTCTTCCAAAGAAGAATGCAATATGGCTGTGTGTCATTCCAGCTATGGCTAGACGTATTGGTTTTTGAATAGAAGTTTGTGCCCACAAATTTGCAAAAGCAATTATAATGACAAAAAAATAGATCAAAATATTACTAAATAATTTCATGGCAATTTTATTATTAAAGTTTTCCATAATACATTTTATTCCACTACTTTATGACATAGGCTTTCAATCGAAGACAAAGAGATTTATATAAAGATCTTGATTGTCTATAATTAATTTAATTTGGTGACGGCGGCTCGTCAATTTTTGTATCTTTCGGTATTATACTGTTTCGAGGAATAAGTCCAAATTTTTCTCTCAACTCTAACAGATATGCTCTCGGCGTATAATAATAGCTTATCAATGTCCCCTGGCATCCTCTATCCGGCATGGCTTCCGCAAACACATTAACGCACTGATCCACCAAAGCTAACGCTTCATTACATAATGTAACTACAGTATCCCTATCCGTTTTAGTAAATTTTGAAGGATCTTTTTCTAAAAATAAAGGTTGTAACTCCGCACCTTTCTGCATAGCCTTCATATAAACAATTGATGTTCGTAAACGGTTATCTAAAAAACTAAGATATTTTTTACCGTTTTCATTTTCAGTTTCCCTTGTACAAACGGCAAGCTTTTTTCTCGCGTCTTCAAATTTCTCCCTTACAGCCATAATACTATCAACAGACCACATCCCGAAATATCCAATATTCCGACGGCCATCATTACTAGATTCGCCCCAACTCCCGCCCCAGGATCCACTCCAACAGAACCCGAAGTTAGGAAGGGAGGTAGTCATCTTCCAATCTGCCTTATCAAGTTCATCAATCGCTTCGGCATAATTGTCTCTTGAACCTATTCCCAAATTCAATGCATAGTTATTATAAAAACCCTTTTCATTAAGCGTACCATCTAAAGTAATAAGTGAGGCGAACCTTGCGGTTGTTCTATTTTCGCTGGTACGCCAAACATTAAAACAAAGGGCTGGTATTGGCGCACCTCTTAATTTTTTTTGTGCATCTTCAATCAACATTCGTATACCGATCAGTCCATTCTGTTGTAAGAACATTAGCCCGTCAAATTCTAACCAACTGTACATCATTATTCGCTGCCACTCTTTATCCTTTATTCCTATCTCCCTGACATAATTAGCAACGCGCTGTGCACTGTGCCCCGGCAAAAGCGCCATGCTCACCTGGGGAGGATTATACTTCTCCATAATATCAAGACAAGCCCTCATATATTTTGGAGTTATACAGTAAACGCCAGTGCATAATTTTATTCTGGTTGGGAAATCTGGTTTTTGAAGCAACAATTTTGCTGCATTAATGTCATGGCACACTTCACCGAAAATTCTAATAAACTCTCTCTGAGGACTTTTAAGAATTTCCTGAACTGATTTAATCTTCAAAACTGAACCGCCAAAATAACTGGTCAGAAGATTCTCTGCCTCTTTTCTTAGTATTTCTGGCCCTAAATCACCGGGAGATTCTTCTGAAATAAGTTCCAGTTTGTCTATCAAAGGATAATCCTGTAATATTCTTTGTGCGGTTTGAATGGTCAATTCATAATTTGGCGAGATTTCTCTTGGCTCAAAGGAAAATTGAATGGTCATTCCAACCTTCTTAGCCTCCTTCATAACCTGTTGCAGCCATTTCACTGCCATTTGACTGCGTTCAATTGGTTGATTATAAAATGGTTCTATTTCCGGAATACAAAAAAATTTTTTGTTATCTATACTCTCTTTGTATACCGAAGGAGTGTCAGGTATTGGAAAATTTATCCCGTAAAAGAAATGACCCGCCAATGTATCTCTGCCTTTTTGCGGACCTTCTATCCATTGATTTACATAACTATGGAAGGTAATACTATTAAACCTCATACGCGCCAGGTTACGAATGTACTCCTTTGCGTCTTCCAAAGAGTAACTTGAAATATCCATCGGAAAATTAAGATGCAGCCTTATTCCTCTGTTCAATACCGATGGAGTTATTGTTTCTTTGTATCCCACAAGCCTATTAAAATCAATATCGTTTTCAACGGGGCCCGTAATTTCAAACGTGTAACCTATTTTCTCAAGCATAGTGTAAACAGCATGCAGTACACAAGCAGAATTATTCCCCGACAACAATATTTTTTGTTTGTTTCCTTCAGACTGGTATTCCACCCGAAATGAATAGGGTTTTAATTTTGAATCTTTTTTCAATTGAATCAGGTAGGAATCGGCTGTGACTGCATCGGTATTCTCCCTTATATCCCTTACTCCTGCTTTACTTAAAAAATACTTTAATTCAGTGAAAGCATATTTGCAGATAGAGTCACTAGCGTCATACTTTATATTTATCTGCTTTGGAACTTCCGCTGCCTTAACAAAGGGAAATCCCATCATTACAAATAGTATGACAAAACACGAAAGAAGGATTTTTATTCTCATAATTTATTCTTTGTTTAACAGATGAACCTCGAAACCGCGATCCTGTGTTTGGCGCTGACTTTGTACCAGCATCTTAGCCATAGCTGCTGTAGCTACAAAATTCCCGTCAATTCCGCTCCATTGCGGGAAGAGTATTATCAGCATTACTTTTGACTTGTGAAAATAACCTGATCTGAATTACCAGTAAAACAGACCTTGAGGAATATTTTATCTTCAGCCTTTAACCTGTTTTGACTTTTAAAATTCCTTTATTATCAACAAGTTCTCATTCCTTATTTATCACGAGGCACCGGTATGTATTGCCACCTCAAACCGGGCGTAAATCCCGCAGGCCCTGGTTCATCTCGCATCAACCCCATCAATCTGAAATAGTTTTCAAAATGACGGTTCATAATGGATTCTCCGGCACCTACTTGAATTGGATTCGGACTCGACTGATCGGCTCCATATCCACCTAAAGCTGCCGATCGTATATCAGGAATATAATTGGGCCATGTACCATCATACCATGTATAGCCAAATAAAAACGGATTTGTTGATGACTCTTCCA
This sequence comes from Candidatus Kryptoniota bacterium, assembly GCA_049278975.1. Taxonomy (GTDB): domain Bacteria; phylum Bacteroidota; class Ignavibacteria; order Kryptoniales; family JAKASW01; genus JAKASW01. The sequence goes on from JBAPNE010000216.1 coordinate 3,290, forward strand.
TTTTTCTCTTCCAATCAAGTTGTAGCTGAATAAATGGTTCTCCCGGACACGTAGCAATTACTATATCGTTATTTATCAGAATAGTCGCGATATGGAGATTGAAATCGGCCGTCTTGTCAAACCGTCCCGTAAACTTCAATGAATCATCCATAAACTTTATATCGGTCGAATCGCTCTTCCCGGGTTCAAGTGATTTTGCAAGTTCAATAGCCTGATAGGAGAGCAGAAAACCAACTCTTTCGATTGAATTATAATCAGTTTGAAATGGGTCATCAGGGCCAGTCCTTCGAGAGCTTATTATTAATGATTCTATATTTCCTCCAGCACCTTGCACGAAGAGACAATTCACTTTATTATCGTAAGCTTTTTCCACATCACTGCATGCAACTCCCGGATAATCGGCTGAAATAGCATAATTGCAGCAAACCACATCGGCATGGCAAGCATAATTCATCATTATGGCACGAGGCTGTCCATTCAAGTCCTCTATCCTAATCACCCCAACTTCAGGATCTACCGGTCCAAATGGTATCCTGTCGGGATTTTCAGATAAGTAATGATCATCGCCGTACCATGACTCGCGAGCATGTCCATCCTCACGAATAATCAATCTGTTAAAACCCAACTGCGGAAAAGTTTTCCGGCCTGCACATATTTTTGCGTGGAACATATTCTTCACCGCCATATCCACACATTTGACTATCTGATCTCTAATATAATCAGCATTGCCATCCGGTATCCCTGAATGTGTGTGAGAAGAGCAAAGCATAAGCTGAGTAATTCCATACCTATCTCTGCAAATCTTCTCCAGTTCTTCGCTAGTATATATTACCAGATCAACAGAAACAAAAGCGATCCGCTCACCACCCATATCCAGTACCAGGCTTCGTGCGTATAATGAGTCATGGACCGGCTCGCCGGGTTTCAAAGGTGTTATATTCACTTTGGCTGTTCCGGCCTTCAAAATTCCGGACATAGCAAATAGCTGGCCTGATTGGCAGGAAAAGCTCAGTACAATGAATGCAGTAATTGAAAATCTAGTAACCTTCACGATCGTTACTTTCAGTAAGTCAGGGTCAATTCGCTTGTTGATTCAGAAGGCGGCGCATCCTTTAGGTCGCTCCCCCAATCCTTGTTCGCTTTGTCACCCATGATAAGTTCCAACACCCCACCATCTTGCATATCTTTGTGAGAGAACCATGGTTTATTCCATTCTTTTCCGTTTAGCTTCGCCGATTGAATATATTTATTTTTTTTGGAACAATTTTCAGCTATTATCTTGAATTCTTTTCCATTATCCAGATAAATGACTGTATTCTCAAATGAGGGACTTCCAATATTATATGTTCCAGTTCCCGGAGTTACAGGATAAATACCTATTTCAGAGAACACTACAAAAGCTGACATAGCGCCGCCGTCTTCATCGCCGGGTTCCCCTTGCAAGTCATTACGGAACCAATCATCCAAAAGGCTGTGAATGAGTTTCTGTGTTTTCCATGGTTGACCGGCATAATTATAAAGGTATGGGATGTGAAGTGAAGGTTCATTGCCCATCGAAAAATCGCCTACATCTCCTGTCGCATCTGGAAATTTATAATAGAAATCATATTTACTTTCTCCTATAGGTGTAGAAAAAGTAGAATCAAGATTCTTGATGAAGTTAGCCCTTCCTCCCATTAAATCAATCAAGTCGGCAATATTATGTTGAACATCCCACCGGTATGTCCAGCCATTGTTTTCGTCATAATAATCTCGTCCTCCTTGACCTCCAGAGAGAGTGTAATTAAAAGGTTCTATGAAATTGCCGTCTTTATCTTTTGGATGAAAGAAGTCTGTTCTAGGGTTAAAGAGATTGCGATAGTTATAAGAATCTTTTAAAAACAATTTGTAGTCATCCGTTTTCCCTAGTCTTTTCGCAATTTCTGAAAGACACCAATCATCATAGGATGTTCCAAGCGTTACCGGAACAGTTTGTCTCTTTTCGCTAGTGACCTGTGGAATTGTTTCCTTTTCGTTCTCATGTAATGCCGGTACATAACCGTGTTCTTCATAAAACTTACTAAGTTCGCCTGCAGGGGCGTCGGACCAGGGGATTAATGTTTTTTCAGTTATGGCTTTTTTACAAGCCTCATACGCTTTATTGATATCAAATCCGGTCAGTCCATTTACAACAGCATCCAGAACGGTCGCTACTCCATGGTTGCAATTCATATAATGATTGTCTCCAGTCACCTCTGGAAAAGTCGGCATCCAAAAATCTTTTCTTTGTTCTGCCATCTCAACATATGAATGAAGTATGTTTTCTTCTTTCTGATTATCAATGAGAATCCTTAAAGGATGGGCTGCCCTATACGAATCCCATATACCATCATCGGTATAGAAAGGGATCCCGCCGTCATCATGAACCTTCCCATCGTAACCGCTGAAATAGTGTCCGTCTTCCGAAATGCATACAGGACGTTCATACACCCTGTATAATGAAGTGTAGAATACAGTCTTATCGTTATCGGTACCTCCCTGCACGGCAATCTTCCCCAATGCATCATCCCAAACTTTTCTGCCTTTCGCAGCCACTTCGTTCACATCATAATTCTTGATTTCCCGTTCCAGATTCTTCTTTGCCTGATCTGCACTTATAAAAGATACACCATAGCGAACATGCTCGATAAGGTCCTTATTTTCAAATTTCAAAACGACCGTGGAAACTTCTTCATCGTTCTTCGGGTCAAGAAGTTTTCCATTGTTAAGTCCCAAAACAACGGACGGTGCTTCTTCAGTTTGAAGATAAATGTAAACATTAGTCCCATTTTCAAGGGATTGATATCCCGAGACAGCGTTCCCGTCCCATTTTAATCCACCCTTTTCAGAATTAACAATCAGATATTGAGCCTTATTCTGACCAAATTTGAATTCATAAACAGCTGATTGGTGTGAAGGAGCGAAACTAACTTCTGTCTGCTGTTCATCAAGATATACCGAATAAAAGTATGGTTTAGCAGCTTCCTGATCGTAACTATATTTTATTACCGGCTTCATTCCTGCCTCATCTCCCTGAAATGGAGAAAGATCAAAAGCGGAAAGTCCGTAATGACTGATAGTAATTAGCGGTAATCCATTCAAAAATACTGATGTATAGTC
>JBAPNE010000217.1:0-10375 GCA_049278975.1 Candidatus Kryptoniota bacterium
ACCGGTACTTGTGGCAGGGCGTTGATGAAATCGTAATCGACGGTTCGGTTAATGGAACAGGGAAGATTGTAAGATTTTTTGGCAAAATATTGCGGAGAATTCAAACCGGTTTTGTGCAGAACTATGCCTTCATCTTTGTATTTGGAATTATAGTTATTATCGGATTTCTGATTTACTCCGGCTTATAAGTCATAAATGAAAAATGGGAAGCAAAAAGTAAAACTCGTTTCACGTAGATAAAAACTGATGACCAACTTATTGACTTACATAATTTTTACACCGCTCGTCGGGGCATTTATGGTTCTGTTGAGCCGAAGCGAAAAGCTGGTCAAGAGTATTTCAATCTTGTTCGCCGCGATCGCATTTGCGTTCTCGGTGCTTTTGTATTTGAACTTCGACGCCGCCAAGCCGGGATTCCAATTTGTTGAGTATATACCGTGGGTTTACACCCTTGACGCCGCATATCATCTTGGTGTTGACGGCATTTCGCTTTTAATGATTGTGCTCACCACCTTTCTAACTCTCATTGCACTCGTTGCATCATGGTCATCGATTACAAAGAGAGTCAAAGGCTTCAATTTCTTTGTGCTATTGTTGGAAGTCGGAATGTTGGGTGTGTTTTGTTCGCTTGACCTTTTCCTTTTCTATATTTTCTGGGAAGCGATGCTGATCCCGATGTACTTTATCATTGGAATTTGGGGGCATGAAAGAAGAATCTACGCGGCAATTAAGTTTCTAATTTACACTATGTTCGGAAGCTTGTTGATGCTCGTCGCGATTATTTGGCTCGGCTATTATGCTGGTACACTTCCAGGCGGAAGATTTACAACGAATCTTGTGGAGCTTTATCAGATTGGCCCGGCGGTGCCCATTGCATTACAAACGTGGATGTTCCTCGCATTTACGTTGAGTTTTGCCATTAAAGTCCCCGTATTCCCGCTTCACACGTGGCTGCCGGACGCGCATACGGAAGCTCCGATGGCAGGAAGTGTTCTGCTTGCAGGCGTTCTTTTGAAAATGGGCACTTACGGATTTTTGAGATTCTCATTGCCGCTGTTTCCGCAAGCCACATTCAAGTTCCTTCCTCTGATGGCGGTGCTCGCGATTATCGGGATCATTTACGGTGCGCTTGTCTCCATGGTACAGAAGGACTTGAAAAAACTTGTCGCATATTCATCCGTCGCCCACCTTGGATTTGTTGTCCTTGGAATTTTTGCTATCACTGTTGAGTCAATACAAGGCTCTCTTATTCAAATGGTCAACCATGGACTTACGACCGGCGCTTTATTCTTGCTTGTCGGAATGTTATACGATAAGAGGCACACGAGGCTCATAAGTGATTTTGGCGGAATAGCAAGAGTTGTCCCTATATTGGCGACCTTCTTCATGATCGCAATGCTTGGATCCGTCGGCTTGCCGGGGCTAAACGGGTTCGTCGGAGAATTTTTAATTCTTGTCGGTTCATTTAAGAGCGATTTTCTCGGCAGTGGAGCTTACGCAATTGTCGCAACGAGCGGCGTCATTCTCGCTGCCGTATATTTGCTGTGGATGTACCAGCGTGTTTTCTTCAAGACGATTGACAAGCCTGAGAATGAAAAGATGAAAGATTTGCGCGCGCACGAAATAATTGTGCTGGCAGCGATCGTAGTATTTATCCTTTGGATTGGAGTTTATCCAAATACATTTTTGTCAAAGAGTGAGCCTGCAGTCAGAGCATTAGTTGATACTTTGACTAAAGCAAAAGTTGGTGCATTTGCATCTCAATGATGAAATCCAAAAATTGGAACTGAAAATTTCTAAATGATTCCATTTAATTACACTGATATAATTTCAGTTAGTCCGATAATTTTCCTCGGCATCTTTTCTTTATTGCTGCTTATTGTGGATGCGTCATTCAAACGCCCCGCAAACGTAGTTTATTGGTTGACCATTTTGGGTTTGCTGATTTCCGGGGTTTTAACGGTAAATACATATTTTGCATCGGCCGCCGCATTTAACGGAATGGTTTTCACGGGAAGGTTCCCGGCATTTTTTGAAGTTGTTTTTGTGCTCAGCGCATTATTGAGTGTACTTCTTTCGAAGCCGTATCTTGAACGTGAAGGGGTTCACTTCGGTGAGTATTATTCGTTGGTTGTGTTTGCAACGATTGGGATGATGCTAATGGCAAGCGCGCGTGACTTGATGGTGCTTTTCCTCGGACTTGAACTTATGTCGATCAGCCTTTATGTCCTCGCAGGATACGTCCGACGAGATCCAAAATCCAATGAAGCTTCGTTGAAATATTTTCTTCTTGGTGCGTTTGCCACAGGATTTTTTCTTTACGGAATTTCACTTGTCTATGGGGCAAGCGGCACGACCAATCTTTCCATAATTTTTGACAAGTTTTCATCTATTCAAACGAATCCGCTTCTCTGGATTGGTGGGGCTTTAATTTTGATCGGGCTCTGTTTCAAAATTTCGGCTGTACCATTTCATATGTGGGTTCCTGATGTTTATGAAGGTTCGCCTACAACGATTGCCGGCTTCATGTCAACAGGAAGTAAAGCGGCGGCATTCTCCGCACTCGTAATTGTATTCAGCTATTCCATTCACCCATCATGGCAGTTTCAATTGGTGATTGCTTATCTTGCCGCGCTCACAATGGTTCTTGGAAACCTTATAGCACTTGTTCAACAAAACATTAAACGGATGCTCGCATATTCAAGCATTGCTCATGCCGGATATGCGCTTGTTGGGATTGCGTCGGCGAATTCGCTTGGCAGAACCGGCGTTCTTTACTACATGCTCGCATATACTTTCATGCAGGTCGGCGCATTTGGAGTTGTCTCTGTCCTCGAAAGCAAAGAAGGCAAGTATTTGTCGATCTCCGATTACGCGGGACTTGGTTATAGTCATCCATTCATCGCGGCAATGATGGCGGTATTCATGTTTTCGCTCGCAGGCTTACCGCCGTTTGCGGGGTTCTTCGGTAAATATTATTTGTTTGCTTCCGCCGTGACTGCAAACATGACGTGGCTGGCAATTGTCGGAGTCCTTGCGAGTGTGATTTCGGTTTATTTTTATGTTGGCGTCGTGGTAAATATGTATTTCGTTGAAGGAACTCATGCGACAGAACCGATTCCTTCAGGAAAAGAGTTTATTGTCGGAGATCTCAATCACGGGAATGAAATAGTTGCGGTTTCAAAGTTGGGAACCATTGCATTGATTATTGCTGCAGCGGCAATAATTGAACTCGGACTGACGCCAGGGTACATCGTGGCATTGACAGAGAAATTGTTTTAATAAGTTTTCATTATGAGCCATCAACTATGAACTGTCGGTAGTTTCTGTTATTTTGTATGAGAGCCTAATATGGAACATTTGTTAACAGCAGAAGAAATGAACGAGTGCGACCACGAGACGATCGAGAGCCGGAAGGTCAGTGGCGAATCACTCATGGACAAAGCGAGCCTCGGCGCAGCGAAGGTGGCATCTAAAATGTTGGGCGAAGTCCGCGGAAAGCTAATTGCAGTTCTTTGCGGAAAAGGAAATAATGGAGGCGATGGTTTTGGAACTTCGCTGTACCTCGGTCAGATGGGAGCAAAGATCAAGGTTTATCTGCTCGGATCGCCGGATGAAATAACCGGCGATGCAAAGATTTTTTTTGATAAACTGAAACAGCTGCCCCAGGGAAGCGCCGGAGTAGAAATCCTTGAATTCGCAAAATATGCGGACACCATTCCCTTGGATCGTTTCGACCTTGTAATCGATGCTGTTCTCGGGACAGGATTGTCGAGCGAACCGAAAGATGCTGCAAAGAAAGCCATCGATTTGTTAAGCAAGGCCACATCTCCTATTCTGTCGATCGATATTCCAAGCGGGATCGACTCAAACAAAGGCACTGCCTACTCATCTTCTCCGAGAGCTGCGGCAACCGTAACGATGGGAAATATTAAACGAGGTCTCCTCATGAACGACGGAAAAGAAAACTCCGGTAAATTGTCTGTCGTCAATATCGGTGTGCCGCCTGATCTTGAGGCGTTGAAAAAGGTTCAGACGTTTGTAATCAATTGTAAAGACGTTCTAGCCGTATTGCCTCATCGAAAAGCCGAAACCTACAAACATGCGGTTGGAAAAATATTCGGCTTGGTCGGTTCGACCGGTTTGACTGGTGCGGGCATCATGGTCGGCAGGGCCGCAATGCGGTCGGGAGCAGGAGCCGTTGTTCTCGGGGTTCCATCCGAACTTAACGCGATATATGAATCACAGCTGACTGAAGTGATGACTATTCCACTTCCTCAAACTGGCGATGGGAGTTTTTCTCTTGCCGTGCTTTTGCAGGTTCAAAAGAATCTTGAGTGGGCAGATGTCTTGGTTGTCGGTCCAGGTATTTCCAGGAATCAAGAAACGGCGCAGCTCATAATTAAATTACTTAGAAGCTATGATGGAACGGTTGTCTTAGATGCGGATGCTTTGAATGCCGTTGCCGACCAGCCGGAGATTTTACGCGAGACTCATGCCGAAATAATAATGACTCCGCACCATGGTGAGTTCAGCCGCCTGATCAAATTTTCGGCGCCTGAAATAGCTAAGAATAGGATCGAGTTAGCTCGCAGATATGCCAAAGAAAATAATCTCACTCTTGTCCTTAAAGGTTCTCCGACTGTCATTGCCTCGAAAGAAGGGGCAGTTTTTGTGAACGTTCACGGCAATCCGGGTATGGCAACTGCCGGGATGGGTGATGTCCTTACCGGGGTCATTGCAGCGATGCTGGGTCAAAAGTTGACCCCTGTTGATGCCGCCATTGCGGGAGTTTACATTCACAGCGTCGCCGGCGATATCGCGCTAGAATCAAAGGGGATATATTCGCTCATCTCGAGCGATGTAATTGAAACTTTACCGAATGCGTTTAGGAAAATAGAGAACGGAGAAGTCGTTGAGTTTGAAAAAATATCCTGACTTTGTAAGGTTTCATCTGCCTGCTTTTATCTGGATGGCATTTATATTTACTCTGTCATCAATTCCTGGTTCTTCGCTTGCGCCTATTGAGTTTCCATACGCGCATCCGATTGCTCACACTTTGTTATACGCGATGCTCTATTATCTTTTTTTTAGGGCCTTAGGTCACCAGCGGTTCAGCACATTTCTCTACGAGTATAGAACATGGATCGCATTTTTGTTCGCCGCCGCTTACGGTGCCAGCGACGAATTTCATCAATCGTTTACTCCTGGTCGAACGGAAGAATTTAAGGACTTCTTAATCGATGTCATGGCTGCATTGGTTGTTTTGATTGCGATTGTTTTGATAAACAAGTCCCGCCGCGAAGGGGAAAGCCTTCGCTCGTTGTGAGTGCGTTAAGCGCCATGGTGCACTCAACAAGTACAAATAAAAACCCCGCATTCTAACACGATAAATGACCGCGATTATCACTCTTATCATCTCGCTTTCCATGGTGGCTATGTTTGCTGCAGCAGAAACTTCATTTGTTGCTGCAGACAAGGTGTCGTTGGTCGTGCTACCAAGTCGGTTCCAATTCAGTTCGGCATTTTTCTTTCTCAAAGATAATAAATCGTTCTTCGCGGCTATAGTCGTTGGGAGCAATTTGTTTATAACAATTTTTTCTTCTGTGGCTGAGATCCTTTTTCACGAACGAATTGGAATCGATATGTCAGTAGTTTTTCCGGCCACCACTTTCATCGGATTTTTCTTCGGCGAACTTATTCCGAAGAGTATTGCTTTCGAAAACTCGGAATCTTCGGCAAAATATTTGCTACCGCTCGTCAGGTTATTTTATATGGTGGCGAAACCGCTGGTAAAATTCACGGCGAATGTATCGACTTACATCGCGAAGTCGGTTTTTCATTCTTCTCCTCAATCGACGATTTTCCAAAGGCGCGATGTATACCGGTTTTTAGGAAACACGGTTAGCAGCGGCTATCTGGATAAAATTGAATCTGAAATTATCCGCAGGCTACTCACCAATGCCAACCTGGCAGTCAAGAATTTTTCCGTTCCGAGGACGCAAATTGTTGCTGTAAAATTAGGAACCGGAATAGACAAGCTTAGAGAAATATTTGAAAAGAGCAGAAAGACCAAAGTCATGGTTTTCGATTCTTCGCTTGACAATATCGTCGGAGTTGTTCACGCCAAAGATATTTTCATGGAAGTCGAAAAAGTGGATCAGCTAATCTGCGATGCCCTTTTCGTACCTGAGAATATAACAATTATTGATCTTCTTGAAGAGTTCAGAACGGAGAAAGTTTATGTCGCGATTCTGATAGATGAGTTTGGCGGCACATCCGGTTTGGTGACTTCCTCCGATATTATGGAAGTATTTCTTGGTGATGTCGTCCCGCTTGCCGAACAAACGGAAGGTAAACTAAAACGCATAAACAACAGGCAGTTCATAATTCATGGCAGCACCGAAGTGACGGAGTTGGAAATGAGTTTGAAAATAAAACTTCCGAAAGGCGATTTCACCACGGTTGCAGGTCTGATAATTTCCCGGGTTGGAAGAATTCCTACGCAAGGCGAAAAAATTTACATTGACGGCTTTGAATTTCAAGTTTTGAAATCGGACGGAAGAAAACTGAAAAGCTTAAAGCTTACGATGGAGACAAATTCGAAAGTCAAAAATCAAAGCCTCTGACAATTGGAAAGAACTGCAAGCTCCCATAAATTATTACACATGAAAAAATCTAAAATCCCGTACGCGGGGATTGAAACATTTCCAGTGCTCACTCTGGGAACTGATGATGCGAAAGAAAAACTGCGCAAAATAAAAAGCAGGAATCTGATTTTCGATAATCAACTCATTTCTAAAGTGTCAGCCATTATTGACGCCGTCCGGTCGGAAGGAGATGCGGCAGTATTCAGATTTACTAAGGAGTTTGATGGCGTGTCGCTAAATCAAATCAAGGTTCCGAAGGAAGAAATTGAAGGGGCACGCTCGAACGCAGGAAAAGAAATTCTGGATATAATTTCGGAGGCTGCGGCAAACGTCAGAAGATTTCATGAGAAGCAAAGGCGACATTCATGGATGGATGAAGATGGTGATGGAACGATTCTCGGGCAACGAATAATTCCACTGGAAAAAGTGGCCCTTTATGTGCCGGGTGGAACAGCCGCTTATCCATCGACAGTGATAATGAATGCTGTGCCGGCCCAGGTTGCTGGGGTCGGTGAAGTCCATGTTGTTACGCCGCCAACCAAAGGTGGTACAGTGAGTGAGATTGTTCTTGCAACATGCAGCATTCTCGGAATTGACAATATTTATTCGATCGGCGGAGCACAGGGAATTGCCGCAGTTGCTTATGGAACGGAGTCAGTTAAAAAAGTTGACAAGATAGTCGGGCCCGGAAATGTATTCGTTGCTGCTGCGAAGAAAATTGTCTTCGGAGATGTTGACATCGATATGATTGCCGGGCCAAGTGAAGTCGTTGTGTTAGCCGATCCCACCGCCGATCCGAATGAGGTCGCTGCCGATCTTCTCGCGCAGGCAGAACACGACTGCAACGCCGCTGCTATATTAGTAACCACGGATAAAGCACTCGCGTATAAAGTCGGAAGGAAAATTCAGGATCTCAATTCGGATTTATCTCGCAGGAAAATTGCCGCGGAGTCTATAGGTCGAAATGGCGCAGCATTTGTGGTAAATAAAATATCCGAAGCGGTTGAATTGATAAATGAAATCGCGCCTGAACATTTAGAGATAATTGCGGAAAATGATTGGGAAATTCTCGATCAAATCAGAAACGCCGGCGCAGTTTTTATCGGAAGATATTCACCGGAACCGGTTGGCGATTATTTCGCCGGACCGAGCCATGTTCTTCCGACCGGGGGAACGGCAAGATTTTCATCTGTGCTGGGTGTCGACACATTTGTCAAACGCTCAAGTGTCATTCATTATTCGCAAAAAGCTTTCGAACGGGACTCAAGGAAAATTCAAATCTTCGCCGAGAACGAAGGTCTAACCGCTCATGCGCTTTCAATCAAAGTAAGAGACAAACGTGGACGTAAAAAATAATTTCAGGAAAAGTGTACTCGACCTGTCGCCTTATGCTGTATCGGGTCATCCGGCAAAAATAAAATTAAACCAGAATGAGAGTCCGTTCGATATCCCAGCCGATCTAAAAAAGGAAATCACAGAAGAATTTGTTCGAATAAGCTGGAACAGATATCCGGACGTTTTTTCAATAAAATTGCCTGAGCGGTTTTCCGAGATATACGGACTGACGGTCGAATCATTTATCGTTGCTAATGGCTCGAACGAGCTTATTTACACCGTTGAAATGTCAATTGTAAAAGATGGTACGGACGTACTTATCCCGCAGCCGACGTTTTATTTATATGAGAAAGTTGCGAAAATACTGGACGGAAATCTTATAAAAGTGTTTGCGAAATCGGATTTGCATTTTGACGAGCAAAAAATTTTGGAACAGGCCCGGCGCATGAAGCGAGGATTGGTAATCATCAGTTCGCCGAATAACCCGACAGGAAAATCGGCGCAAAATGAATTCATTATCGAGCTGCTGAAATCTACCGACGCGATTGTGCTCATCGACGAGGCTTACATCGAGTTTTCACAATATTATGGCACGATAGAATTGACAAAGACATATAAGAACCTCGTTGTTCTCCGGACTTTTTCAAAGGCTTTTAGTCTTGCAGGACTTCGAGTTGGTTACCTTGTGGCGAACCCGGAGACAGCACGTGAGATTCTGAAAGTAAAGATACCATTCACTGTAAATCCGCTTTCGGAGTTTACGGCGCTGAAGCTTCTTGAGCATCGCGATATTTTTAAACAGCGCATAGAGTTTCTGAGGCAGCAACGGACCGCAATGATAAATGAGCTAAGAAAGTTGGAAGGAGTTAACGCCATAGATTCCGACGCGAACTTCTTTTTGTTTTCGACCTCGTCTTCTGCAGGCGAGCTGTTCGAGGAATTACTTGAAAGAAAAAGTGTGCTTGTGAGGGATGTGTCGTCTTATCCGATGCTTGAAAAGTATTTGCGTGTAAATGCAGGCTCGAAGGAAGAAAGCGATTATTTCATTGAGTCGGTGCGGGCAATGATGAGCCAAAAGTATCCACGAAGCGTGAGTTAAATTCAAAAAGGCCTGGACTGGACGTCCATGATTTATGGGCGAGTTTCTTTCAGACGGTTCTATGGATTCTTCACATGAGCTAACATCTTGTGGAACATGAATCTTTTCATTCACCGTTCCGGAATTTTATTGTATGCCTTAGACACTTGTTCATCACATTTTTGTAAATTATATTTAAGCGATGCCTGTACCTCTTGTTTATTTTCTTGACGACGACGAGAATATAATTAAGCTCGTTAAGTACGGATTGCGAAATGAGCAATTCAACGTAAAGTTTTTTCACCGCCCCGCCGACTTAGTTGATGCTATCAAAGTCGAATACCCCGACGTAGTTGTAAGCGATGTCATGATGCCGGAAATCGACGGCATTGAATTGATCGACAGGCTTCATGGACTGTCGCGGCTTATGCCTGTCATATTGGTCACCGCAAGGGCTGCCGTCGATACGGCTGTTCGTGCCATGAAAGCCGGCGCCTTTGAATATCTTACCAAGCCGATAAACTTCGAAGAGTTAAAGCTCGCGATAGGGCGTGCGGTCGAAGTGGGTCGCCTCCGTACTGAAGTTGCAGAGCTGAAATCCGGGTTTAAGTCGCGCTATTCTTTTGACAATCTTATCGGTGATAGCGAACCTATAAAGGCGATGAGGGAATTTATAAAGCGCGTTTCTTCAGTAACTGAAGCAATCATTCTCTTGCACGGCGAGAGTGGAGTTGGAAAGAATTTGGTGGCGCGGGTTATTCATTATACAAGCCCGATTGCGGAGAAGAGATATTTAGAGATAAATTGTGCATCGCTCCCGTCAAATCTTCTTGAAGCCGAACTTTTTGGGTATGAAAAAGGTGCATTCACGGATGCGAAGAGTTCGAAAAAAGGATTGCTCGAGGTTGCTAGTGGTGGTACAGTACTTCTCGACGAAATCACGAGTATGGACCTCGCCCTACAGGCAAAATTTTTGTCGTTCATCGAGAACAAGCGGATCAGACGAGTCGGAGGTCTGGAAGAAATTCCGGTGGATCTCAGGGTCGTCTCGGCCACAAATTCAAATCTAGAATCAGATGTTGCTTTGGGTAAATTCCGCAGCGATTTGTTTTACCGGATTAACGTCGTGTCGCTGACGGTTCCGCCCCTTCGCGACCGGGACAAGGATGGGATCTTGATCGGGCGGAAATTCATAGAAGATTTCAATGTGAAATTTAAGAAACATGTAAAAGGTTTTACAAACTCGGCTGAACGCAAATTGCTGTCTCATAATTGGCCCGGAAATGTTCGTGAATTGCGCAACGTCGTCGAG
>JBAPNE010000218.1:0-6265 GCA_049278975.1 Candidatus Kryptoniota bacterium
GACTCTTCGTCAACGACACTTGCGACTATAATAAATCCATCTTCTTTGAGCGACTCGTAACACGCCTTGACAGACTTAAAGTTAGTCCTCCGTATCCATTTGTTAGCACTTGCGGAACTTTTTCGTCCGATCTTCGGGAATTTTTCTTCCGTATAAATTAGGTCGATTTGTCGCACCCCAATTGCATCGCAAGTTCTCAAAATCGCACTGACATTATGCGGATCATGGATATTTTCTAACGCAATTTTCAAATCTGGTTGAGTATGCAATAATGCCCGAGAAATTCTTCCGATTCGTCTTTCGGATTTCATTCTCTATAGACTTCCAATAAGATAACGGCGGCAACGATAAAAATTCCGCCCGCGATTTGCATCCAATGCAGAGTCTCCCCGAGAATTAAAAATGCGGTAACAATCGCAACCACAGGTTCTAAAGTTGAAACAATGACTGCGGTGGATGGCACAAGTATCCGTAAGCCGGTAAAATAGAAATAGTACGGTATGAGAACTGAAGAGAATGAAAAGATTAGAAGTGGAACAAAATTTTCCGCGACGTTTAATTTAATCCCTGTGTTCACGAATAAATCGAGAATTATCCAGAAGACGCTTGCGCTGATCAAAGTGTAATTCAATGCAGTCCATATAGAATATTGTTTGCAAGCAATTTTATTGAAAACATTGAAGAACGCGAAACAAAACGCGGACAATGCCCCCAGGATAATTCCAAACGAAGTGATGTGAACGTCTTTACTGAATAAACCGAGCATGATGGCACAACCCGATAGTGATAATGCAATTGCCAATATCTTTATTCGATCTATTTTTTCTATGCCTCTGCAAATCACATACACGGCTACAAGTACAGGTGCGGTATATTGCATTAAAATGGCAATACCGACATTCGTTTCCTTTATTGCCGCGTAGTAAGTATAATTTGATCCTGCCACACCGATAACTCCAAGGAGAAAAAAATCCCGCAGATCGGCCGATCTTATCTTCAACAAATTCGGATTCGTTAATAGGAGAATTGTCGTCAAAATGGCCGCGGCGATCATCACGCGGGACTCGACAACAAGAAGCGGCGAGATATTGTGCTCGAACAAAAACCTCGCTGCCGTTCCTGACGAACCCCAGAACAGAGCGGCAGCAAATATACTTAAGTATCCACGAAGACGCACGGGTTTAGTTAAGACATTATGTTTTAAGATCCGGCAACTTGCAGCAATCCAAAACCGCCTGACATTATTTTACTCTGAGGACTCATTCGGATTTGTTCCCTGTTTCCAACATCATATTATCAATCAATCTCGTTTCCCCGAGACGAACAGCAACCAATGCAAGACTCTGTGTTCCATGACCAGGATATCCGGCAGGTAATCCGATTTCATCAACCTTCTCGAAAGTATTCGGGTTGACGAAACTAACATAATCGATTGTTCCTTCCGACTCAGAATTAATCAACTTTATCATCGCCGCCCGAACTCTAAGAAGCTTTTTCTCACCATTGGCAACCATGGATTTGGCAAGTTTAAGTGACTTGAAAAGAACCGTCGCCTGCTTCCGCTGCGCCGGAGAGAGATAAATATTCCGCGAACTTAGAGCTAAACCATCTTCCTCACGCACGATAGACGCAACCACAATTTCTACGTCGATGTTCAAGTCTTTCACCATCTTCTTAACGGTGAATGCCTGCTGCGCATCTTTCTGCCCGAACACTGCGATGTCCGGCTTAACGATGTTGAACAGCTTTGTCACAATGGTAGCAACACCTTTGAAATGCGTCGGCCTAAACTCACCCTCCAAGATCTGAGATGCTATATCGACTTCAACAAATGTCAAATGTTCATCGGGGTACATTTCTTTGTCGCTTGGGGCGAAGATTAAATCCACTCCGCGGCCCTGTGCCATTTTCTCATCATGCGAAAGGTCGCGCGGATACTTGTCGAAATCTTCTCCGCGTCCGAACTGCGTCGGGTTGACATAAATCGACATGACCACAATGTCTGCATTTTTCTTCGCATCATCTACAAGGCTCAGATGTCCTTCGTGCAAATACCCCATGGTTGGCACGAAGCCGATTTTTTTTCCTTTAGAATGCAGATCGCCGGAGATGATTTGCATTTCCTTAACTGTGCTTATTATTTTCATTGCTTTAGATTATTCTCTTCCCCAATGCTGAAGCAATAACCTCGACGGCAAATTCTGAGGATTGATTCTTTATATCGAAAATCGGATTTACTTCGGTTACTTCAAATGAGCTCATGCAGCCGCAATCGGCGATCGTCTCCATTATCAAATGCGTTTCGCGGTAACTCAATCCGCCGGGCGAGGGTGTGCCGACTCCGGCGGCAACCGATGGATCGACGGAATCAATGTCGAAACTGATATGAAGCAAATCGACCTTCTCTTTAAACTCTTTCAATACCCTGGCCATGATCCTGTGCACACCGTATTTGTCTATGTCAGACATGGTGTAATGAGCGATTCCGGTCTTCTTAACGATCTCCTTCTCCGCAGTGTCGATGTTTCGAACACCGATAAGAGCTGCATTCTTCGGATCTACTTTTCTAAAATCGCCGCCGATTGTCGTCAACTCCCGCGCGCCTTCACCGAGAACGGCCGAAAGAGGCATTCCATGGATGTTGCCGGATGGAGACGTCTCGTTTGTATTCATATCGGCATGGGCGTCGATCCAGATCACGCCAAGGCGCAGATTATGTTTGCGCGCGTAGTTCGATAAACCGGAGATCGTTCCCATAGCAATCGAGTGGTCGCCGCCTAAGACGAGCGGAAACTCGTCACGTTCCAGTATGCTCTCAACCTTATGTGCCAGTATCGTAGTTACACGGACTATTTCAGGAAGATACTTCAGTTTATGATTATCAATCTCCTGGCTTTCAGGGATGTTGACATGAATATCTCCATCGTCGAAAACCGCATGTCCAATATCTCGCAGTCTCTCGGCCAGTCCGGCAATTCGCAACGCAGAAGGTCCCATATCCACTCCGCGCCTTCCGGCACCGAGGTCCATCGGGACTCCAACGATTCTAATTTTCATTTTGTTTCCAGGCTGTCAGGGTTAGGATTCCAGCAATTCTAAAAGCTGTGCAAGTTTTTCCTTTAGCTCTTTCCTATGAACGATGATATCCACAAATCCTTTATCTAACAAAAATTCTGAGCGCTGGAATCCGTCTGGTAAATCTTTCCCGACCGCCTGTTTGATGACGCGCGGTCCGGCAAACCCGATCAGCGCATCGGGCTCGGCAATATTGAAATCTCCAAGCATCGCAAAGCTTGCCGTAACTCCTCCGGTTGTCGGGTCGGCAAGGACCGAGATAAATGGAATGCCTGCTTTATGCAGTCTTGTCAATCTCGCGCTCGTCTTAGCGAGCTGCATAAGAGAAATCGCCGCTTCCATCATCCTTGCGCCGCCGCTTTCTGAAATAAGAATGAGCGGGCTCTTATTCCTCACCGCCCTGTCGACTGCGCGGGCAACTTTTTCGCCGACGACCGATCCCATGCTCCCGCCGATGAATTTGAAGTCCATGCAGCCGAAAACAACTTTGTGTCCCCCAATTTCACCAGTGCCAGTACGGATAGCGTCTGTGAGGCCGGTTTTCTTCTGGACCTCGACAAGCCTTGCTTTGTAAGATTTCGTATCAACAAACTTCAGGGGGTCGTTCGATTTTAAATTCTTATCGGTTTCTTTGAACGACTTCTTGTCGAGCAAAATTTGTATGTATTCTTTGCTGCCAATTCTGAAATGATAATTGCATTTGTTGCATGTCCAAAGATTATCCTCGAGCTGAGACTTGTGAAGCATCTCGCTGCATTTTTCGCATTTCACCCACGAGCCTTCAGGTAAATCTTTTTTCTCAGCAGAGACAATGTTTTGTTGTGAACGCTTGAACCACGTCATTAATTTTTCTCCACTCTAGATTTTACCCGCAAAAGTTTGTTTAATGGATTTCCTTTCACGGCAACGAAGTCTTTTATATATAATGGTACAAGATATTTTACGTCGGCGAAATCGCTCCTCCCGAATTTGGCCCCCGCAAGGAATGCTACCTGTCTCGCAGATGCGGGCATATACTTCATCGAATCTTCACCGAATTTTCTTTTCACGTTTTTGCTCAAGGGATTCATACGGACATGCTTTGAAAATTCCAGGACGCCCTCGCCGACAAATACTGTGTCCGATTCTGCTCCGGAGGCGTTTCCCTCTCCGACAGAAAATTCACCAGCGATGTCTTCGGCTTCAGCCGCCCTGTAATCATTAATCAAAGCCAATTCCTCACCCTTGAATTTAAATGATGCGTAATAAAATTCCTCGGCTCGCGCGTGAAGAATCGGTACAATAGTTTTCCCGGCATCAAAACCGCGGAGGCCATAAGCTATGGCGTCAAGCGTCGGAACTGCGATGAGTTTCTTGTCCTCTGCAAAGGCAATTCCCTTCGCGACACTCAAACCGATCCGCAAGCCCGTGAAACTGCCGGGACCGTTTGAAACCGCGACTGCATCCAGGTCGCCATAGCTTAAATGCAAATTCCCAAGCATATCGTTTATCATTACAACAAGCCGCTCGACATGCACCTGCGGAATATTAAGCGAAGTCTCGCCTAAAATTTCGTCTCCATCCATCAAAGCGATGGAGCATACCTTTGTCGCAGTTTCTATTGCAAGAATTCCCGGCATGGTTATTTATTTCTCGATGAGAAAGTCAAACTTCTCACCTGGCTCTTGTTAAAAGGAGAGAAAATAAAAAGATGCTCTTTCGCCTTCCTTTTTCAATGATCATAATTCAGCCTTCGCCATTGATGAACCCGGCAGTAATTTCACGCGTTGTTTCGTTAACAACAGACATCTTGACATCATACCGCCTCGCCGGCAAGATGCCATCGAGCTTTTCCGCCCATTCGACGAGACAAATTCCGCCGGACTCCAGATACTCGTCGAAACCAATGCCGAAGATTTCATCGACACTTTTCATCCTGTACAAATCAATATGGAACACGGGCATTGTACCATGATATTCGTTCACGATCGTGAAGGTTGGACTGTTGACAATTTCCTTCACCTCGAATGCTTCACAAACTCCCTTCACGAACTGCGTCTTCCCTGCACCGAGATCGCCGTAAAGGGCAACAAGATTCCCAGCTTGAAGGCGTTTGGCGAACTCCTTGCCTAATTTGATCGTTTCGGCTTCGCTGTTCGATATGAAAATTTCCATACGAGGTTAAGATTATTATCTCGGCTCTAATAACACAACCGGCAATATCATCTCTTCGAGTGAAATTCCACCGTGCTGAAAACTGTCGCGGTATTGCTCAAGATACTTATGATAATCGGTCGGGTACACGAAATAGAAATCTTCCTTCGCAATTATATAGTTTATCGTAACACCGCGCCTCGGCAGCATGAAATCTTCCGGATTTTTAACAAAGATGGCTTGCTTGTCGTCGCATTTTAAATTGCGTCCGAACTTGTAGCGAAGGTTCGTCGAGGCTTCTCTATCGCCCAGCACTTTAGAGCCCCTGAGGCTTCTTATACTGCCATGGTCTGTTGTCACGATCACCGTCGCGCCGGTTTCGGCAAGAGCGTGGAAAAGATCTATCAGGTAGGAATGCTGGAACCACGACCTCGTCAGTGAACGATACGCGCTTTCGTCCGGAGCGATCTCTTTTAAAATATCCGAATCGGAGCGCGAGTGTGCCAGTATATCTACAAAATTCACGACAATGGCTGTCAATGGATTCCGCGCGAATGTCTGGACGTTCGACACGATGTTCTTGCCGAATTCCGGATCGATGATCTTGATGTACTTCGGCTCCACTCTAATCCTTTTTCTTTGCAGCAAATCGGTGAGAAGCTCTTTCTCGTACCGGTTCCTGCTGTTGTCATCGTCGGAATTTCCTTTATCCCAGATTTCAGGGAAACGTTTCTCCATTTCGAGCGGCATGAGCCCGCTGAAGATCGCGTTGCGCGAGTATGGAGTTGCTGTCGGTAAAATCGAATAATAATATTCCTTGCTGATCGCGAAATAGTCGCGCAAGAAATCTTCCATGATGAGCCATTGATCGAGTCTCAAGCAGTCGATCACGACCAGGACGACTGACTTCCCGGGCTTCATCTTCGGCAGGACATAAGTTTCAAAAACCTCGTGAGATAACTTCGGTCGGTCGGGCTGTTTAGTCAGCCAGTTTCGATATTCATTATCGATATACCTCCCAAATGCTGCGTTCGCCGCGCGCCGTTGATCCGTCAGC
>JBAPNE010000219.1:0-4014 GCA_049278975.1 Candidatus Kryptoniota bacterium
TCAAAATACGGATACCAACGGAAAGATTATGTTGAAGAGGTCGGCGACTTTGCGACGCGCGGAAGTATTATCGATATTTTCCCCGAGTCCAGCGCAGATCCAATTAGGATCGATTTCTTCGGCGACAATGTCGACTCAATAAGGATTTTCGATCCGATTACACAACGCTCTATTGAAACGATCGAGACCTTCACGCTTCTCCCATTTGCCGATTCAAACAAACAAACGTCTCCGTTTGCCGACCAAATTCCTAAAGGCACAAGGATAATTTTTTTCGAGCCGTCTACAATCACCGAAGAACTGTCTTCCGATTTCAATAAATTTGCAAAAACAATTTCGGATAAAGCTAGTTTAATTTACTGGAAAGTCATCGAGCGCAATGAGACAGACTTTGATATTAACGTAATTCCGCAGCCGACGTTCGGTGGAAAACTTCAGTTGGCGGCAAACAAAATCGCTGAACTTTTTTCGGATGGCTACAAGATTGTGGTCGCATCGAGTACAAAACATCTCGAAGAAAATTTTTTGAACCTGCTTAACGAGTATGACGAGATGAACGCTACGATGCTTAAACAGGAAGTGAAATTTATTCAAGCGTCGCTGTCGGGCGGATTCATCTTGCCTGACGACAAGTTTGCACTGCTCACCGAGCACGAAATATTCGGCAGACGCTCACCGCTAATTTCACGAAAAGAAAAAGCCAAAAACTTTGTCGGACTTCTACGCCGTGACCTGAACTCACTGCGCAAAGGCGATTACGTGGTTCATGAAGAATACGGCATAGGAAGATTTCTCGGAATGGAAAAGCTAAAGATTGTCGACAGCGTTCAGGAATGTGTGAAGATTGAGTATGCAGAAGGCGACATGCTTTATGTGAACGTCGATTACGTCGGCAAGCTTCAGCGTTATGCATCGGAGGACGGTTTCAAACCTAAGCTTTCCAAATTAGGCGGCGCAGAATGGCAGTTGATGAAAACCCGCGCGAAGGGAAAACTGAAAGACATCGCAAGAGATCTTATCAAACTTTACGCGGAGCGGAAAAAATCAAAGGGGTTTTCATTTCAGAACGACAGCATTTGGCAGCATGAACTTCAAGCTTCATTTGTATATGAAGACACACCGGACCAGGTTCGCGCAACATCAGAAATAAAAAACGACATGGAGACCGACAACCCGATGGACAGGCTCCTTTGTGGTGATGTCGGATTTGGAAAAACTGAACTTGCCGTACGCGCTGCCTTCAAGGCAGTGATGAGCGGAAAACAAGCCGCCGTACTCGTGCCAACCACAATACTCGCCGAACAGCATTACAACACCTTTCGCGATCGCCTCTCAGATTATGCAGTGAAAGTAGAAGCCCTTTCACGTTTCAGAAAAAAATCAGAGCAGAAAAAAATCCTGGAGAAATTAAAAGAAGGAACAATCGACATCATTATCGGGACTCACAGACTTCTTTCCGGCGATGCGGTGTTCCATGATCTCGGACTTCTGATCGTCGATGAGGAACATCGCTTCGGTGTTGAGGCAAAAGAGAAAATACGGCAACTAAAGGCAAATGTCGATACACTTTATATGACTGCCACACCGATTCCCCGGACACTTTACATGTCACTCTCTTCAGCGATGGACATTTCAATCTTGCAAACTCCCCCGGCGAACAGACTTCCAATAGATACTTACATCGTTAATTTCGACGGAAAACTTCTTCAAACCGTAATCGAGCGCGAGATGAATAGGGGCGGGCAAGTTTATATCGTCAGCGATACGGTGAAGGACCTCAGTAAACTTGCAGACTTCGTGCATCGCCGCGTACCGTCGGCTAAAGCAGGAATCGTTCACGGCAAGATGAAAGCGGCGGACATCGAGCGTACCATGATACATTTCCTTGAAAAGAAGCTGAACGTTCTGGTTGCAACGAAAATAATCGAATCGGGAATAGATATTCCGTCGGTCAACACGCTCATCGTAAACAACGCCGATAGGTTCGGGCTTGCCGAGCTGTACCAGCTTAGAGGAAGAATCGGCCGCTCGAACGTTCAGGCGTACGCCTACCTCATCGCGAAAGAATTCTCAAATCTCACGAGAGATGCCGTAAGAAGACTTACCGCAATTGAGGAGTTCAGCGAGCTGGGTTCCGGATTTAACCTTGCCATGCGTGACCTTGAAATACGCGGCGCCGGAAATCTACTCGGCAAAGAGCAGAGCGGCTTCATCAACAACATGGGTTTCGAAATGTACAACAAAGTACTCGAGGAGGCTGTTGCAGAAGCCAAGTTCGAAGAAAACTTGACGGAACAATTGGACACGTTAACGCGCAGGAAAGTCGAGCCGCAGGTCACGGTCGATGTCGATGCTTTTATTCCCGATGATTATGTCTCGCTCGATGCGGAGAGGTTCGATTTTTACAAGCGGCTCTCGCGTGCGGGGAAGGTTGAGGAGATCGACGACATGCGGGCTGAGCTGTTAGACAGATTCGGCAAAATTCCGGAGCCTGTAGAAAATCTCTTGAAGCTGATCAAACTTAAAATGAAACTCGAACCACTTCGGATTCCGAAACTTGAAATGCATGGGGCTGAGGTCAAACTGTACTTGTCTTCCGAGGACAAAGAATTTTACAAGGAAATTTTCCCTGCGATGATGAACTCACTAGATAGAGTCGCCGATATAAAACATCGTGTCACACAAGAGAAATCTCAGGCGAGTGTGGAGATCACTTTCATTTCCGACATCCCTCACAGCGCCGGCGAAAAAATAGAAAGAATGGAAAGACTTATAGAGGTGATGAAAATAAATGGATAACAGATCGAAGATCCCGCACGCGGGAGAGATTGCTACGCTCGGCGGCGGTTGCTTCTGGTGCATCGAAGCTGTGTTCGATGACCTAAAAGGAGTGACCAGCGTCGAGTCGGGTTATTCGGGCGGGTCGGTACCGCATCCAACTTACGAGCAAGTTTGCACTGGCAAAACTGGCCACGCGGAAGTAGTGAATGTCACGTTTGATCCGCAGATCATTCCTTTTAAGGATATTCTACGAATCTTTTTTACCGTCCATGATCCAACGACTTTGAACAAACAAGGCAACGACGCCGGACCTCAGTATCGATCAGTGATTTTTTATCACGATGATGAACAAAAACAAACCGCTGCGGTCGTGATAAATGAAATCGAATTGGAAAAAATCTGGGAAGATTCGATCGTGACCGAACTTTCACCTTTCAAGGCATTCTACGAAGCGGAAAGTTATCACCAAGAATATTTCGCGAACAATCCGAACCAATCATATTGCCGCGTTGTAATTGCGCCAAAGGTGGCGAAGTTCAGAAAGCTGTACTATGATAGGCTGAAGAAATGAAATGGCGAGTCAAAAGCCAAAGGTCAAAACTTAAACTTTCGCTTTGTGCTAACCACTTTCAGTTTTGACCCTTGAGCGGCAATTTTCAATCTGACCTCTTACTTCTGCCCAGTATTTTTTAATATCCAGTCCCCGATTAGTCCCAACGCCGTGGGCGAGAAAGTTTCCTCAATTTGTGCATACTCGTTCGGTGAACCTGTCTTCGCATCCTGGAACAAATGATTTAATCCTGGCATGAGTTTGATTGTGACGTCCCTGTTTCCACCTTTTTGCAGCGCTTCTTCAATTTCCTTCAGATCTTCTTTTGCGGGAACTTGCAAATCCAATGTGCCGTCCATAGCCAGCACCGGACATTTCACTTTCTCAAGTGTCGGTCTCGGGTCGTACAGGATGAAATATCTGAACCATGGTGAGTCAAATTGATTTATCCGGCTGTCGATTACCTTCTCGGTATCCACACCGCCCTTTACAAAATCAGCGCCCCATTCGGAAACTGTTGACTTCAGGTACGATCTAAGTTGATCGGCAATTGCGGCGCTGTCCTTTACGGCTTTTATGATCGAGGAGATCTTTTCCGCCTGGCCAACATCTTGAGATATTTTTCCGGAAGGAATGCTATCAGCTTCTTCGATTAGCCTTGTCTGCATTTTTATGATGTCTCC
>JBAPNE010000220.1:0-3362 GCA_049278975.1 Candidatus Kryptoniota bacterium
GTCTAAGTCAACTTCCACTGGCATTGTTCTAGTCGCAAGGTCAAACTGCTGGCTAACTCTCGTGATCCTGCCTTTAAAAACCTGGTTGGGATACGCATCAACACTCACATCGGCGATAGAAATATCCCGAAGATACTGAACATCATCCTCAAGCACATTCACCATTATTTTCACTCTCTGTATTTCGGAGAGAAGAAATAATGTGGAGCCTTGTGAGTTAGTCGAAGTAGTCACATACACACCGGGATCGAAATATCGTCTCGTTATATAGCCTGCAAAAGGAGACTCGATCTTGCAATAGCCAAGCTGGGTAACAGCGTTCTTGTAGGTCGCGGCAGCGGCTTCTTCCTGCGCCTGTGCCACCTTATAGGCAGTCTCCGAATTGTCGAGGTCTTGTTTTGCAATCAGGTTCTGATCCAGCAGGCTCTTGTTGCGTTCATAAGTTATCTTTGTGTTCGTCAGAGTTGCCTCGGCTTGCATGTAATTGCCTCTTGCCTGTCCTAAGTTTTGAGAATAAATAGTTGTGTCAATCAAGGCAAGCAGCTGACCTTTTTGTACATAATCTCCGATATTGACAAATTCCTCTTCGAGGTTTCCGTTTACTTTTGGATAAATGTTTGCGGTTTGATAAGCATCAATGTCTCCCGTGAATTGAATTGTTTTTGAGATCGAGCCGCGTTTGGCAGTTGAAATTAGAACGGTGGGAATCGGCCTCGCGTTCCTTGCCGGGTCGTTAGCATTGGCTCTAATGCGAAAGTATGTGAAAAGGGCAAGAAGGATGACTGCGCCGGAAATAAACGCGTACGCACGTTTTCTGTTTGTATTCATTTAGAATCCTGTTGATTACGGTTACTTTCGATTTTTGCGATCAGCACTCGGAACTTGCTTTGTTGTTCTGCTGATGTCAAAATATTATTAATCATATTTTGAGTTGAATCCATCTCGGTTTGCATGTCCACATTGAATTCTTTGCGTATTGCTTGAAACTTTGGGTGGACATAATTGAGTATCGAGTCGAGCTGCTTCTGCTGATTTGTCGTCAGATCCAATTCGTGAGTCAGATAACTTACGTACTGTGCGTGTCCATGATGGGTGTCGCTATTTTGTAACTGACGGTCAATCTCAAACCCAGCAGCTCCACCGATTATCATCGAAACAATAATCGCCAGCCATAATGTTAGCTTTGTGAACATTATTTGCTCCTTAGAACAAGTTCGAGAACTTGATCGTTTGAAAGACTCGATTGTTCCATAGAACTTTTTTCTATGTTTGTTAATGTCCCTGACATTTCAAAAGGGGAAACGACTGGACGATTAAACAGTTGAATACCAAGCATGAAAATCGCGAGAAGAGTGGCAAGACTTATGATTATGTCTTCAAGAGCAATTCGTATTTCTTTTCTTTCTTCAACTCGTTTTTCCTTATTCAGGTTCCGGACAACTTTGTAATTAAAAGTTTCGTCGAGATGGTACGAGTAAGAAGCATCGAGCAGCCCTGTTAGCTTACGAAGAAATTCAACTTCGTTCCTGCATTCGCCGCAATCAACAATATGCTGCTCAAATTCTTTCAGCTCGTACTTATCGAGCTCGCCATGAACAAAGCTGTCGACGTATATCAATTTGTGACAACTATTTCCCATAATTAATTCTCCCACTTAATTTATCACGAAGTACCTGCCTTGCACGGAACACCCGTGTCTTGGCAGTCCCGACACTAATCCTCAATAATTTTGCAATCTCATTATAACTAAACTCATCGATCTCACGAAGAGTGACAGCCTCCCGGAGAATCACAGGAAGATTTTCTATCTCTTCTCTTACGATGTTGATTGTCTCTCCGCTATCATAAACGTTAACAGGATCACCTGCTTTTCCACCTCGCACTTGCTCTTGTGAGT
Organism: Candidatus Kryptoniota bacterium; assembly: GCA_049278975.1. Lineage (GTDB taxonomy): Bacteria > Bacteroidota > Ignavibacteria > Kryptoniales > JAKASW01 > JAKASW01. The sequence goes on from JBAPNE010000220.1 coordinate 1,898, forward strand.
TATCACTATCGCTCTTTCCGAATATTTCCGTAAAATTGAAAATTCGTTTTATTTGCTTTCGACGTATTTCGTCCCGGCAGAGATTTACAGCAATTCGAATCAGATATGTATAGAATGACGAATCTCTCCTGTACTGTTTGATAGAATTAAAAGCTCGGATGAAAGCCTCATGCGAAATCTCTTCGACGTAATCTTTTCCAAGAATCGAATAGACTGTCGCAGCGACTTTTCCTTTGTAAAGTCCGACAATCTCTGAGTAAGCCGTTTCATTGCCCGTGAGCGCGCGGTCGATGAGTTCTTTTTCCTTTGCTCGCCTGTCATTTAACTTCGAATCAATAGACGAATTAGATGTGCTACGGTTCAGTTTTTCGTTCATGTTTTCTATGTTGATAATTTTGCTCATTAAGGATAAATTTGCAACCGTTATGAGACTTAAAGTTAATCAACTTTCAAGATTTTTTGGCGATACTGCCGCGGTAAGCGATGTTTCGTTCGAAATAGATAAACCGAGCGTTGTCGGATTTCTCGGACCAAATGGTGCAGGCAAGACAACTACAATGCGGATCATCACAGGATTCCTTGCACCATCGAAAGGAACTGTAACCATTGACGATGTGACTTCCGATAATGTCGCCCTCCGGTCAAGAATCGGTTATCTACCGGAAAGTAATCCGCTTTACACTGAACTCGAAGTGCACGAGTATTTGAGATTTGCCGGCGAGCTGTCGGGCTTATCACCAGAAAAGACCGAAGAAAGACTCAGATATGTTGTTGACCGATGCGGCATTAAGGAAGTGCTCTACGATCTGATCCACCAATTGTCGAAAGGATATAAACAGCGGGTCGGGCTTGCTCAGGCCATCATCCACGATCCAGAGATTTTAATTTTGGACGAGCCAACCTCGGGCCTTGATCCGAATCAGGTTGTCGGCATTCGAGAGTTAATTTCCGAATTAGCGGAAAGGAAATTTGTCATTCTATCGACGCACATACTCTCTGAAGTTCAAGCATTGTGCGATAGGGTGCTGATCATCAACAAAGGCAAACTTGTACTTGATGCGACTTCGGAAGAATTGGAAAGTGCCGGTGCGAGCAACATCTCCGTGATTGTCAAAGCCTCCAGTTCAATTGATGTGGTGAAAAATATTTTCGAGACTGCACTGCAGCTCCGGCAAACGAGATATTCGACAAGCAAGCTGTCGATACAAGAAAATTCCGGAAACCTATCGCTGCAGTTAGGAATTGCGGACAGCTTTGAGATTCGGGAAAAAATATTCGACCTATGTACGGCAAATAGATTCAAGATACTTGAGCTTAGCAAGTCAGGCTCCGATCTAGAAAAAATATTCAGACAACTAACGACAGGAAATGATGAAACGGAACAAACAGAACAGCAATAGTTTGACGGTTCTTCTCAAGAAAGAATTATTAATTTCGCTAAAGACTCCGGCGGCTTATGTGGTAA
>JBAPNE010000221.1:0-17665 GCA_049278975.1 Candidatus Kryptoniota bacterium
GTACTGCAATAATCGGGGGTGCAATAGTCCAAATAATTATCGGTTGGCTTGGGGATATGTTCGGTTTGAGAACGGGCATGTTCGTTATTTATCTAACCCTTGGGTACCTATTCAGCATTGGTATCTGGTCTAAACCCATTATTACCAATGAAACAATTAGCATGAGGAAAAAATCGAAAAGTGGGAATGTGTTTTCGACAAATTGATATCCATGATATTTTTTTAATTGTCTCAGGAAATTCAATATGGGAATTTTAGGTGTCGATCTAGGAGGGACCAATGTCCGTGTGGGATTAATCAGGGGCGATTCCTTGGCAAGAGTCGAATCGCTGCCTATAACCAAATCCGGTAATGCGATTGATGTGATTAACGATATATCGAGTTTGATAGAGCGATTCGCCAACGAGGGGATTATAGGAATTGGCATTGGTGTTCCAAGTGTCGTTGATGTAGAGAGAGGGATCGTTTATGATGTTCAAAATATTCCTTCATGGAAAGAAGTACATTTGAAAGATATGTTGGAGGAAAAATTCAAAGTGCCGGTATATGTAAATAACGACGCGAACTGTTTTGCAGTTGGTGAAAAATATTTTGGAAAGGGGAAGAATTATAAAAATATTGTCGGGTTAATAGTCGGCACTGGTTTAGGGGCTGGCATTGTGATCCACGATAAACTTTACGCCGGTAGAAATTGCGGCGCGGGCGAGTTTGGTTCGATATCGTTCAGAGATAAGAATTATGAATACTACTGTAGCGGACAATTCTTTGTCAACGAGTACAACACAACCGGGGAGGAATTATTTAAGAAAGCTGAACAAGGTGATAAGAAAGCCATCAATATTTTTTCTATGTTTGGAACCAATCTTGGCGAAGCTATGAAACTTATCATGTACTCCATAGATCCTGAGATTATAATCGTCGGCGGTTCGGTAAGCAAATCTTTTAACATGTTTAAGAATGAGATGTATAAATCGATTGGCGATTTTGCCTATACTAAATCAGTTGACAATCTTGTAATAGAAGTTTCTGAAACTCCGAACGTCTCGATACTTGGCGCCGCCGCCCTTTATTACGATGAAACAAAAAAATAGTCGGGTCGTCGAATTAACTTTTATAATAATGATCGCTCACTCGATTTTTAGTCGGGAGTCTGAGAAAGTAATTCATAGGGGAGGCATTCATGATCTGGATGATGAGTTCAATGGGAAATTATTGGGCCATGGCAGCTAGCCAAAAGATTACCACAGCCGAAACCACTCTTTATTACTCTATACACTCCGCGCAAACGTGACTAAATAGTAAACATCGGCGAAAAAATAACGGTAAGAATTACCTCAAGTGAAGAGGAAAGTGGTCAATGTCTAATTTTCTTTGAGCACCGTCCATCTCATCGGAGGTCTAGAAAATCTGATAATTTCTAATCCTTTTTGACATTTGGAGGTCGTGAGTTATATTAGTCAAGTTCTTTGAGACAGCGAGCATGATGGGGCACGTGGCGGAATTGGCAGACGCGCTAGCCTTAGGAGCTAGTAGGTTACCCTGTGAGGGTTCGAGTCCCTCCGTGCCCACGGGGATTATCCCGAAGGAATCTCTTTGGGCCTATACCGTCGGTGTTCGAAGTATTACCACGAAGCGGTCTACCCTATTTTCTTGAATAGCGCGCCCCATGTAAGTGTTTGGATTGAAATAATTTATTAGGAGTAAAATTGGATTACAAAATCACCGACCTTGGGGGATTAAAAAAACAGCTTGAGGTGACAACAACCGTAGAAGATGAACCGGTAAAGGAGAAGTTAGAGGCGGCATATTCCGAATTTCAAAAGAATGCCGCGATCCCAGGTTTTAGGAAGGGTAAAACTCCAATTGAGATCGTTAAGAAAAGATATGGTGATGAAATAGAATCGCAATCGATTCCGGAAATAATAAATGAAATTGTTAAAGGGATTTTTGACAAAGAGAACACGAAGGTAGCCGGTGTAGTTGACTATAATCTCGACTCGAGAAATTTCGGCGAGCCGATGCACTTCCGATTGACGTATGAAGTTGTCCCTGCAATAGAGCCGAAAGGGTATAAAGGTATGAAGCTTGAGCGGACGATGTACAGAATATCACATGAGTCTGTTGACCACGAATTTATGCATCTCAGGGAAGCAAATGCTGAGCTTCACGAAGTGGAACACCTTGAAGACGAAAACGCTATAGTGACAGTCAATCTTCAGGTAATAGATGAAAAGGGTGTCCCATTGATCGGTCAACGGCGCGAAAATTATAAAATAGACTTGCGAAGCAAAGCTCCGGAGCTTGTCGAGATAAATCGGAGATTGTTGATGAACAAAATAGGGGATGAGTTCAATATGGAGCTTGAAACTTTCGACAAGGACAGGAAGTCGGTGGGCAAGAAACTCTTTAAAGTCTATGTGAAGAAAATGGAAAAGTTAGTAATGCCAGAGCTTACCGATGAATTTGCTAAGAAAGTTTCAGGTAGAAAGATGGAGACGTTCAGTGCACTGAAAGATGATATTGAAAGAGATCTGGAACATTACTACGAGGATAAAGCTGAAGAAGAATTGCGAGACAAGATTGCCGAAAAGCTCTTGAAGGAAAATGAATTTGAAATTCCCGAAAGTATGGTCGAGGATTACTTGAACGATTTGATTGAAGAGCTCAAAAAGAAATCCGGAAATCAGGAAGTCGATGCAAATTTTGTTAAAGAACATTACCATGAAGCCGGCGTCAGGGCCGTGAAATGGAATCTCCTTGCGGCAGCGATCATACGAAAAGAAGGGCTGAAAGTTAACGATTCAGTTCTCGAGCGGACGGCGGGTGACGAAGCATCAAAATACAAACTCGATAGGAGTGCGTTACTGACCTATTACAAAAATTCCAACGATGTGCAGAATAAGCTCTTATTTAATGAAATGTTTAACGTTATTATTGATAATTCCGAAGTAAATGTAGTGGAAAAAACCCCGACCCATGAACATGAGGATTAACAAAATGGAAATATATAACCAGCTTACGATCCCTTACGTCATTGAGCAAACGGGACGCGGTGAACGCGCCTATGATATTTTTTCCAGGCTTCTCAAGGAGAGAATCATTTTTATCGGGACTCAAATTGACGAAACGGTCGCAAGCCTCGTTATTGCGCAACTTCTTTTCCTCGAGAGCGAGGATCCTAATAAAGATATTAATCTATATGTAAATAGCCCTGGGGGCAGCGTGTCTGCCGGTATGGCAATCTATGATACAATGCAATATATTCGACCAGATATTGCGACGACATGCGTAGGTCTTGCTGCGAGCATGGGTGCTGTGCTGTTGTCCAGCGGCACTGCTGGGAAGCGAGTCTCGTTGCCAAATGCTCGGATAATGATTCACCAGCCATCGGGCGGGTTTCAAGGCTCGGCTGTTGATATCGGCATCCAAGCAGAAGAAGTTTTGAAAACGAAACGCAAATTGAACGAAATTCTCGCGCACCACAGCGGGAAGCCAATTGAGCAGATTGAAAAAGATACAGATAGAGATTATTTTATGTCTGCTGAAGAAGCTATGAATTATGGATTGATAGATAATGTACTCGTAAAAAGAGATGGTAAAAAGAAGTGAAACAAATCAGGAGTGATAATAAAGAATATGGGCAGTTTGTTTCTACTGGTTATGCTCGTTTTTGTCGTGTTATTTGCAATTGCGATCCCGACAGTAATTTCAGATTTAAGATTTCGGTGGCAAAAAAACGTGAAGAGGGAATCCTAATTTACAATGTCTAAACAGCATCAAGACGAAATGCGCTGTTCGTTCTGCGGGCGCGATTCAAAAGAGGTGAAGAGCTTAGTAGCAGGACCGGGGGATGTTTACATCTGCGATGTTTGTGTGGAACATTCGGTTGAGATTCTGCGAAGCAATATTCCGATTTATAAACAGCGTTCTGAAGAGCGCATTGAAAAAGCCCCTCTCACGCCGGTAGAAATAAAGAGCGCGCTTGACGAATATGTTATCGGACAGGATCATGCAAAAAAGGTTTTATCGGTCGCTGTTTATAATCATTACAAACGAATATCACTTCCGCACGGGATTAGCTCAGAAGACGATACGGAAATTGATAAGAGTAATATAATCCTCATCGGTCCAACTGGCACAGGGAAGACGCTATTAGCTCAGACGCTTGCGAAAATTTTGAACGTTCCATTTGCTATAGCTGACGCAACCACGTTGACGGAAGCGGGCTATGTCGGTGATGACGTTGAGACGATCCTCGTGCATCTTTTGCAAAATACCGATTACGATGTGGCGAGAGCCGAGCGCGGCATTGTCTATGTCGACGAGATTGATAAAATAGCCCGGAAGAGCGATACGCCGTCGATTACCCGCGATGTCTCAGGCGAAGGTGTCCAGCAGGCATTGTTAAAAATACTTGAGGGAACCATAGCAGGTGTACCACCACGTGGAGGGAGAAAACATCCAGAACAGCCTCTCATAAATGTGAATACTAGGAATATCCTTTTCGTTTGCGGAGGAGCATTCGAAGGTCTTGAAAAAATTATAGCGCGCCGGGTCAGCAAGAATCCGATTGGCTTTGGAGCAAACATACATTCCGTCCACGATGATGAAGTGAACGAACTTTTGCCGCTAGTTCAGCCTGACGATTTGTTGAAGTTCGGATTGATTCCGGAATTCATCGGGAGACTACCTATCGTGGCGACATTGCACACGCTGAGTCGTGAAGCGATGCAAGATATACTTACTTTTCCGAAGAATGCGCTCGTTAAGCAATACAGGAAACTTTTTAGACTTGAAAATGTCGAGTTAGAGTTTGCCGATGAGGCTTTGAAGTCGATCGTAGATAAAGCGATAGAACGTGGCACGGGCGCAAGAGGGTTACGTTCTATCCTCGAAGAAAAAATGCTTGACATAATGTACAGGCTGCCGTCAATGTCCGACGTCGGGAAATGTATAATCACCAAAGATGTTGTCTCATCTGGTGCGGAGCCGGTATTCCTGCCCAACAGGAAACAGGCTTCAGCTTAGTTCACCTGCCAATAATTCCTGCAAAAACTTTTAGCTGGAGGACGGGCTGAAGTTTGCTTGTCGAAAAGACCTGGACTTGCCCGTTCACATCTCCTATCGTTTTGGGATTCAGATAAAGTTCCAGATCAGTAAACTCCCCAGGCTTCAAAGTGTTTTTATCTAACTTATATGTTAAGGCTTCGGAAGGCAGTTCAACTTTAGTTATCCGCATCGTTTCATCTGACGTATTGCTAAGAGTTATGCTTGTGCTATCTAATTTGCCAACTCTTGCATTAGAGAAAGCGATGTAGTTTGGAGTTGGTTGCAGCGCATACGCGACGTATCCGGTCATCTTTATTTCGACAACTTGATTTTTCGGATCAGAGGAGAAGATGCGGATATATTTTGTTACGTCTCCTATATATCCCGCTGGATTAAATTCGACATGTACAGTCGTTTGTTTGCCCGGAGCAATCATGCTATCTGACACTGAAGCGACAGTACATCCACAACTAGTGTGGACGTTTTTTATTGATATATTTTCAGTGCCGGTATTTTTTAATGTCAACACTTCATGGACTTTTGTTCCCGTTTGATAAATCTTGCCGAAACTAATCTCATTTCCCTCAAGCACTTTCAATTGAGCCTTTGCTCCTACTGTCCAGCTAAGCATGGCGAAATAGATTAGAAAAAATCCGATTAGAGGGTTTTTCATTTTTTATTCTCCTTGAATAGTTTCAATAACTCTTGATCTAGTTTGCCGTTAACTATCGGTTTCCCAATATCTGAACCGTTCGCTTTTTCTTGTCGTGCGTTGCGAGAGCTTTTCGATGTTGGCGGGAGTTTGCCCAGCATGGACAGAAATTCCTCGCTTTTCACGACATTCGCGCCACATATTCTTGCATAATCGATTATAGCGAGATCATTCGAGACAATACACAAAGAGCGCCTCCTGGCCGATCTCTCGATTTGTTCTTTTATGAAGTCATCGGCGGTTTGGCCTTTCGTCGAAAAACTTATTATCAGGCTATCTGAGATTTTGTTGGCAGTGGCATTGTATTTCCCATCAAATACTAAATTCACTTTGTCAGCTATCAAACTATTGCATGATTTAATTTTAAGAATCAATTCCTCTCGTGCGGCTTCAATGTCATTCCGCAAAAGCTTGGAAAGTCGTGCATCTGAGAAAATGACATTGTAACCATCAACGATCCATTTCATATTGAAAAATATAATTCGTTTTTAACTCTTTTCAAAAACTAAGACAAGGGAATAACGAAGATTTCGGTTTGCATTTTGCAACTATAGTTCTTAACTTGCTACGCGGAAATAAAAAATAGGCTCACAATTACTTATTTCGAAGGAGAAGTTGTGGCACACAATTCGCTACATAAGTAATACGACGAAAAGAATTTATGTTCCTTAAAAAAGTTTGAAGTTTTACAGGGTTGGCGGTTTGCGACATTTACTAATTTGAAGAAGAGTTTGCATACCCGCAAACAGCCCCCTGACATGGGAAGAAGGTCTTGCCGCTCAGTTATCCCACGCTGCCACAAATCGCGAAGCACGACTCGCATGCCCTAATGCAGCCTCCTAATTTAGCGGTCAAACCCCAAGTAAAGATTCTTCTTCCCGCTGCGGAAAACAGGCACTCCTGCCCGGGAGTGCCTCGTTTTTTTTTGGAGCTAGATATTGAAAAGCATGCAGTCAATAGTTAGGATTGAGTTAAATTGGCTAATAATTAAAGCTTCCCATTTGTGACGGCGGTAGAGCAGACAAGAAGAGTGCCTAACCTAGGAAAACGGCTTGATTCCATATTTGGAAGCCTCATTGGTGCAACGGTAGTTGCTATCATCGTTACTTCCACTATTCATCTCATAAAAAGCGAACCAATCGGCCTCGAAAGGATCCTTATTGGTGGTATTTCAGGAGGAATCGGTGGGATCATCGGTCTTTTCATCATAACTGAGATAGCAGGTCATAAATGGATCACAACTGTTCTTTTGTCGTTGGCAGTGGGTATTTTAGATGGTTTGTTGGTCGGAGCAGCTGTCACGTTTTTCCCTTCTATGTTTTAAACCCGTATCATTATTTGAATTGTAATTTAGTGGCAACCCCGTATGATAGGCACACCTAAAGAGGGCCATTTTTGTTCGTTTTATGGTAGTCAAAAATTATTTTTCTTTTTTGTGATTTTTGTTCTTGACATAATGTTAAAGGCTTTTTAACTTCCACTTGTCGTTTTTTCTGTCAACTTCTGGTTTGAAAACGGTGAAGTAACGCCCGCAGGTGCTGTTTGCTGTGGGGCATTCTGTGTTGAAAAAAATTTATGAGGCAAGGGCAATGCGAAAACTCTACTACTATTCAAAGTCAGAGTTGAGCTTCAAGGCAATTGGAGGGAATAGGCTATCATTGGCAATAGTCTCCATGATGCTGATTTCGTCAGTCTTAACAATGGCTTGTGGCTGTTTCGGTCTAGATTTGTTTGGGCTGAAGAGTTTGCGTGCAGAAAGCATGTCGAGGGAAAATACCGTATTGAAAGCTCAGCTGGCGTCGTTGGACCGAAAGCTTGACGATTTCCAGTTGATGATGAAGGACCTAGGCAAAAGCGATGACCAGTTGAGAATATCTGTAAATTTGCCTCTGATACCTAACGATACACGTAAGGTGGCTGTCGGGGGTGTTGAGGTGAACAGGGACTATGGTGTTTCCTCCGACGCCAACGAACTTATCGCTAATGCGACGAACACTCTTGATGTCCTCTCAAGGGAGGCTAGTTTACAGAGACAGAGTTATACAAGTATATTAAATAAGTACCAGAGCAATCAAAAATTGTTCGCACATATTCCGGCGATTGATCCAATTCGCAACGGGGTCATCACTGATGGTTTCGGCATGAGATTCCATCCAATTTTGAGAATGCGTATTATGCATGAAGGAATTGATATTGTCGCAGATTATGGGACACCTGTATATGCAACAGGAGATGGGACGGTTTCTTATGTGGGCCCACGGGGTGGATATGGCACAGCGATGGAAATTGATCACAGTTTCGGTTTTGCGACTGTGTACGGGCACTTATCCAAATCACTAGTAAGAGAAGGACAGAAAGTCAAACGCGGACAGGTGGTGGCACTTAGCGGAAACTCGGGATTATCTACAGGTCCGCATTTACATTATGAGGTTATTAAGAACGGTGTTCACGTTGATCCGACAGCATATTTCTTTAACGGGCGCGAATATAATGAAAGCGGGCTTTACAGCGAACTCACAACAAAATGATTTTGTTCATCTTAATGAAAGGCGCAAAGCGTATGCGTCGCGGAAAGAAAGGAGGAATACGTTATGATATGGACGCCGGAGCTCGCTACTTATCTTGAAGATGCTCCATGGCCCGCTACGAAGGATGAGCTTATCGATTACGCTGTTAGAAGTGGGGCACCAATAGAAGTAGTAGAGAATCTTCGCGAGTTAGAAGATAGAGATGAGCCATACGAAGGTATCGAGGAGATCTGGTCCGATTACCCGAGTGACGATGATTTTTTCTATGAAGATGAAAGTGAATATTAAATTTCCGGTACATCCGGCACAGCCCAGTTGGATTCTCGGATTCAACTGGGCTTTTTTGTATCTTTAATAACACCTCATGAAGTTAGTCAATGTAATTGCGGTATTTGCTTTTACTTTTTCGATCGCAGCCGCCCAAGAAAATTATCTGGTACACTCGATTTCCTTTGCTGGTAACAAGTCGTTTTCTGATGGTGACCTGCGAGATGTGATGCTAACCAAGGAGTCTCCGACGGCATTTTTCAGGTTCACATATAGAATCCTTCACCTCGGTGATAAGCCGGTTTATCTCGATCCGCTCGTCTTAAAAGCTGATTCGCAGCGTGTTCTCCAATTCTATAGGGATAACGGCTTTTTTGGCGCGAATGTTAGTATTTCTATGAATTTTGATGAGATAGATGAGAGCGTCGACGTTTACATGAACGTAATAGAAGGTGCTCCTGCGTATGTCGGATATCTCAATTACCACGGTGTGCCCGATAGCTTGAAAGATTTTGTTGAAAAGCCGCTCATAGTGAAAGGGGATAGATATTCGGCGAAGAAAATAGGTGGTGAAGCCAATCAAGTGATCGGACTGCTTCAAAATGATGGGTATGCCTATGCCAGATGGGACAGTTCGGTTGTCAATGTTGATAGCAACAAAGTTTATGCTGCAATCGATCTGTATTTTTCATCAGGAGAAAAATACTATTGGGGAGACTTGTCGGTTCAATCTTCGGACAGTGACGATACGTATTCCGACAAACGTATAGTAATTCGGGAAATGCTTTTTAACCCGGGAGATGTTTTTAGCCTCTCAAAGAAGACACAAAGTAAAGAGAGAATTGATGCTCTCAATCTGTACGAGCCTACAATGATAATAATCCCTGATAGGTCACCAATGGGGGACACATTGTCCGGTGCGCTCTCCTTAAAGCTACGACCCGGCCACGAAGTTACGCTAGGACCGTTGATCAACGACGATAATAATACATTCAACATCGGCGGATCGCTTGGATATTTACAAAGAAATTTCTTCGGGGATGCTAGACTTTTCACCCTCTCCACAAACATTCAATTAGAATCATTCCCTACCTCGAAAGCACTTAGTGACACTGTGACGGTTGGAAGGATAGATGTGTCTGCGCAGTTGACGCAACCATACTTCTTCTCAAATACGACAAGTTTGACATGGGGTGTATCTTTCCTGATCGATAAAGAGAGGCCATACGAACAGCTGGTAGCAAGAAATAAAATTCAGGTAAGCAAAAGATTTGCAGAATTCACCACCGGCTATTTAGAGTGGGACATCGAGCGCGCTAAGCTGGACTCATTACAGGCGATTCAACTTCCTCCAGGACTTGAAAACCCACAGTTCAATTCTATATTGTCGTTCACGCTGCTGGCCGATAAGACGAATGATATTGCCTCCCCGACGAATGGCTCCTATAATCTGATGACCATTGAAGAAGGGGGAGTACTTCCAAATATTATTAACACGGTGTTTAAACATTCCGATTTTCCTTATGCCCGGTATTGGAAATTCATACTTCTCGGTAAATGGTTTTTTCCATTAAATGAGAATTCGACGAATGTGTTTGCTATGAAAGCAAAAGTCGGATATGCGCAGGAATATGGAACGTATGCGCAGGACTTAGTCGGTCCCATTCCGCTTAACTACCTGTTCTTTGCAGGCGGATCGGGCAGCATTCGCGGATGGCGAACCCGCGAGTTAGGAGATGTACGACTCAGTCCGGAATATGGTGGAACCACTTTGCTCGAGACTAATTTTGAAGATAGGTTCAAGATAATAGGGGACTTTGGCGGCGTGCTTTTTATTGATGCAGGAAATCTTTGGAATTCATATAAAGATGCCTCATTAAATACTATCGCCGCAGCAATTGGCTTCGGGGTGAGGTACAATACATTTTTTGGCCCGTTGAGGATAGATTTCGGAAACAGGTTGTATGATCCTGCTGGGACGCCAGGCCAACAATTTATATTCCAACAAATCGCAACAAAAGAGGGAAGAGAAACTCTTCTTCACCAATTGGTCTTCAACTTTGGGATCGGACAGGCATTTTGATGAGTTGGGATGATGTGATCGGTCAGCACAGAGTTAAAAGTCTTTTGAAGGAAATATTATCTTCGGGCAGGATTCCGAATGCATTGTTGTTTGAAGGACCTGAGGGGGTTGGGAAAGATGCCATGGGAATCGAGCTGGCAAAGGCTCTAAATTGTGAAAGGAGCAAGACAGAGCCGTGCAATCAATGCGTCTCTTGCAAACAGGCTAATTCTTTGCAACATCCGAATATTCATCTTTTATTTGCACTCCCTCGCGGCGAAAGTGAGACGAAAGAAGATGGACCATTAGATAAATTAGATGAAAAGACAATAAAAAAAATCAGAGAAGAAATTTTTTTGAAGGCTCAGGACTCATACCACAGGATAGCGATACCAAAAGCGCAGGTTATAAAAATCAGCAGCATCCGCGAAGTTATCCGTGAGCAATCATTGTCATTGTATCAGCATGGTTGTCGCGTCGTGATAGTGATGCAAGCGGAAGAAGTCGGAACCGAGTCCGCCAATGCGCTTCTCAAAGTGCTCGAAGAGCCGACTCCAGGAACCGTCTTCATCTTAACGACGAGCAAGCGAAGCGCACTTTTACCTACAATTATATCGAGGTGTCAATCGTTGAGATTTGACCTCCTATCGGAGGAAGAGATTTTTAGTGCGTTGACATCGAAACATGGTGTTGCGTCAGCCGATGCGAAGCTTAAAGCAAGACTTGCCGGTGGCTCTTACAGCAAGGCGGTTGAGCTTCTTGAGACGAATACGCTTGAACTACGCGATGAAGCCCTCGACATTTTGCGCGACATAGCCATGAATAATTATTCCCAGATTGCATTGCGTGCCATGAAAGCACTTGATTCGAGGGATACATGGAGGGTAGAGACACTTCTCAAAATGCTCCAAATGTGGCTTCGCGATGCGGCTGTTGTCTTTTTCGGCTCGCGAAAGGAAGTAATCAACCAGGACAAGGTTGATGTTCTTGAGAAAATGGTACAGAACTTTGAGGGCAAGCATCTTGTCGAAGCTGCGAGCAGTATTGATGAATCTATTTCACAGTTATATGGCAATGTGAATTTAGGGCTTCTTTTCGTAAATTTATTACTAAACTTGAGCGGGTTGTTAAACAAGAGAAAAGAGACCCAATATGTCTGATGATTTTAGCGATTTTTCCGAATGGATCCCCTCAGGAGAGGAATTAACAGAGCTTGAAGATAGAGATTTTGAACTATATATCGAAGACATCGAAACGGCTTTTGCCGGTGAATATCCTGGATCATGCGGCGGCTGCACGAGCTGTGCGTCAGGATCAAATCCGATCGGCGGGGAGCTTGAAAATACGGAAACAGCTCTTGATATCGTGGAGGTCGGATTCAAATTTACCCGCTCCGGATTTTATGTAAACGAATTAGGAACTTCCCTTCTACTCGGCTCCCACATAATAGTTGAGGCAGAGTCGGGTATCGATATCGGAAAAGTTATTTCGGTCGGCGAAAGAATCCGGCAGAAGAGGCGCTCGCACGGAATTATCGGCCAGCCGATGCGAAAGATATTGCGAACGGCGAGTGATGAAGATATGAGTGAAGCTATGCACAACCGATGTGTCGAAGAAGATGCTGTTCCAATCTTCAAGGAAATATGCAAAAAGCATTTTCTTCAAATGAAATTGGCGGCAGTTGAATACCAATTTGATCGTTCGCGTATTACGTTTTACTTCACTGCCGACAGCCGAGTGGATTTCAGAAATCTCGTTCGCGATCTCGCCACTATTTACCATACGAGAATAGAATTGCGGCAGATCGGTGCACGTGACGAAACGACAAAGATCGGCGGGATCGGCATCTGTGGAAGAGAAGTCTGCTGCATGACGTGGATGAGCCAGATCAAGCGAGTCACGGTTGATCACGCAAGATTTCAGAGAGTTACTCTGACACCACGGAGGCTAGCAGGATCTTGCGGCAGAATCAAATGCTGTATCCTATTTGAAATGCAAAATTATCTTGAGGCGCGCAAGAAATTCCCACCGGAGAATTCAACTGTTGTTACGGCAAAAGGAAATGGTCGGATAGAAAAGGTCGATATTTTTAATGATAGAATTTTCTTGAGATACCCGAACACGGGTGTTGTTGAAATAATTTCTTTAGATGAAATGAAATCATATCAAGTTCAAAATCACTGACGGAGAGATATTGCATTCCAAATTTTCTCGTACCCTTGTTACAGCAGCACTCCCTTATGCAAATGGTCCGATTCATCTCGGTCATCTTGCTGGCGCTTATTTGCCAGCAGATATCTATGTTCGTTATCTGCGCTTGAAAGGTGACGACGTGATTTTCATTTGCGGCTCCGATGAGCATGGCGTTCCCATTACAATAACCGCTGAGAAGGAAAGTGTTTCGCCGCAGCAAATCGTCGATCGCTATCACGCCATGAACAAAGAGAGTTTCGGAAAATTTGGAATGAGTTTCGATAACTATTCGAGGACAACTCTTCCGGTGCACCACCAAACAGGTCAGGAATTTTTTCTTGAATTTTACAGACAAAAAATTCTCGCTGAGAAGAGTGAGAAGCAGCTTTATTGTGAGAAAGATAGAATGTTCCTTGCGGATCGGTATGTCGAGGGAACATGTCCGGTGTGCGGAAACGAGGAAGCGCGGGGCGACCAGTGTGAAAAATGCGGAACGTGGCTCGAACAAACACAGCTTATAAATCCTAAATGCAAAATCTGCGGCTCCGTCCCGATCGTTCGCGAAACAAAGCATTGGTATTTCCCGCTCGGTCGTTTTCAAAAGAGGCTTGAGGAATATGTGAATTCAAAAAAATGGAAAGGGAACGTACGCAGTTACGTTGACAGTTGGCTGAAAGAAGGTTTGGAGGATCGCGCCGTCACGCGCGATTTGCATTGGGGAATTCCAGTGCCGCTGCAAGGTTATGAGAACAAGGTACTTTATGTCTGGTTTGAAGCTGTGTTGGGATACATTTCCTCGACGAAAGAATTGTCACAAAAGAAAAACGAACCCGGGCTTTGGAAAAAATATTGGCAGGATGATGGTACAAGATACGTCGCTTTTATAGGCAAGGACAATATTGTGTTTCACACATTAATTTTTCCTGCAATGCTGATGGCATGGAACGACGGCGGGAAATCTCATTATATACTTCCAGACGCGGTGCCCGCGAATGAGTTTTTAAATTTCGAGGGAAAGAAATTTTCCAAGAGCCGCGGCTGGGGAATAGATCTTAAAGATTTTCTGGAAGTTTTTCCGCCGGATAGTTTGCGCTACGCACTCGCGTTGAATCTTCCGGAAGCGCGTGACAGCGATTTTTATTGGAAAGATTTTCAGGCGCGCGTGAACAATGAACTGGCCGATACACTCGGAAATTTTGTGAACCGGACGCTGCAATTTGTTCAACGATATTATGATGGCAAAGTTCCTGCCGCCGCGAAATTGAATGAGCTTGATAGATGGGCGGTTTCACAAATGGAAGAAGCGCCGAAAAAGGCCGGGAAGTTATTTGAAGACTTCGAATTCCGCGACGGGGTTATTGAAACGATGTCACTTGCACGCGCGGCCAATAAATACTTCAACGATTCCGAGCCTTGGAAAACTCGTAAAGAAAATGCGGAGCAGTGTGCCACGACGATAAATATCTGTGCGCAGTTGACGCGTTCGTTGGCGATACTAATGTCACCGGTCATTCCGTTTGCATCTGAAGAAATTTGGAAGATGCTGAACCTTGATGGGACAGCTCAAACGGCAAAATGGGATTCCGCTGCCGAAATGAAAATTGAATCAGGGAAAAAGGTCGGCGAATTAAAAATCTTGTTCAACAAGATCGAAGATTCCGTGATCGAAGGACAAATTCGGATGACGACGAACGACGAGTTAAAAGCCCAGAGTGAAGAGTCTCAGCTGAAGGCTGATGAGCCTATGGCTCAAAAGGCGAAAAGTGCGGCCACTCCAATCAAACCCCAAATTTCCATAGACGATTTTCGGAAGGTCGATCTGCGGGTAGGCAAAGTTGTGAGCTGCGAGAAAGTAGAGAAATCCGAAAAGCTTTTGAAATTAGAAGTGCAAATCGCCGAGGAGAAACGACAAATCGTCGCGGGCATATCGAAGCATTACAAACCGGAAGAGCTTGTCGGGAAAAACATTATCGTGGTCGCAAACTTAGCTCGTGCCAAACTGATGGGGCTTGAATCGAGCGGCATGTTGTTAGCTGCATCCACCGAAGATGGGAAACTCGCAATACTTACGACTGTCCCCGACATTGACAGCGGCAGCATGGTAAGATAAAATTAAGAGTCAAAGACACATTTCAAAACTCAGATTGACTCCATTTCACGGAGCGGTCCTGCAGGCGGGTTTTTACTTCTGATCTTACTTTCTTCCGTGCTTTTACGAAGTTTTATTCATATATTTCTACCTGATGGCATCGCGCGTTTGGGAAACCAAAGAAATTAGGCGAAAAGACATAAGTGTCGGCGAAGTTTACAAGCTCTCGCACGAGAAGACCAAGTTGCATCCGATAAACGGCGACGTGGGCTTCGGTAAACTCATAACCGACAAAAATGTTCACCGCCCCGGTCTTGCACTAGCCGGTTACGTGGATTTGTTCACATATAACCGCGTCCAGATTTTCGGCAATACTGAAGTTCGCTATCTGAGCTCTCTTAAATTTGACGAACGCCGGCGCGCCCTTCAAACAATTCTCCAGTTCGATATTCCGTGCATAATTTTTTCGGATAATAATGAAATGGAGCAAGAGCTTATCGATCTGATTACCGAGCGCGGCATTTCTGTTTTCGGCAGCTCACTCGAAACCACACGACTTGTTTATTTCCTAGGCGAATTTCTCGATGAAGTTTTTGCACCGAACACGGTGATCCATGGTTCGTTAGTTGACGTTTACGGCGTTGGACTTTTATTTCTTGGAAAGAGTGGAATTGGGAAAAGCGAAATCGCTCTTGATCTTGTCGAGCGCGGTCATCGAATCGTTGCCGATGACGCTGTCGGAGTCGTCCGTCAAGGCGAAGATTTTTTGATAGGCAAGAGTTCGAGAATCGCGCAGCATTTTATGGAGGTCCGCGGCTTGGGAGTTATCGATGTCCGAAGTGTTTTCGGGATTAGAGCTGTCAGGAAGCGTAAAAGAATTGAAGTGGTAGTGGAGCTCGAAGAATGGGATCCACGTGAGGAATATACGCGCACTGGACTCGACCATGATTATATCTCGATACTGAGCGTCGAGATTCCGCTTATAAAGTTGCCGATTTTGCCGGGCAAAAATATCACGGTGATTGCGGAAGTGGTCGCGCTAAACCATCTCCTTCATTTGTATGATTACGACGCGGCAGAAGTGTTCAATCAAAAACTTCAAGAAGCGATAAAGAAAAAAAAGAAGGAAAGCGCCGGTGCCAACCGGTATTTCCAAAGAGATATTGAATAAATGCAGAAAATTAAGTCTGATAAATTCGGGAAAGGAATAAAAACTCCTATGTCGGCCTCTGGAAACCTGAACGGCAAAGTTGCTATCGTAACGGGCGGTTCGAGAGGAATAGGTAAATATATTTCGAAGCGGTTGGCGTATGAGGGCGCATCGGTCGTAATCGCCGGAAGAACTCTTGCTGATCTCAGAGTTGCAGCGGAAGAAATTGCCGAAGACGGTGGGCGAGTTATCATGGTACAAACCGATGTGTCGAGCGAAAAAAGTGTTCACAGGCTTCTCAGCAAAACTTTGACAGAGTTTGGGACGATTGATATTCTCGTAAACAATGCCGGACAATACATGGAGAAATCCGTCACCGATATGTCTGTTGAGGAATGGAACAATGTGATTGGAACGAATCTGACTGGACCGTTTCTTCTTACGAGGGCGGTTCTTCCGGAGATGATCGACAAAAGAGATGGGACGATAGTTATGATTTCTTCAACATCAGGTAAACGGGCGAAAGCAAACTCCGCAGCATACTCCGCATCGAAGTTCGCCGTTGAAGGATTTTCGGAAGCTCTGCTGAGAGAAGTCAGAGAATACAACATTCGTGTGATAGTTGTGACGCCGAGCTCAGTTGATTCAAGCGACAGGGATCCGCAACAGATTTTAAAAGGGGGAGAAGGTGCGAGACTTCGCGCTGAAGATGTCGCAGAGGTAGTTGTTGGGGCGATTAAACTTCCGCCGCGCGCTCTCGTTAGAGAATTGGAATTGTGGGCAACTAACTCTTGATTGAGAATGGAATGATGGAACGACGGGTTATCGCGCTATTTGAAATTTCGATTTTTAGCTTTTGAGCCTGTAGTGTTTGTACCATCTTATATGAAACTTTACGAATCCGGGGAATTAAAAAGGCGAATTGAAATTCTTGATGAGATGCTTTCGGCGTGCAGCATTTGTCCGCTCGATTGCCGGATTGATCGGAAGAAAGGTGAGATTGCGCGGTGCTATTCCCGTTATCTTCCGATTGTAAGTTCGTATTGTCCGCATTTCGGCGAAGAGCCGCCGCTCGTCGGAACTAACGGCGCCGGAAATATTTTCTTCGGCAACTGTAACCTGCGCTGTGTTTATTGCCAGAATTATCAAATCAGCCAAAATTATAAAATCGAAATAAAAAATGAAGTGAGTTTTGAGCGCCTTGCTGAAATTATGCTTGAGCTTCAAAACAAAGGCTGCCATAATATCGGGCTGGTATCTCCGACGCATTTTGTTCCGCAAATTGTAAAGGCGTTGTATATCGCAATTGAAAAAGGTTTAAATCTTCCCCTGGTTTACAATACAAATGCTTATGACTCGGTCGATGTCTTTCACCTGCTGGACGGTGTCGTCGATATTTATCTTCCCGATTTGAAATACAGCTACGATTCCGACGGATATAATTATTCCAAAGTGAAAGAGTATCCAAAGTTTGCAAGACTCGCAATCAAAGAAATGCACCGCCAGGTCGGAAGTGAACTTGTAATCGATGATAACGGCTTGTTGAGGCGCGGATTATTAATTCGACATTTGGTTTTGCCGAATGACATTGCCGGAAGCGAGGAAACTCTAAGAT
>JBAPNE010000222.1:0-11229 GCA_049278975.1 Candidatus Kryptoniota bacterium
ATTTGTAATAATCCTTGCCGCAGCCGAAGCCGCAATACTGCTTGCGATCGTGCTGAATATCTTCCAGCAGCTGAACACCGTTAACGTCGATGAAGTCGATAAACTAAAGAACTGAGTATTTAAAAGATGTCTCCGAATGAAGGTACTTTAATAAACTTAGCCGTCGCAGTTTTGTTCCTGCCTCTTGCGGGTTTTACCCTGCTGATTTTCTTCGGCAAAAAGATTCCCCGGCAGGACATACTCGAGACTGTAGTGCTGTTTATCGCTCTTGCGTTTTCGATTTATATAATGGTACAAAAGGTTTTCTTCCTATCCGTACCGAAGATAGATTTTACTTTCAGATGGATCGATTTGGGCGCGATCGTCGATCATCCCGGTTTTGCATTAGATCTTGGAATCGCAATCGACAACCTCTCTGCGATTATGCTTGTCGTGGTTACGCTGATAAGTGCGCTGGTTCACTTGTTCTCATTAGGTTACATGCGAGGCGATATCCGGTATTCGCGTTACTATGCATACCTCGGTTTATTCAGCTTCTCAATGCTCGGCATCGTTCTCTCAAACAACATTTTGATGATGTATATTTTCTGGGAGCTTGTCGGGATAACTTCTTACCTTCTCATCGGACATTGGTACGAAAAGAAATCTGTTGCCGATGCGGGAAAAAAAGCTTTCATCGTAAACAGAGTTGGCGACGTTGGATTCTTCATCGGTATCATGATTGTCTTTACCCAGCTTCACACTATGCTGTTTAAAGGAATATTCAATGAAATCGCAAATGGGCAGCTGTCCGGCGCATGGCTGACAGCTGCGGGGATTCTGATCTTCTGTGGAGCAGTCGGCAAGTCGGCGCAATTTCCTTTGCATGTTTGGCTGCCGGATGCCATGGAAGGCCCGACTCCTGTCAGCGCTCTTATCCATGCCGCGACCATGGTTGCAGCCGGCGTTTATCTTGTCGCGCGAGTTTATCCGATGTTTAGCGGCGATGCCTTGACGGTTATCGCTTACATAGGCGTTGTCACCGCGTTCATCAGCGCGACGATTGCGATTACGCAAAATGATATAAAGAAAGTCCTCGCTTACTCGACGATAAGCCAGCTCGGATATATGATAATGGGTCTCGGCGTCGGCGCATTCTCAGCAGGATTTTTCCACCTCGTTACTCATGCTGCGTTCAAAGCGGGTTTGTTTCTCGGCTCCGGCTCGGTTATTTATGCGATGCACCATGAACAGGACATGCGCCAGATGGGCGGGCTTCGCCGGAAAATGCCGATAACTTACTGGTGCTTTGTAATTTTCAGCTTGTCGATTGCGGGAATTCCGTTCACGTCGGGTTTTCTCAGCAAGGATAGCATCCTAGCGGGAACGTTAGCTTACGGAAGGCTGTCGGGAAATTATTTGATTCCGACAATTGCCTATGCGGTAGTTTTCCTGACCGCGATGTACATGTTCCGCCTTATCATTTTGACGTTCCATGGCGAACCGCGCGATCAGCACAAGTTCGAACATGCGAAGGAGTCGCCGGCAGTTATGACTATACCGCTGATTGTACTCGCGGCGCTTTCATTATTTTTCTTTTACAGCTTTAATCCGTTCAATCCGGAAAAGAGTTGGATTTCCGAGTCGGTCGCAAAGCCTGCATCGGTTGTACCAGCATGGCAGCAGAGGTCATGGGACATAATGAAGGTTGAAGTGATTACACTAAAAGACCGTTCCGCATTGGCTTCGGGAAAGGTTAATGCGCAAAATTACGTTCCTCAACCCGGCGACGTGGTAATTCACACAAATCCTTACGAGATCGTGCTTGGGGAAGCCCATTATCCTGGTCTTGAACTTTCGCTCTCGATGGCGATTCTCGGAATTCTCGCAGCGTTTGTTATTTATCAGTGGAAGAAAATTGATGCAGAAAAATTGAAGCAAGCGGTCAGACCTATCTATACTTTCCTGCTGAACAAATGGTACTTCGACGAATTATACGGCGCAACTGTTGTTGGCGGCACGATTGTTTTGAGTAAAGCGCTTGCGTGGTTTGACAACAACATCATCGACGGAGTCGTAAATGGCGCCGCGACGTTGACGAGGGTGAGTTCTTCACTTAGCGGGAAGTTTGACCATTATGTGGTTGATGGGCTTGTGAATTTTTCGGCGTGGTTTACCGGACTTCTCGGAAGAGGAACCAGTAAAGTTCAAACCGGAAAGGTTCAGACTTACATTGTCTTCGCTTTGTTAGGCATGATAATAATATTCTATGCCTTTCGGCAATTTTGAATCATGAATTTCGAATTTCAAATTAAGAATTATTGATGACGGAGGAATAATGTTTCATCAATTCCTTGGAATTGGTTACCTGACTTGGATTACTTTTTTGCCCGTGCTTGGGATGGTAATAGTTTTGCTCATTCCGAAAGCTGGCGTGAACGCCATGAAATGGACGGCGCTCTTGGCGACTGTGCTGCAGCTTGTTTTTGCCGGGCTCATCTGGATGAATTTCAATGCACCGCTCACGGGCATAAATGATCCGAACGGCTTCCAGTTCGTCGAGAAGACAAGATGGATCGACCTGCAAGGCGTGGGCTGGTTCGGTCGGGTTGCAGTCGATTACTTTATGGGAATTGACGGCTTGAGTTTGCCTATGGTGGTTCTCACGTCGTTGATTTCGTTTGTCGGCGTGATCGCATCATGGAACATCAACAAATCTCAGAAGGGCTACTTCGCCCTTTATCTCCTTCTCGACACAGGAATGATGGGCGTTTTTGTCGCGCTCGATATGTTCCTCTTTTACGTTTTTTGGGAGTTGATGCTTCTGCCGATGTATTTTCTCATCGGTATCTGGGGCGGACCGAGAAGAGAATATGCTGCGATAAAATTCTTCCTTTATACATTACTCGGCTCTGTCCTGATCCTATTAGTTATGTTGGGACTTTATTTCAGCGTCAGCATTATGGACAATGGACAGCAGATGCACACATTTAATATGCTTGCCATGATGGATCCGAAAAATTTCGATTCGCACTCGTTGTTAGCAGGAATCGGAACTTACTGGAGATATGTCGCATTCATAGCCCTTTTCATTGGGTTCGCCATCAAGGTACCCATCTTTCCGTTTCACACTTGGCTTCCCGACGCACACGTTGAGGCGCCGACTGCCATCAGTGTGATTCTTGCGGGCGTCCTCTTGAAAATGGGAGCTTACGGGCTCTTGAGAATCAGTTTCCCGATTTTTCCGGATGCGATGTTGAAGTACGCCTTCCCGCTTGCAATTCTCGGCCTCGTAAATATTATCTACGGCGCGCTATGTGCCATGGCACAGACTGATTTCAAAAAGTTGATCGCTTATTCGAGCATAAGCCACATGGGCGTTGTGATTCTCGGTATCGCGTCGTTGACCTCACAAGGCGTTGCGGGCGGAGTCTTGCAAATGTTCAATCACGGTATCGTAACAGCGATGCTCTTCCTGATTGTCGGCGTTATTTACGACCGCACACACACACGAGGTGTGAACGATTTCGGCGGCCTTGCCAACCAGATGCCCGTTTATACCGGCATCATGACAGTCGCATTCTTTGCCGCAATCGGATTGCCGGGACTCAGCGAGTTTGTCAGCGAGCTTTTTTCATATTTAGGCGCCTTCCAAACTTTCAGATGGGTCGCGATTTTCTCCAGCCTCGGAATAGTTCTGACCGCGGGATATATGCTCTGGACCTTGCAGAGAGTTTTTCTCGGACAGCTTCCCGACAAATGGAAATCCCTGACCGACGTGAACGGAAGAGAACTTGTTGCATTCGTTCCGCTTATCGTGGTCGTTATTTTACTCGGGATATTCCCGTCGGTTATGCTTCATCCGATAAACGCGTCCTTGAACCATCTCGTGGATTTCGTTCAGAAAGCCGGAGCGGGATTGACAGCGGTAAAGTAAACGAGAATTATAAATTTTGAATATTGAATTGAGAATTTTGTAATGTCCCATACCATTTACCAAAGTTTTGGTTACCTTCTGCCGGAAGCAACGCTTGTCGTCTTCTTCGTCCTTACATTGCTGACTGCGATTGTCGGAAAAAGACGAGGCAAATATTTGCCAGCTTACATGGCTTTGCTGGGATTTGCGATCGCCGGCATTTATGTCTCAAAGCAATTTGATGTAAGCGTGCTGGTGTTCAGCGGAATGTATGCCGTCGATCCATTCAGCGTTTTCTTCAAAGTGATTTTCCTGATAACCGGAATCTTAATCGTTTTGTTTTCGTTGCAGAGTCATGAACTCGATGCGGTCTCGACAAAATATTCCGAATATTTCAGCTTGATCATTTCATTGACAATCGGCGCGTTCTTCATGGCAGGCTCGACGAATCTGCTTATGATGTATTTGTCGCTCGAGCTTGTCAGCATTTCATCATATATCTTATCAGGTTTCACGAAGGAAAACACGCGGGCGGATGAAGCTTCGTTGAAGTACGTAATCTATGGAGCGTTCTCATCTGGACTAATGCTATATGGCATTTCACTTCTCTACGGACTCACCGGGGAGACAAATATTTATTCGTTCAATCAAGCGCTGGCTGTTGCCGGTGCGCCCAGGATTACAATTTTGATCGCCATCGTTCTCATGCTGGTTGGCCTCGGCTACAAGATAAGCGCGGTGCCGTTCCACTTCTGGACGCCAGACGTTTATGAAGGTGCGCCGATAACCATCACGGCATTTCTGTCGGTCTCATCGAAGGCAGCCGGCTTCGCAATGCTGATCAGATTTTTCAAGATCGCATTTATTGATGTAACGGCTCAACCGATTGCTGCAGGCATGTGGGAAATTTTCAGGGGATTCAACTGGACGGATATAATCGCAGTCCTCTCGGTTCTCACAATGACCGTGGGTAATCTTGTTGCAATCTGGCAATCGAACATAAAGAGGATGCTTGCGTACTCGAGCATAGCCCACGCCGGTTATATCCTGATGGGATTCGTAACGCTGACGAACCAAGGAATCTCGGCGATGCTGGTCTATTTCGTGGCGTACCTTCTGATGAACCTCGGCGCATTTTATGTCGTGATTCTCGTCGCAAATAAATTTCACACTGAGAACATCGATGGCTATAACGGACTTGGTTATCGCTCGCCGTATGCTGCTTTCGCAATGACGGTATTTCTCTTTTCATTGACGGGAATTCCGCCGACGTTCGGGTTCATCGGAAAATTTTATTTGTTCTCCTCGTTGATAAATGCGCATTACATCTGGCTTGCGATAGTCGGCGTCATCAACAGCGTGATCTCGCTTTACTATTATGCGAGAGTCGTTCGCAATATGTATCTCATTCAACCTGAAGACACATCACCCATCGGTTTCGACTTCGGCACCAATTTTCTTATGACACTTCTTGTTGTCCCTAACATAGGTCTGATGCTTTACTTTTCTCCAGTTCTTAGCTGGGCACAATATTCGGTTAGCATGTTTGGGCTGAGATAGCGGCCGATCCGCTTCCGGCGAAGATTTGTAGTTTAAAGAAATGGATGTGGGAGTTAGAAGCTGAGGCAATCAAAAGGGAAATAAACAGCACGCATATCTATCCGCCGAAACAGAAGTGAGAGCGACAGAGTTATAATTACAGTGGTTGGATGCCACCACCAAAATCTACAACTCGCGAGAAAACATCATGATCAATTTAAGCTATTCGTCTTTTGGTAATAAGAAACGTCATGCTTATCAGATCTTCCTTTGTTCGTGTATCGTTATTTCTATTTATAGTAGTGGCCAATTCCATAGAATTTCCTTCATCGATGCGGAAAAATCTGCCAAGGAAGTCGCGGCAAAGCTCAACCATGACACGTCACTAATTGAACCAAACGATAGTTCTAGAAAAACATTCTCGTTCTACTACGACCTTCAACGCACCAAATATCCTTCACGAATTGAAGGATACGATATTATCAAAACGCATGACGTAGATTCAACCGAGGGTGCTGGCATTTTTAGCCTTGTGATTTCGCGCAATGATTCCATAAAGTTTCGTACAGGTATTGGCGTCGATGATTCAAATTATGTAACCTACGTTCTATTCCCTCTTCTCCCGAATGGCAGGAAACAAGTTATCGTAGAAGAATACACAGGTGGCGCTCATTGTTGCCGTATGTACTGGATCCTTGATCTTGCCGATACTGTAACCGTCCTGTACCACAGCGACGAAACTGAAACGGAAGTCGGTTTTATTTCCGAAGTGGCAGACTTTGATAATGATGGTTTCTATGAGTTCACTCAGGGTCTGAATTCTTTTCATTATTTTGAAAATCTTGGTGGACCTGGCTCTCCTTGGCCGCTTGCTGTCCTCAAGTTTTCGGTCGACAAGCGGTGCTTTGTGTTAGCGAACCGAGATTTTCCCGCTATTGTTTTGCGAGACATCGAGGACAAGGAATCAGAGGTCCAAGAACTGCTCGACACGACAAAAGTTTTCGATTATGATGCATCTTCGGATCTTTTATCCGAGACACTCGATGTCCTTCTTCGTTATGTTTACGTGGGCCAGGACAGTATAGGATGGGCATACTTCAATAAAAACTACGTCTTGTCTGACAGTCTTAAGATGAGAAAAAAGATTCAGGATGTTCTTGAGACTTCGACTGTCTATAAGCAACTCTACCATAGATGATGACGGCGGAGCCTAACAGAACCTATATTGAAAGATGGCACGGAGAGAAGAAAGATTAGGTGATAGAAAGGAGAAAAACGTATGAGCAATAAAAAACAAGTGGAGCAAGGCAATACCGATCTCAACCGCAGGCGCATCTTGAAAACGGCTTTAGCGAGCACCATGGTCGCCGCCGCATTCCCGTCACTCGTGAGGCGTGGCGACTTTCCCATATCAAATTTCGACGTGTCGCCATCTGAGTTTGACGAGATCACAATTGCTGAGCTTCAGGATGGAATGACATCCGGGAAGTTTACCGCTCGCTCAATCGCCGAACACTATCTTGCGCGCATTGATGCGATTGATAAACACGGTCCGGCTCTCGGTAGCGTCATCGAAGTGAACCCCGATGCGCTCAAGATTGCCGATGAGCTTGACAAAGAACGGAAGGAAAAAGGTTCGCGCGGACCGATGCATGGAATCCCCGTGTTGATAAAAGACAATATTGCCACCGCCGACAAAATGATGACGACGGCCGGCTCGTTGGCGTTGGTTGGATCAAAGCCGCCAGTCGATTCATTTCTTGTTCAGCAGCTCAGAAAATCGGGCGCAGTCATTCTCGGTAAGACCAATCTCAGCGAATGGGCAAACATTCGATCAAGTCATTCTACGAGCGGCTGGAGCGGCCGTGGCGGGTTGACGAGAAATCCTTATGCGCTTGATCGTAACACGTCCGGTTCGAGTTCCGGTTCTGCCGTTGCAGTGTCATCCAATCTTTGTGCCGTTGCCGTCGGCACGGAAACCGACGGTTCGATTGTCAGCCCTTCATCGATCAATGGCGTCGTCGGAATAAAACCAACGGTTGGATTAGTCAGCCGCACCGGTGTAATTCCTATTTCTCATTCGCAAGATACCGCCGGCCCGATGGGACGAACAGTAAAAGACGCTGCGACTCTCCTCGGCGCGCTTGTCGGTGTGGACTCCGAAGACAAGGCAAGCAAGGGAAGTAAAGGAAAATTGTTTTCTGATTACACGCAATTCCTGAACGCCGGTGGTTTGAAGGGAGCACGCATCGGCGTCATCCGTAGTTACTTCGGATTCCATGAAGGAGTCGATGTTGTAATTAATAATGCTATTAAAAATCTAAAGGGCAGTGGTGCAATCGTCATTGATCCGGTTGAAATCAAAACACTGAGCCAACTTGGAAACGCCGAGGATCTGGTTCTTCAATATGAACTCAAGGCAGATATGAAGGTGTACCTTGATAGGCTCGGACCTAATGCGCCGGTTCACACGTTGAAGGACATCATTGAGTTCAATGATAAGCATAAAGAAACGGAGATGCCTTATTTCGGGCAGGATATTTTCCTGAAAGTGGAAGCGAGGGGACCATTGACGAGCAAAGAATATCTTAATGCGCTTTCGCAATGTCATAAGCTTTTGAGGACGGAAGGAATTGATATGGTTATGAAGAAGCACAAGCTCGATGCATTGGTCGCGCCGACCGACAGCCCTGCTTGGCTAACCGACTTGGTGGATGGCGATCATTTCCTCGGCGGAAGCTCTCAGGCAGCCGCGGTCGCCGGATATCCAAGTGTAACTGTCCCCGCTGGATTTGTGTTCGGACTTCCAATTGGGATATCATTTTTCGGGCGTGCATGGAGTGAGCCGACACTCATAAAGCTCGCCTACTCATTCGAGCAAGCGTCGAAGGTGCGGAAGGCGCCTGAGTTTAGAGCGACCGTGGGTTTAAAAATGTAAGATGGTTGGATGTTAACTGTTTGAGGTTTTCTTTTGCTGGATTGTACCCCTACGCAGTTCGTCTGCACAAAAAAAGGCCCGTCTCGAATTTACTTGAGACGGGCACAGTATCAACCGACTTCCGATGCAAACTTCTGAGAGCGGCGTATAGCTTTCACACGCTTCATTCGCTTGCGGACCGAAGGCTTCGTGAAGTATGTCCGTTTTTTGAACTCTTTCAAAATTCCAGAACGCTCGTACTTTTTCTTGAAGCGCCTCAGTGCTCTGTCGATCGGCTCATTATCTTGAACTATGACGCCGATCAATCGTATCACCTTCCTTTTTGTTAATGTTTCATTACCGCCGTCAAGATTCTGTCTGACGATTTCTATAATACTAAGCAACGAAAAGTCGATAAACAAGACAATAGCTTGCAGCTATTAACTTTAACTTATGGCATTTCTCTTCTTATATTTACATGATGAGGGTTAAATGAATCAAACTAATATTACGTACAAGTTTGGAGAAACCACGGTCGAGTTCGGCAAGCGAACATACTTGATGGGTATTCTCAATATTACTCCCGATTCGTTTTCTGACGGCGGGAGATTTTTTGATCAAACCGACGCTGTGCTGCACGCCTTTCAAATGACAAAGGATGGAGCGGACATAATCGATGTCGGTGGAGAATCTACGAGGCCCGGCGCCAGGGCGGTCTCGGTTGAAGAAGAATTACAAAGAGTAATTCCGGTCATCTCAAAGATCCGTCTGAAAGGTCATGTGCCACTATCCGTCGATACATACAAATCACAAGTGGCGAAGGAAGCTTTGAAGGCAGGCGCGGACATCGTTAATGACATAAGCGGATTGCATTTCGATCTCAAAATGGCGGATGTAATTGCCGAAGCTGGAGCTTCAGTAATAATCATGCACATCAAAGGGACGCCGAAGGATATGCAGGTCAATCCGCACTACTCCGATGTTGTCAAAGAAGTTTACGATTATTTGGCTGATGCAGTGGAGGTTGCGCGGGAAAAAGGGATCAAACAGATAATGATAGACCCCGGCATCGGATTCGGAAAGGCCGTGGAGCACAACTTGGAATTGATTGGCAGGTTGGATGAATTTCACAGTATCGGTGTGCCTGTCCTGATTGGCGTGTCAAGAAAATCTTTCATTGGAAAAATTCTGGAGACGGCCGTGGAATCACGGCTCGAAGGGACTGCAGCAGCCGTTACCGCAAGCATAATCCATGGTGCAGACATAGTGCGGATTCACGATGTCCGCGAAATGCGCCGTGTGACTCTCGTTGCCGATGCGATAGTGAGACAAAAAGCCTGATGGAATTATTCCACTTAGGCTTCATCGCCGTCTCGCTGATTGATCTTGTTGACATTACAATCGTAGCCTTCATTTTTTACAGGTTGTACCAGGTTATGCGGGGGACGGTGGCGGCGCAGATATTTATCGGGCTTGTAATGATTCTCGCGCTTTCGTTTGCAGCACAGGCACTTGGTATGCGCGCGTTAGGATGGCTGCTCGGGACTCTGACGAATATCTGGGTAATCGCCTTCATTGTATTGTTCCAGCCGGAGCTGAGAAGACTCTTCCTTTATTTTGGTAAAAATAGTTTCGTGAGATTTTTTATTCATATCGACATCAGCGAGACGGTCGATGAAATTGCCGATGCTGCAGCGGAGTTGAGCAACCGTCAGCATGGCGCTTTGATTGTGATTGCACGGGGAAGTGCGCTCAGAGCAATCATAGAAACCGGCGAAGAAATGCGTGCAAAAGTTTCTAAAGAACTTCTCGTCGCTGTTTTTAATCCCAAAGCGCCGTTGCATGATGGAGCAGTTGTTATTCGCGGCGACACCATTGAAGCGGCAAGGTGTACCCTGCCATTAACAGCCACAACGAAAATCAGCGGATACGTTCTTGGAATGAGACATCGTGCAGGACTAGGCATGTCTGAGCAATCGGATGCAATGGTTGTAATTGTCTCCGAAGAGACGGGAACTATTTCGGTCGCCGAGAATGGCGCTTTGACTCGCGGGCTTCCGCCGGAAGGCTTGCGGCGAAAGCTGAAAGAGACACTGCCGGGTCCTTCGGACAAAGCGGCAAAATCTATATTCAAGCACGCAGCAGAGGATGCTTAGGACTGCGGTCGCAATACCTGCTCATAACGCCGCGAATACCATCGGGCAGGTAATATCACAAGTTGCGAAGTTCGTACCATGCGAAAACATCTTTGTCGTTGACGACGGGTCGAGTGATCAAACGGAGCTTATCGCTCGCGAGAAAGGTGTTTGGGTTCTACGACATGATATCCGGCGTGGGAAAGGATCGGCGCTCCATGATGCAACAAAGAAGATTCTCGAGCAAGATTACGAATTGATTGTAACTCTAGATTCTGATCTTCAGCATGACCCTTCTGAGATTCCATGTTTCATTTCAGCCGCTGAAAGATTTGATGTCGTCATCGGCAAGCGGATTTTCTCCTCCAACGAGATGCCATTCCATCGCCTTCTTTCAAACTCGATTACGACCGGATTAATTTCATGGCGAACCGGAGCAAAGGTTGAAGACAGCCAGTGTGGTTATAGACTTTATCACGAGTCAGTTTTAAAAAAAGTTGATTCAAAACTAAAGCATTACGATTACGAATCGGACATTCTCATTAAAGCCGCACTTGCCGGTTTTTCGATCGGATTTGTCCCGATAAAAACAATTTACAATAATTCAAAAAGCAGTATCAGAGTGATCGACATTTTTCGATTTATAAAAGTTTATTTAAAATCTTTTGTGGAATCTCATGACAAAGACAGGATTGCTCGATAAATATTTAGAGGCTCGCGAGGACATGGTATACCTTCTCAAA
>JBAPNE010000223.1:0-2187 GCA_049278975.1 Candidatus Kryptoniota bacterium
GGTTGAAATTTTTACCATGGATTTACAAGATTATTTAGATTTATATAATTCAGAAAATCCCGATAGGAATTCCCGGTTTGACGAAGATAACTTCTTCACGGTCAAGCAAAACAGCTCCCGGCTCCCCCTTTGCTTTCTTTACGAATTTTCTCATCGTGTACGCGACTGGGACGATGCCGCTTGTTCTCGCTTTGCTATAGTGGGCAGCAAGGCTCGCGGCAAATTGCAGAACCGGCTTCTGCGGAAATTCATGAGATGGATTTCTGATTATGACATGCGAGCCTGATACGCCACGCGCATGCAGAAAAATATCATTCGGTTTCGCGAACCCGAAAGTGAGCTTGTCATTATTTTTCGCATCCTTGCCGACATAAACTTTGTACCCCTTTATCTCAAATTGTCTGAACGGAACGTCATCTTTAGTTTTTTTCTTCTTTTCAATTGAGAGGAGTTTCTTATGATCCGTCTCTCCTTCAACATTCCGAAGTTCGTCTTCTATTTTGACCAACGATTTTTTCAATTCTTCCATTCTCGTGATTGCAAGTCGATGAGATTCACGCGCCTTCTTTGATTTCTCAAAATATTGCTGCGCATTCTTCACTGCGGAAAGTTTAGAATCAAGCGGAATTTCTCCTGCCTCAATCACGCCACCCAACGAAAATGACGAAGCCCCCTTTTTGATATCGTGGAGATGCTGCATCAAAATCCCTCCGAAACTGCGATATTGTTCTTCCCTGTTCTTTGATAAATCCTGTTCTATTTTTGAAATGGTGCCTTGCACTTCCTTTTTCCGTTTTAGCAGCCTATTGACCACTGTGTTCTTCAATTCAAGCTCGCTGCTCCACCGATGAGCTGCAGAGACAAATGCGCTGATACATGAATTCACCGATTCATAAAATTTCTCCTTGTATAAATCAAGATGTTTGAGCTCGATAAGACTCATCAGGATCGGCCCGTCATCCTTAAAATAAATTCTCGGGTGAGGTTCAGCTAACTCGAGGCGAATTTCAGAAACAACATGAAACAATTCAACAAGCTGATCATTGTCTAAACCCGATTCTTCGCTGACGGCGAATGTCACTCCTTTGCCGCCGAGTCTGTAAAATGCTTCCTTTGACAGTTTACCGGTGAAGGACGGGATGATCTTTGACAACTTCTGTAACGGGTTCCCTTTCTCGGCTTTCCATCTGCTCACAAATTCATCACTATTTTCTGGAAATAGTCTTTTGCCTAAACTTCGAGTAGCTGCAGCGGGATTCTCGGTTTTACTTCTAAGAAAAGAATCGATAGTTCTGCCAGTATTATCACTCAAATAAACGTTCGCATGAGTGCCGAAAAGATTTATCCTTAGCAAGTTCGTTGGCTCGGTACCGTCACGAGACACATCTTCCTCGCGGTCTCTTCGACCGGAAATATTCAGGACGACAATTCTCTCCCCGTCTTCCACGTGAGTAGAAATAATTTTTGCCCCGATAATTTCCGGCAAAACATTCGCTCCGGTCAGACGACCATGCATCTTATCATCGAGGAAAAGATAATTCGCACGCGGCTTGCACGAAATAATGAGTGTATTGGGATCGTGGTCGGACTTTTCGAGAACGATGGATAGAGTGTTTTCGATTCGTGAATATGCCGCGACGATTCGAGAGTCCTCGATGGCCTCTCTCTTCTCCTTCAAAAGCGCGGCAAGGGTAAAGTAATTATTCAGCATAATCGTATCTCAACAAGTAATTCAAATTAACAAATTTCTCTCTTTGAAAAGAATATTCTTGCTTTTTCGCCAGAAGAATTCAATTTTATGCAAATGAACAACTACCCGGAATTATATAAGAGAATTTGGAAAATGGTGAAGACGATTCCGAAAGGGCGCGTTGCGTCATACGGGCAGATCGCCAGGCTTTGTGACTTGGGAAGACAAGCACGCCTGGTCGGCTACGCGCTTCACAATCTAAAACCGAATTCTCGCGTTCCATGGCATCGCGTCGTAAATTCTAAAGGGACGATTTCATTTCCAAAACACACCGGCGCCTATAAACTCCAGAAAACACTTCTCGAAAAAGAAGGCATCGTGTTCAAAGGCGGCAAAATAGATTTATCAAAATATGGAGTCGCGGCTTTGGCTGTCTCAAGTCCTGCAGCCAGGATGCTCAAGTCGAAGATTCCACACCGCGTGGCGCAGTATTTGCG
>JBAPNE010000224.1:0-2013 GCA_049278975.1 Candidatus Kryptoniota bacterium
CCAGAGAATAAACATCACCATCAACTCCTGATCCTAGAGCGTGCCATGAAGATCCGTCCCATCTTGCAATGTAATTTGCGGCGGATCCGCCTGCGTGCGTAAAGCCCCCGCCCACATAAAGGTTGCCGCCGAAATATAACATCCCGAGGACAGTATTATCGACGCCGTTGCTTGTGCCGGAACCTAGCGTTGTCCATGTCCTTGTCGCGGTGTTGTAATCCACTATGTTGCTGGCGGAAACACCGCCAGCCGAGGTGAATCCTCCACCAATATAGACATCGCTGCCATTTACAAGTATGGAAATCACCTGGCCGTGTACACCATGGTCTGAGCTTGTTGAATCGAGCGTCGACCACTTGTTAGTTGTCAAGTCATATGCTGCGATACCACTGGCGATGGCACTACCTGCAGTCCCAAAGAATCCGCCAACATAGAGTGTGTCTCCATTCAAAGCAGCCGTTACGCCGCTTCCACCAACTCCGGCAACAGTGAACGACGGGTCCCAATTCTTATCATTCGGGTCTGAAGTTGTTTTTACAAATTTTGGCGCTCCATCTCTTTCCGTGACCATTTTATATCCATGCGCATCGAAACTGCCTTGTGTAACTCCAGCTTTGATGCTTCCGTTCGGACTAAGAATAGATTCGATGGAACGGGACGATTGTGCAGATGCCGCTGTCACAAAAAACGCCAGCGTGAGAGCAGCAAATATATAGCAGAAACGGTTTCGATAAACGAACCGCTTTTTAGTATAGTTGTTCATTTGTCCTCCTCTTTGATTTGTTTACATGCTTAGCGGATTTACTTATGAAGGTTCTTGAGTTGAAAGACGTTTGGTAAACTTGAATCCGCTCTCAGGAAAAACTATCCACGATCTTTAACAGAACGTCTCTGCACTTCTTGAAGTTCCAAATATAATCAAAGCACATTTTGTAACACCCCGATGAAGAAGAGATGACTATCGCGACGGCTCGCGAAGTCACCATAACCTGTTAATCCTTAAGGAGTATGCTCTCCATGTTCTTGAGTGTTTGTAACATCTGCAGTTGTATGAGCTGCAAATGTAAAAGTCTTGAAACATCCAGACGCTCGGTCTTTAAAACGTCACCATAAATATACATTAGGTCTCTAATTTCTCTCTCAATAATTTCCAGTCCTTTTCGAACAAATTCTTGCTCAAGCTGTCCCACAGGCTTAGCCATTAACTATTCTCCTTCTCATACGTTTCACTGTTTTACCTCTGCTTTGAATTTCATAAGAACCGACCTAAACTATCTCATTCGCTATCTCAAGAGAAATGACGTGTGTCACACAAGAGATACTCATTATGGTAGAACAATAGAATAACGCGATATGAAGTAACACTTCTAACCTTTCGAAAGTTCTTAGCCTTCGCAAGGTTTGAAGTCAATCGAACGCTCCATTTTGCCGCCTACAGACTGTATTGGTGATTTCGGTGCCTCAGGGACCGCGCTATGCCCAAGACAGCATTCCCGCTTCGATCCATCGACGATGCATTTACGGATTGGCAATCGATTGCTGTTGACGAGTTGAACGGATTTGTAAAATTCCGGATGAGTCTATGACCTATATGAGGATTTGAATTCTATTTGGTGCCGGTGACACCGACACTGTCGATCAAAATCGAGTACTCGGTAGCCGTATTAACTGAAATCTTTATGTATAAAATATGAGACAGTGTATCGTAAAAATACCCGGAACTATGTGTATTCAAAAGATCCATCGATGTAAACAAATCTAATACGGAAATCTTTCCAAAGGGAATATTTGATAATCTTATAATGGCCTGGCCATAAGACACATTGTGGACTTCGCAGATATAAACGCGTTTTGCAGGCTTGCGGTCGTAGTTTCCCACCGAAGCGCCGATACTAATATCCATGGTGTGCTGCCGTTCCACCATGGCTTCACTGAACTTAGTCATTGTAAATGCGCCATTTTGATAAGCCAAAGTTTCCCCGTCGTCTTCATAAAGGGAAAACGTTGAAATAC
>JBAPNE010000225.1:0-5078 GCA_049278975.1 Candidatus Kryptoniota bacterium
GGAAAAGGCGGTCGTGGCACAGCAAGCCATTTCGGACTTGATGACAGCATTGATTTAGTCATGGGAACATTTTCAAAGACATTTGCATCGTTAGGCGGCTTTGTCGTCGGCGAAAGATCCGTAATAAATTATCTGAAACACAATTCTGCTGCGTTTATTTTCAGCGCGAGTCCGACGCCTTCTTCTGTTGCAGCTGCGATCGAATCGCTAAAGATATTGGAAGAGCAGCCGGAGTTGGTCGAACAGCTTATATGCAATGCCGATCGTGTGCGGAAAGGGTTGAAGCAGTTGGGCTTTAAAGTCCATGAAAATAAAACCGCCATCGTGCCTGTGATTATTGGCGATACGATGAAAACTTTGTTGTTCTGGAAAAAGCTTTTTGATGCTGGTGTTTATGCGAATGCGTTTGTAAGACCAGGCGTGCCGCCGGGAAATGAAATGCTGAGAACGAGCTACATGGCGACGCATGAGCCATGGCATCTCGATAAGATAGTGGAATTGTTTGGAGTTATCGGAAAAGAACTCGAAGTAATTTCCTGAAGTTCGAATTGCGAACTTGAGAGCCATTCTTTTTGAATGGTTCTCGCTGAAAGAGCAAGAGAGAATTTAGGTTTTTGTCTTTTTTGCTATAGATTAGAAAAGTTGACTCAATCCGAACTCTTCATCAAGAGGGTTAGGGTGGCGTCGAAGGATAAAAATTTTCATCGGTGTCTAATTTACAAAAACAGAGGAGTGAAATGAGCGGGATTGATATTCAGCCTGTAAGAACAAAAAGCGACTTGATGAATTTCATTAAGTTGCCGTGGAAAATATACCGGGACGACAAATATTGGGTTCCGCCGCTCTTAATGGATAGAAAAAAACTCCTTGATACGAAGAAGAATCCATTCTATAAACATTCAGAGATTGAGTTGTTCCTTGCGCGGAAAGACGGCGAGATTGTGGGAAGAAATGCCGCCATCATAAATTATAATCATAACAAATTCCAGGAAGAGGAGATAGGATTTTTCGGTTTTTTTGAATCTTCGAATGACCAGCAAGTTGCCAACGCACTTTTTGATGCATCGAAAGATTGGATCAAGAAAAAAGGTTACTCCGCAATGCGCGGACCTATCAGCCCGTCCACGAATGATGAGATCGGCCTCTTAGTCGATGGGTTCGATAGCAGTCCGCTGATATTAATGACTTATAATCCGAGGTATTATCTTGATTTGTTTAACAACTATGGACTAAAAAAAGAGAAGGACCTTTTTGCTTTTCATGTGAATAAAGACCGCGTGTTCACCGATAAGTTGGAGCGCGTGGTAAGAATGGTCACTCACAAGGAGGGTGTCACATTTCGAAGTATCAACATGAAGCAGCTTGACGAGGAGATAAAAAAAATCAAAGAAGTTTATAATGAAGCCTGGAGTAAGAACTGGGGATTCGTTCCGATGACCGATGAGGAATTCGATTTCCTCGCGGAAGACCTTAAACAAATTGTTGAACCTGATCTGGCAATCTTTGCGGAAATCAACGGCAAACCGGTTGGGTTCGCCCTTTCTCTTCCTGATATTAACTACGCGCTGAAGTTCAACAAAAAAGGACATCTGTTGCCTGGCGTCTATCATCTCCTCACCAAGAAGAAACAGATTCATTGGATAAGGATTATAATACTCGGCGTGATTCACAGCTACCAACAGACAGGAATTTCTGCGGTACTATTTTATGAGACAGGAAAGCGGGCCGTGAAATTAGGCTATCCTGACGGCGAAGCGTCATGGGTTCTTGAAGATAACCTGATGATGAACCGCAGTGCAGATTTGATGAATGCGGAAAAATATAAAACATATAGAATTTATCGAAAGGATTTTTGAGCGGAGGTTACGGAAAAATGGCGGTAAAGAAAGTTGACAAAATATGGATGAATGGCAAGCTTATCGATTGGGACGATGCTAAGGTTCATGTGCTGTCTCACGTTTTGCACTACGGTTCAAGTTGGTTCGAAGGAATTCGTTGTTACGATACAGCTAAAGGTTCGGCAGTTTTCAGACTCGATGAACATTTAAAGAGACTTGAGAATTCGGCAAAAATTTATCGAGCAGAAATTCCGTACACCATGGTGCAGCTCAAACAAGCTATCATGGAAACGATCCGAGCCAATAAAATGAAAGCATGTTATGTACGACCGCTCGTTTTTCGCGGCTATGGCGAAGTCGGCGTAAATCCGTCAAACAATCCGATAGATACTGTCATCGCGGTCTGGGATTGGGGACAATACCTCGGCAGTGATGCGGTTCAAAATGGAATAGACGTTTGTGTCTCCAGTTGGCGACGGCCTGCACCGGACACGTTTCCGACGATGGCGAAAACCGGCGGGAATTATATGAATTCGCAGCTGATAAAACTTGAAGCGATGGCGAACGGATATACAGAAGGAATAGCTTTAGATGCGAACGGTTATGTCAGTGAAGGAAGCGGTGAAAATATTTTTGTCGTATATAATGGTGAGGTTTATACGACCCCCCTTCATTCGGCAATCCTCCCGGGAATTACCAGAATGACGGTGATCCAGCTTGCAAAAGAAGCGGGCATTGAAATCCGAGAGGAAGAGATGCTGCGAGAGATTCTTTATGTGGCTGATGAGGTTTTCTTTGCCGGCACAGCCGCAGAATTGACCCCTATTCGTTCGGTTGATAAAATAAAAGTGGGAAGCGGCAAGCCGGGACCGATTACTCGTGAGATGCAGGATCGGTTCTTCAAAATCGTGAGAAATGGGGAAGACAAGCACGAATGGTTATCATTTGTGTATGATTAAATTTACTGGCAATGAGCGAGCTGGCACAAAGTAATCTTTGGCAGAATTTCTTCCGGAAACGGGAGAAAGAAGATAACTCTTTAGAGGCATTTTTGTCCAAGGTGCCGATCTTTTCTCAGCTCACGAACAGAGAGCTTCGCAATGTAAGCTCAATTGTTCATCGCCGGGAATATTCCGCGAAGGAGCGCATCTTTTCGCAAGGAGATCCTGGTTTGGGAATGTACGTTATTGAAAAAGGGGAAGTGGAGATTTCTTATTCGGAAAATGGAAACGCCGTTAAGGAGCTTGCTGTTCTCGGTGCCGGTGATTTTTTCGGCGAGCTTTCTCTGCTCGACGAATCTCCGCGCAGCGCTTCAGCAATTGCGAAGGAGCATTCTAAGATCATCGGGCTCTTTAGGCCGGATCTGATAAATCTTTTAGATCGCTCCCCTAAAGCGGGTACAAAAATATTGTTCAAGCTTGGAGAAGTGATCGGTACCCGGCTTAGAATAACAAATGAGCAGCTTGGCAAATTGAGTGCGGAGTTAGAAAATCGTAAAGGCGGAGGGAGAAATGCCAACCGTTAGCCTAAAAAAAATTCTAGTGCCGCAGGACTTTTCAGAGTATTCAATTCATGCTTTGAAATATGCGGTAACGTTCGCGGGATTTTTCAATTCTGAGCTTATCGTGCTACACATTGTTGAGCCGATTATCTATCCGGCGGATTTCAGCTTCGGACAAGTGAGTATTCCTGCGATGGAAGAAGAGATCCGCAAGCACAGCGAGGAACAGTTGAATGAACTTGTCGCCAGGGAAATTCCTGAAAATATAAAAGCCACTTCAATCATTAGAATGGGAAAACCGTTCATCGAAATTGTCGAAATTGCGAAGTCGGAGAATGCCGACCTCATCATCATCTCATCACACGGGAGAACCGGGATGGACCATGTCCTATTCGGGAGCACTGCGGATAAAGTGGTACGAAAGGCGCCATGTCCTGTTCTGACTATTCGTCCTCACGAGCATGAATTTATAGTACCGTAACAGATATTATTTGACGGCCTTTTGGCATAACAGCTGCCGACATTGTGATGCTGCAGCAGTCATATTGGTTTTTTCTTCCTTACTTTACATGGAATGTTATCTACAGGGTTTACCCTTCAGATCCCAAGGCGCAAATCGGGCCATAAGGGAACGATAGCAATGTCAAAACTTGTTAACTTTCTTTAAATAGTGCGACAAGTTTATCATAAGGAACGCCGATGAAATTCCGATTATCCTTCACTTTTTATCCGTTACTCCTTAGTTTTATTGCCTTGCCGTTTGTCCCTCGCCATTTGTCAATTAATTCATCGAACTGGATTCCTACAGGGCAGGAAACTCTAACTGACTTAAAGGATAGAAACATCAAGATGCCGTCATTCCCGGGCATTGGTGCGGAGTACTGGTTCAACACCGGTGATACTCTCAACCTAAAAGGAAAAGTGGTACTCGTAGATTTTTGGGATTATACTTGCGTGAATTGCATAAGAACTCTGCCTTATCTCAAAGAGTGGTACAATAGGTACAAGAATGACGACTTAGTAATTCTCGGTGTCCATTCGCCGGAGTTTGAGTTTGAGAAGGAACGTGGAAACGTCGCGGAAGCAATCAGAAAATTCGACATTGACTATCCGATCGTTATGGATAACGATTTTAAAATATGGGATCGATTCGGGAATAAATACTGGCCTGCAAAATATTTGTTCGACAAGGATGGAACTTTGCGCTACATTCATTTCGGGGAAGGCGAATATGTAAATTTTGAGGAGATGGTACAGAAGCTGCTGAAGGAAAAAACTCCCGATGTAACCCTGCCACCCGTCATGGAGCCGATAAGAGCGACAGATATGCCTGGAGCGGTTTGCTATCGCACAACTCCTGAGACTTATTTAGGATACGAGCGCGGTTCAATCGGAAATAAAGAAGGGTATTCCCATAACGAAGTCGTATCTTACTCGGAACCGACCGACCTTGATAAGGACAAGTTCTATTTAGTTGGGAAGTGGGATATCGAACCGCAGTTCGTCCGGTATGCGGGTAACGGGAACGACGGTAAGCTGATCATAAATTATGTCGCCGCCGAGGCGAACCTTGTGATCAGACCGGACATTGGAGCGAACGACCAGCACAACGAAGCATTTAAAGTGTATGTTTATCAAGATGGAAAGCCTGTTCCGAAAGAGGATTGGTCAACCGATCTACAATGTGATTCCGATGGCAGAACATACGCAACAGTGAACGCCGCAAGGATGTATTATCT
>JBAPNE010000226.1:0-17091 GCA_049278975.1 Candidatus Kryptoniota bacterium
CTCTAAGGCAATAAAGGGATCTACCTTTGCGACTGTTTTTACTGAGGTTTTTAAATCTGAGCTAATTCCATCAAGATCATCTTTTTCGATTTTCAAAAGCGAAGTAATCATTCTATTATTTTGTTCATCTGACAAGTCTGATTCAGTAGCTGCTTTAAGCATCTCTGTCGATCGTTCAAGTCGGAATTTCAAATCAATAATGGCGAAAACCGCCTCACGGATTATTTTAGTGTCTCGATTCCTATTTTGGAAATAATGACTTACCTCAGTAAGAATCCATCCTATGATCACACCGACAAGTGGCAATATGTACTTGTATTCTTCAAACAATGGGAGCGGTTCCGACTGTAAGTATCATATCACGCCGCCGAGCAACATTAAATTGCCAAATCAAAAGGCAAGTCAGCAATGTCTCTCAGTCTGCGGCCGTTAACCATGGTATCAAGTTGTTCCTGTTCGGTCTCGTTGCCGACTTCTTTAACTGCTTTCTGCAATTCGTGCAACGCAAAATGGTACACGCAATCCACATCTCCTGTTCCCAATGCTATAGAAGCGATTCGACTTGGCAGCGGTTCGGCGGTGACCACCGCAATATGCGGCGTATTTCCTTTTCGGTTTCGAATTAAGCCCAGTGCTTCCGTCCGTGCGTTTTGTGCCCTGTCGCTTCTGATAGTCCACTTGCACGAAATGCTTGCGTGCAGGATTTCACTTTCGCTATTCATTTTTCTGAGCGGAGTCAAATGAGGTATTCCATTCAAACTCACCAATTCAGCTTTCCGGTTCACTTCTTTATCGCTTAAAGGCTGTCGTAAGATCACGATATCAGGCGTAACCAGATAGTCTCCAAGAACAGTTTTCAAATCCGTGCGCGCGGTTTTCACGACACCGGTCTTGAGAATCTCTGTGAGTTCTGCAAGATGCTTGTATTGTGCAAACGCCGAGATTTCTTCATGTACCGAGAATCTCCATTTTCCCGGCCGGATATGCTGCAAGTAGTCGAATACTTCTTCGAGAAAATCTTTTGTCAAATCCTCGAAACCCTTGCCAGCCGTTTGTCCCTCCGTTTTGTCTTTGGCTATTGGAAATCCAAGTGCTTTCACCAGAGACCTGGAAATGTTTTTGCTTCCTTCGCTAGCAACGTCTGCCATGCTAGGTATATCATCTCGCTTCATATAGATGAGCGCGGCGCAAACTTTCTTATGAAACTTCCTGCGCATACCCTCAAGCTTATCCATCTTTCTCCCTCCTGTGCTGCTTTGTGAAAGCGATTACGAATTCCTTGTGCATTCTATTTTCAATTTGCGAGCTGAGGCGAACCTTCGAGCTGGTCGGGAGCATGCGCTTATTTCGATCAATCGACCGGACCCCGATGCCGGCACAATGCAAATCCAAAGATTCACCGATTTCCACCAGGCATTTATCGGTTTCAGTATCGATACCTCGCATTATCGATGAGCCCACGACCACGATGGCTGTTTTCCCGGGCTTCAATACCCTTTGCATTTCGCACAATACGCTTGCCATCTCATTGTAGTATCTGTGAAGCGCCTTTCCTTTTTGACGATCAAGGTTAGAGATTCTGGAAATGATTTTTGTCGTTGCCGGCGGGATTTCTTTAAAATTATAATCGGCAACCTTATCGCTCCCGATATATTTGCTCCGTAAATGACTCAGGTAACCGACATCCATTCCAAGCCAGACCAATGAAAATTTGTGCGCCCTCATATAATCGATGGCGTTCGATGCGTAAGGGGGAGATGTAACGATCAAATCAATTGAATCATCTTTCAACGGCAAGTTCTCGGCGCTTCCGAATTGGACAAATCCTTTTCCG
Source organism: Candidatus Kryptoniota bacterium (assembly GCA_049278975.1). Classification (GTDB taxonomy): domain Bacteria; phylum Bacteroidota; class Ignavibacteria; order Kryptoniales; family JAKASW01; genus JAKASW01. The sequence continues at coordinate 1,835 of JBAPNE010000226.1, forward strand.
TTCTTGCTTCCGTCGCGGAGGCTTTGCAGATTTCTTAAGAGTCGTTTTTCAAATTCCTGAATTGCGGGTTTGTATTTCTTCTGTTGTCCCTGGTTGAGTTTATGCGGACGCGTGTGTCCCAAATCCCATGCGAGCGAAACGCCGCCCGACTTCGTGACAATAATTGATGAAAGTAAAAGTCTCAAGAAGTCTTTGACTTCTCCATCGTCCACTTTTTCGATCTGAATCAAGAGTGCCATTATCTCGGTTTGTGTCTCCCGGCTGAACCAATAGTCGATAAACTCTTTTGTCTTTTCGTCGAATCTTTTCTCAATTTCCTTTTCAAGTCTCGACGTTTTTAGCAGAGAGATTTCGGCACCTTGCACAACTTGAAGTGCGGCGGTTTGGACTTTAGCGGGATCGATCGAAGTTGCTTTAACTTTGCTTATCAGTATTGAAAGCGGATCGATATCAAAACCTACTCCGATTCTTCCGGCTGAAGTTGCCTCGATGATGGTTGTTCCTGATCCAACCATGGGATCTAAGACTATGTCCTCTGGATCCGTTAGATAGTCGATAAACAGACGGGGAAGTTGAGGAGGGAACTTCGCTGGGAAGGAATGAAAATTATGTCTGCCGCCATTGCTGCTTGCGTCATGAAAGCTTAAATCACCCGCAAGAAGTTTTCTTATCCTATCATCTACCGCGTGATAAATGTCTTTTCGTATAACTTTAGCATATGAATATGCAACCTCTGTTTCCGAGAGCGCTTTACGTTGAGCGGAAGTTGATTTGTGTCTTGGCATTGTAGAGTTATAGTGCTCTATTATACCTAAGATGCACAAGTTTTTCAATATGATGTGACATATAGTGGCTGACAGTAACACCAAGCCGACCCGTTCACTCGAGCTAACTGCGACAGTTCAATGCTGTAGAGCGGGTGGAGAAACGAGAGTGGCTGACAGAACTTATGTACTAAAAAAGTCCCACCAGATGCCATGGTCTGGTGGGATATACTTTTCCCGAACAGTCCCGCGTAAGACGTGCAGGATCCCGATCATTCATGGATGAATTCGGATCGGGAGATGTTCGGAAAGCCGAGCTTCACACGATGTGAATTTTGATCGGCTCGGGCAGAAATGGATTTTTATTTCTTGTTCAACACCGCGTCTTTACAAGCCTTCGCTACTCGAAATTTGACGACTTTCTTGGCAGGAATTTGAATTTGCTCGCCCGTCGCGGGATTTCTTCCGATACGAGCTTTTCTATCTACGAGGACAAGCTTTCCAATTCCCGGAATCGTAAACGAGTTTTTTGCTTCGCGGTAAGCGAGACTCGCGAATTCATCTAGAAATGAGGCGGCAACCTTTTTCTTCAGCTCGAATTTCTTGGCAAAATAATCTGCCACCTGTGACTTTGACATCGCTTTTCCCATATTTACTCCTTTCGGTTTGTGAGTTTATGCAACAATATTAACAAATTGAGACATTTATTTAAAGTCTGTTACATGTTTTGCAGGCATTTAACAGGTCACAACCGTATTTTCTCGTCCGCTCTAATTCCCATCCAGCAAGCCGCGGAGAATAAATAGAAGAATGCCACGGTCAGCAGCGGAACATTCCACGAGTGTCCCCAGTCGAGGTAGAAGCCGACCAACATCGGCCCCACTGCGCCGCCAAGATTGCCGAATGTGTTCATCATACCTGTGACAACACCCGCATGTGAGCCGCCTAAGTCGAGACACGCCGCCCAGCCCGGCGCGACGCCAAACGTTGCCAATCCAGCTGCTGCCGCAAAAAGAAATGCCGAAGTCTTCCCGTCCGTCGTTTCGATTGCTACTGCGAGCAGTATTGCAGCGAGCGGCAGACCAACAAGTCCGGGAATGCGTCTCCCCCAGCGCAGTCCGACTCGTGAAACAAGATGGTCGCTTGTCCAGCCGGCTAATGCAACCCCCGCCGCCATGCACAGCAGCGGCAGCATCGCAAGCCAGCCGACGGTTTTCAAATCGAAGCCGCGTGCGCTGAGAAGATACTTCGGCATCCAGGTCAGGAAGAAGTACCAGCCGTATATCACGCCGAAATACATTCCGCACAGGAGTATCAATGAGCGGCTGTGGAATAACTGCTTCCATGGAGTGGCTTCGTGTCCGGCTGTGCGGGCAGACTCCGGAGAAATGAGTTTTAATTCCGCCTCATTCACGCCGCCATGGTTCTGCGGCTCGTCTCGAAACCACCAAAACCATATCAGCGCCCAGGCGACTCCCGCAATGGCATACATGAAAAAGATCGTGCGCCAATGCCACTGAGCCGCGAGGAGTTCGGCGGTCAGCCATTGTGTCACCGCGCCGCCAAGAAGCGCCGACATGATGACGAGACCGAACGCGTTGCCGCGCCAGCTTGGGGGGAACCACCTTGAGAAGGCGCGCGAAAGCCCCGGAAACATGCCCGCCTCGCCGAAGCCAAACAGAAGTCTCAGAGTCAATAGTGAAACGAATCCCCATGCAATGCCTGTCAACGCGGTCAGCAGCGACCACCATATAACGACTCGCGTCATCATCAAACGCGGGCCGAAGCGGTCGGCAAGCCAGCCGCCTGGAATTTCAAATGCCGCGTAAGCAAATGTGAACACACTGAAGACCAATCCCATCTGGAAGTCGCTGAGGTGCAGATCTCTTTCAACAAAAGGCGCAGTCATCGAAATGCAAACACGATCGAGGTACGAAATGGCTGTAATGGCGAGCGCGAGATTCAGGACGCCGTAACGCGCACGGCTCGCTTGTGCGGTATTGCCCGGAAGAACTGTCATCGGCGATTATCAGGATTCACTCTCAAAACATACTAAAGAGGCGACAACGATTCAATAATCACTTTCTCTCTCGGGTTCAGGTGGGATTCATCGCCCCACTCGTAGTGATTCGCATGCCCCCGGACATTGATTGTTGTGCAGGGGTTCAACTCCTGCACTGCGCCAGAACGATGGCACAATCAAAAATGACGAACTAATTCCGACGCCGAACAAATATTGAACGCATTAATGGAATTTTTAATTCGAGGGTTTCGTTTAATTTCTGTAAGTTCAATTGCGTTGCTTGCGACGAGGTAATTCATTCAACTGAGCCAAACATACATCACACTAAGCCTGAAAAGGAGACAACCATGTATAGAAAAAGGGTCACTAATCGGATAGTAAGAATGTTTTTCACATTCGTGTTTCTTTTAGGAATAGCTGTCTTTAGTCCGCAGGCGGCAAGAAGCCAGAATTACGATTGGCCGCAATTCAATTTCGATCCCCAGCACAGCGGCAACGATACAAAAGAGACAAAAATCGGCCCGCAAAATATCGGGAGTCTCCATCAACTTTTCAAAATATCACTGCCGTCTGTTGCAGACGGTGCGCCTGCCTATCTCAGTGATGTTAAGACTCAGTCCGGTACAATCAGTATGATTTTTGTGACAACTAAAGACGGCCGCATTATCGCTCTTAATGCCATGAACGGCGATGTAATATGGACACATCAATATGGAACAGGCACGTATCGAATAAACAATAGATTTCAGCCGACTTATACTACGTCTTCTCCCGCGATCGATCCGGACCGGGAATTTGTCTATAGCTACGGACTCGACGGTTATGTTCATAAATATCGAGTCACCGACGGTGCAGAAACGAAAGACGGAGGCTGGCCGGAATTGTGCACGCTAAAACCATTTGACGAGAAAGGCTCGTCGGCGCTTGCCATTGCAACGGTGAAAAACGGCAATTCATATCTTTATGTCGCGAACGGGGGATATCTCGGCGATAGGGGAGACTATCAGGGACATTTAACGACGATAAATCTACATGATGGTACGCAGCATGTTTTCAATGCGAACGGCAGCAACCAGGCTGTTCATTTCGTGGAACGTCCTGGCACACCTGATTGGCCCGCGGTTCAAACTGCGATATGGGCAAGGTCTGGAGTTGTGTACGATGCGACGCCGGACAAAATCTATATGGCGACAGGGAATGGGCCGTTTGATCCGAAGGAGCACAACTGGGGAGACACTATTTTCTCGCTCAACCCGGATGGAACCGGAGATAACGGTGCACCGGTTGACAGTTATACGCCGCGGGACTTTCAGCACTTGGACGATGCAGACCTCGATCTCGGCAGTACCGCTCCGGCGATAATTCCAACACCCGAAAATTGTACCATAAAAGATCTTGCCGTTCAGTCTGGCAAGGACAGGGTTTTGCGTCTTGTTAATCTTGCCGATCTCAGCGGCCATGGCGGTCCCGGCAACACCGGCGGAGAAATTGGAAAGATCGTTGATGTTCCTTCGGACGAAATGGTTTTCACCGCACCTGCAGTCTGGGTAAATCCGCAAGACAAAGCATTATGGGTGTTTGTCGGAACGTATGATGGACTTTCTGCATTCAAGCTGCAGGTTGACGGGAAGGGAATGCCGAGCCTTAAAGTTGCATGGAAACAATCCGACGGAAGCAGCTCACCGATTGTCGCGAACGGTGTTTTGTATTGTGTCGTCAGCGGCAGCATCCGCGCGCTCGATCCGCTCTCCGGGAAAGCATTGTGGCACGACGACCATATCGGGAGAATTCATTGGGAAAGCCCAATTGTTGATAATGGAGTTTTGTATCTCTCGGATGAATCGGGAGACCTAACAGCGTACGGAATTAAGTAGGGAAATTGCGGAAGGCGTTTTGTTTCTTTACGGATAGAGTTTTTGTCAGAGCTTCGGAATAGATAATCACTCGAATTGAATTCAGCTCATGTCACCTTTTCCTGGATTTCCTGCAGTTGTGTCGAAATACCGATCTTCTTCAGGAGTTCAAACGGCATTTCTCCCCCTGCAAATATAAATACAAATTCATTGGGAAGTTCCACATCACCATTCGGCGTTGTGAGTACAATGCTATTTCCCCGGATTTCTTTTACTTCCGAATTATATACCACATTGACTTTTTTCTTCGACATCGCTTCCTCAATGTGACCTTTGTTCCGCTCTTTAATGCGGGAAAATTCACCTCTCCGATATGAAAGCGTGACTGTGTTGTTCCTCTGAATGGATAAACCAACACCGGCTTCTATGGCAGAGTCGCCGCCGCCAACGACAAGAATGTGGTTGTCGTTGTAAGTTGAAGTGTCGATCAAGCGGTACATCACCTTTGAAAGCTCCTCGCCGGGCACGCCGAGCTTTCGTGGTGTACCACGTCTTCCCAAAGCGAGTACCACGTTATTAGCCGTTGTTTGAATTGTTGTGGTCGTTATCGAGAAAAACCCATTCATTTTTTGTATGTCGGTTACCTTCTCATTCGTTCGGACGTCGAGTGCCGCTTTATTTATTATTTTTTCCCATGTATCGAGCAAAATTTCTTTACTAACATCCGTCAACTTTAACTTTCCCCAAATCGGAAGTTCAACCGGAGATGTCATTACAATCTTTGCCCGTGGATAATGGAGGATCGTCCCACCGATATCGCTTTGTTCAAGGATTATATGTTTCAAGTTTTTGTCTTTTGCCGTGAGTCCTGCCGCAAGCCCCGCCGGTCCCGCTCCGACAATAGCCACATCATATTCCGCTTGATGGTCGGATTGTGTCGATGCAATGTACTCGACGGCGGCTTTTCCCTGCGAGACTGCATTTTTTATCAACCCGATTCCACCAAGTTCTCCAACGATGAAAACACCTTTGATATTGGTTTCGTAATTTTTTTCGAGAACAGGTAAATCTCCACTCCCTCCCGGCTTCGCCATCAACAATTGAATTGCACCGACGGGACAAGCATCGGCGCAAACTCCATGGCCCACACATTTCGCGCCATGAATCAACATCGCCTTGCCCTCGATTATACCTAGTACGTCTCCTTCGGGGCATACTTTCACGCATCCGCCGCAGCCGATGCAGCTGGTAACATCGATATGAGGATGTACCGTGGCGGCTTCATTAAGACCGCTGATTCTTAATTCATGGAATTTCTTCCTGGCCCTTGCCTCTTTCTTTTTTAATCGACGGACATAAGGAACAACCGTCAGGATAATCAAGAGCAAAATGATTAACGAAGTGATCATTGTACTATCCATATTGAATGTTCCTTAGAACCTAAATCCAATCTCGGCAAAAACATTGATGCTGTTCATGGTAGCGTCTATAATATCATCGCCGCCGATGGATGAATATAGTTTCGCAGAGAAATCATAATTTAGAAATCCCGAAATAGTTTGTGTCGTGTAAGTTTGTTGCAAAGTTGAAACTAAAATATTGTAGAAATCATAACGAAATGTAACCGAAAGACGATCAAAAAATGTTCGATCAATATCTGCCGAGAAATCATATCCATTTGAGTATGTCCCGACCATGCTCAGGTACATCACGCCGGCATTTATGTCAGTATCAAAAATATCGCTGGCGCGTAGAGTGCCGCCAAACGTATGCTCGTCACGTGGGAAATCGCTGCTTGCATTGAGAGTTGCGTTCGCGGAGACGGTTATCGAGCCCGGCAAATGCGCCGTCAAGGACGCTCTGTAACCCTGCAAAATGTTTCTGTCGATCAAGGAATCAGGAATATTTTTCATCGATTGGAATAAATAGATGTTTCTTGAGGCATCGTAACCGACGTTAGCGAACAACCAATTTGCCGGATAATAATTAGCGGAGAAATATGTGTCGGAGAAATTTAAAGCGGTTTCCCTGACTCCGTTTGAAAGTTGGCTCATGTCAATCTCTGTGGTTTCGTAAAGATACAACTTAGTCCCGAGTGAAAGTGAATTTTGTAAATAAATAAAATTCCGATCAAGATTTCCACTTACCATTTGTAACCCATAAGCAATTGTTCCATCATATTGATGGACAAAATCGGAACCGGAATGGTAATTCAAAAAGAATGCGGTTCGCGTCCCACCGAAGTTCAATGATGATGGGACGTCGGCGGCAGCACCTCCGAGAACTCCGGCGGTAAAATCATTCATGCGGTAATAGAATTGTGCTCCGTCAAAAGTTCCGATGCCTCCGACAAAGTGCGATGTCATCCGGCCGACGCCGTATCCGATTGAAGCATCCGGCGAATCACGAGTAATTGAAACTTGATAGAGATTATGTTGAAAGCCGACTGCATTTCCGAAGATTGAATAGTTGTCCAGTCTATCATAAAAACTTTGATCGTCCAGCGAAAATACCATGCCGGTGCCGAAAAGGTTGGATATGTTTAGCATCAACATTCCCGCGGGTTGACTTAAATTGAATTTTGATTCTTCGGCGGAAATAAAATAATATTGAATGGCAGCTCTTCCTGATAAGATATTCTCAAGCTGTGATTTTGCGGAAGGGGAAATAATCTGCGTTGACATCGGCATTTGACTCGTATCCGCTTTCGCCATCTCTGTCGGCGGTTCAGTGGTTTCGGTCGAGATGATGGCTGTGTCTCCGATAACGACCATGGCCGTCGGCGAAATGATTTTCAAGGCGCTTGAGCTGTCCGCGGTGGCGATTATTACTGCAGTGATTGGTTCCGCTTCGGTATCTATGATTTGCAATGTGTCCCCTGCCGCAAGACCTTGCAATCGTCCCGCACCGATGTACGCAGTCGATCCGGAAACATAGGTAATTGCATATTTGATTTTCTTCTTGGCATGGGCTGAGATGTGGAATGTCAAAAGAGCAATAAGTATTAAACAGACGGTTTTAATTTGAGCGTTCACCGCATTACCCGCCTCCTGTCGGATGGCAGCGATAACATGCGGAGCTTTGATAGACATATCCCTTGACATTTGAATGTTGAGAATCCATCCTGGATTCCGTATGCTCATGGCAATTTGTGCATACGAATGTGGAATAATTCGAGTAGTACGTATGGCAATCGGTGCAGGCATTCCATACGCCGGGGCTATGCACATCGCCTGCATGGATTGGGAAATAGGGATGCGGAAAGAATGCCGCAGGCTGCCAGGTCAAAGCTCTGTGACAGACTGCGCATTCTGTGTTGAACCCTGCGGTGATGTGGTTCGGATTTTGTGCGCTGGTGTAATCCTTTTGATGACAAGTTATGCATTCGCTTGGTGTGCCACGATAGCGATTTCCGACATGACAGCTTAAACATGGCACGGCCTCGTGGGCACCGCGCGTTGGAAATTGAGTCAAATCATGATCGAAGCTTGACCGCCATGACATGGCATCGGCGGTGTGGCATTGTGTACAGTCGTTGCCGAAGCCGGCGGCACGGTGGTCGATGGAAACTGCAGCATCGTAATCTTTTTGATGGCACGAAAAACAATCTCGAGGAGTATTCGGAAATTGTAATCCGGCGTGGCACTCTTTGCAGGCAGCATTTCTATGCTCGCCGTAAAGTTTAAACCCGGTTTCGGAGTGATCGAACTTCATCGGTGAGGCTAATTGCGTCCAGCCCTGTGTCGTATGACAATCCGTGCAATTGAGATTGATATCGCCATGTGGCGAGGCCTGAGCTAAACAGTTAACATAAGAGAATTCCATAATGCTTATGACGGCTAAAAGCTTTATAACGATTCTCATAGGATTCTTCAAACTCAACCCTTTGACGAATGACAATCAGTGCACTTCATCCCGAGTGGTTTATATTTAGTCGTCTCCTTGCCGTTCATCGCGACCGTGGGATGACATTTAGCGCAGGGAACATTAGCATGCTTTCCGGTGAGCGCGAAATTGGATTGCGTGTTATGATCGAAGTTAAGTTTATGCCAGTTGTCGGCGGTGTGGCATCTTGTGCATTCGGTTGCGCCCTCAAGTTGAAGTTGTCCCTGGTGTTCGTCAGAGTGGCATGATGAGCAAGTTGTATCCAGACCGGTGTATTTAACTGGTAGCGTCGGAACCGTCGGCTTCACATGGCATTGCTCGCACTTAACGTTTGCATGTTTTCCTCGTAAAGGAAATTTTGTTTTGTCGTGAGAAAAATTGGAGAGGTTAGCCCACGATTCAGTCGTATGGCATGTTGTGCATCCACTAATCATTTCGGTTTTGAACTGACCTTGGTGAATATCGCCATGGCATGTTGTACATTCGATTACACCTTTCCAACGAAATTGTCTTGTCGAAGGCGCCTTTACTTTGTTTGCAAGGTGGCAATCGGAGCAAGCGACTGCAAGATGGGCTCCATCCAAACCGAATTTTTCCTTTTGATGATCGGCAATTGTGTAGCTTGCGGGAATCCAACCGGCGACAGTGTGGCATGATTCACATTTACCTTTGTCGGGTCTATCGGCGAATTGCCCTGCATGGTCATCCGAATGGCAATCCGAGCATAATTGGAATCTCGTAATGTGGAATCCGAATTCACCGCTGACATTTCTCTTTTTAGGATCGTTCTGATGACATTGTGCGCACTTAACATCGACATGTTTGCCCAGCAAAGGGAACGATGTCTTTGAATGATCGAATTCTGTTCTGCTCACCGTGATGAAGCTTTCGGTTGTGTGACAAGATGCGCATGGCTGTTTGAATTGCCCTTTGTGAGGATCCGTGTGGCAATCGGCGCACGAAGAAAATTGCATCTGAGTGTACTTGACAGTTTTATTGTCGGAAAATTTCCCACTATGGCATTGGTCGCAGTTGACATCTTTATGCTTGCCAGTAAGAGGATAGCTTGTCCGGTCGTGTGAAAAATTATCCGCGGGGTTCCAATGATCCGATCCATGACACGAAGAACACGCCTGAGTAAATTGGCCTTTGTGAATATCCTCGTGGCATGACTCGCATTTTGTCGACAACCCCAAGAATGTGTTTTTCTTTTGAACAACAGGAAGAAATTTGACATCCTGTGCAGAAATATTTACGGGATTGTGACACGGACGGCAACCTATAATTTTATGGTCGCCTTGTAAAACAAATCCGACCATGCCGTGATTAAACAACAAAGTATCGAATCTCACGATTTGATAAGTTTGTCCAAGATGGTCGAGGTGACATTCGGTGCACGACTTTGTCTTGACGAGTGCGTGGTATCCTGCGAGTTGATTGACGCGTGTCCTGATTTCTTTGTGACACGCAAGGCATTTATCGTTCGAGATTAGTTTTCCAACGGTGTGACATGAAGTGCATTTTTCTATCCCTTCGAGTTGGTCATGTCCTGAGTATAGTGGGCCGGGCGATATTTGTGCATAAGCTCCGCTAGCCATACCAAATCCGAGGATGAGGCACAGCCAAAACTTCCCACTCATCGGCAGACATCTTTCGAATCTTCGATCAAAATATAATGCCAACAGTTTAATCCTGCTTAATAGAACAATGCACTAAACAAAAAGTTCTTTTCAGCAATTTTAATTTTGAGCTTGCTGAATTTTGACGCAGTATAGAAAATTTACTGAAGTGGGAATTCCTTAATTGGCCAGATTGAAGTTGGGGCAGTATGTATTGTCTTACTCATATTTTAAAATAAAATTTTCTATCACCAAATCCAAGTGTATCCAAAAGCGATTGCCACACCGACGTGTATGATAAGGATTATGAGAACGATTAGAGAGAAGGGAAGGTGAATAACATGCCAGTAGTGGAAAACCCGACGAATTTTCTCGAGGATAAGAATACGCTGCCTCAAAACAATTCGGCGCTGAGCTATCGCGGAGATTTTTTTGATTGCACCGGAAGGAATGGAATGCTTGTGAAGAATTTTGTGAATTCCCTTTTGGTATTTCAATTTCGAAAAGTCCACCTTGAGAAGATACCAGAAGAGCTTGAAGAATCCTGCTTTTGAATTGTCGAATTGCAAAGCCCCGGTTTTGTCTATTTGCTCAAGCAGATCATCCCTAAGATTGTACTGGTTTTTTAATGCTTGGAACAATCGCTGGCGTTCATCTTCAAGTTCCTTTGCACTTAATTCATGGCCTTCGATATTTTTTGGAATAAATCTGTAGAAATACCTGCCGATGAAACCGCTGAGGACAACCGCGGTCATGCACCAGAAACCTGCGCCTGCAATGCCTCCGAACTTGAACGTGGTATGGTACATTATTAAGATTGGTCCGACAAGACACATAAAAATATGGAAGTCGAGGAAGTCCCCGATTTTTCCAAAGTGAGCAAGTCCTTTTATGCGTTTTCGGGTTGAGTAAGTTATAACACCGATGAAAACCATTGCCGTCCCGATCACACCGTATCCGTGGCTTTCTGTCCCTTCCGGTTTCAAACTGTCATACCTTGAGTATAACGGTCTTTCCTGCAACGGCGTGAGATAATACGAATAGTTTCTCGCCCAGATTGTTAGCGCGGTAAGAGACCCTATCGCTATTAGAAAAAAGACGAAAACTTCGTGTGAAAAGTGTTTGACGTCTGTTTCCATGATGTCAGGATTTGATTTCGCTTGGCTTACCTGTGAAGGATCGTCTTCCAATTGAACGAAAGCTAAAATTCACCGTGGAAGATAGAATGCATATTTTTATTGCCATATCGAACATCTAAATTTTCTTTAAACATTTTATTGAAGTGGTACAAATGCGAAGTAGGGTTTTCTCTTGTAATAAGAAATAAGATGATTTTTTCAAGTCCACCGCCATGACGTACCTAAAACCTAACGTTGAATCCTCCTGCCAAGGTTCCGTAGGTGGTCTGATGGTAGAAAAATCCTTCATAGTATAAATTAAAGAACAACTGTGAGAATACTCTCATGGATATTTGTGCCGTCGCCTGATTTTGGATCAGGCTGGCTATCCCGGCCCCAAAACTATAATTCAATCTCGTATAACCGATTTCAACGCTCGCTGAGCTAAAGTCGAGATACTTTGTGAGTGCGACTCCGTAAATTGAGCCGTTAACAAAACTGCTGACAAGCTGACTATAAGTGACCGATGCCGTAATCAAGAGCAGAGGTATGTTTGATTGTGTAATGGTGGCGTTTGCATTGCGCGAAGGAGCAACGTCTCCTTGCTGGATGCTGTATCCGCCGTTGAGATTTATAAAAGTGCTGTTCCATGGCCTCAAATATATCCCCGCCATGACGCTTTGCCGCAGTTGATTTTGACTTAACAAAAAACTGTCGATTGTGCTGCTGAACGTCTGATAGTAAATAATATTCCTCTGTGCGCTATATGAAATATTCAGTGTGAGAATATTTATCGGAGCGTATTGAGTTGATAAATATAAATTGGTGAGTGAGAAGGTATTCGTTGGCGTACCATTGTATATCTTAAAAATATCAATTTGCGCAGTGGCAAAGAAACTGAAGGCTCTGACAGGGTTGCTGTTGTGCTGGAAGTAAATAAATCTGCGGTCGGTGTTTAAATCATTATTTTGCTGAAATATTCCCAGAGTATTGTTCATAAAGCCGTCATTGAGCGTATCGTTTCTATCGATGTATGCACCGAATTCGGGAAGCTTCGGATTGAAACTCATATTGTAAAAATCAGGTCTTGATCCCAAAACTCCACCGACTCCGAAGTCTCCAAATCGCTGTTCTGCCTGCAATCCATCGATCGGGCCGATGCCTGCAATTTCGTTATTGATGTGTCTTCCAAGCCAGCCGTTGAGATAGCTGGATTTGTAACCGAAGGCCAGGTCATAAATTTTTAGACTGTTGAAAATATTAGATTGCACCAACGTCCATTGACCGCTGAGATAATTAAAATCCATGTAATTTGAAAAATAGAATTGCGATCCATTGATATTATCGGCATTCATATGAAATGAATAATCCCACCTTTGAATATCGGAGCTATTGGTGTAGTTAGAAAAATTGGAATAAGAGTTTGCCGATAGTGCACCATAGACTCTTGGTATGACGGTTTGCGATTGTCCTTGAGTTGCCGTCGGAGAAATCTGTTGAGCTAACGTCGTGTCTTTTGCTTGTCCGGCAACAGAATGGTTTTCCTTCTGCGTTTCGGCTTTCACGAACGCGAAGGCAATATCTCCCGTTTTCAATTCTGAATTGCCTATCTTTGGGCCAGAACAAGATAATGAAGATAAGTATTTTGTAATCACTGCCGGCAACACTCTTCCTTGTCTTTCAATGTAAATTGTGTCTCCCGCCGTTATGCCGCCGGTATTTTCAAACCTTACGTAGATATTTTGTGGAGTTATAAACGAGATGGTGCCGTTTTTTCTCGCGTTTCCTTTTTCTTGGGAGTGAGTAGTACCGTAGAAGAAAAATATTGCCATGAAACAAAGGATCGGTTGCCTATAATCGAAATCCACTTTCAGCTCAATCTCCTGTTCCTGTCGGATGGCAACTGTAACAAGAGGTTGGACTGTACACGTAATTCCTTACACCTGAATGGTGCGGATCCGTGCTTGCCTCCGTGTGGCAGCCGCTGGTTGTGCATGAGAATATTGCAAAGTTCGATATGGTGGTATGGCATTGCGAGCACAGCAGCGGAGGACTCGCGTGATTTCCAGAAGTTATCGGGAATTGAGTATGATTGAAAGTTGAAGGTGTCCAAGCAGTCTGTGTGTGGCACTGCGTGCAATCGGTTGGGTAACCTGCTGACTGATGCGGTGGATTATTTGTGGAATTATAATCATTTGTATGGCAGCCATAACAAGTGGTTGGGGCAACATTGTAGTTACCGTTGTGGCATTGGTCACATGTTAAGGAGGCATGGGCGCCGGTTATGACATAATAGTTACTGTGGATTGGAAACGTCGCAGGTGTCCAGCCTGGATTTGTAGTATGGCACGTCGTGCAGCCCGTTGGCAGAGCCAAGGTGATATGGCTTGGATTATTTGTATTATTATAATCCGTCTGATGGCACGAGACACAAGTCGACGGTGTATTTGTGAAACCTGCTGCATGGCATTGGACACACTGCAAATTGGCATGTCCCAATGTCAACGGGAAGCCAGCCGCCGTGTGATCAAAACCAGCGCTCGTCCAATCTGTCGTTGTATGGCATTGATCGCATTGATGCGAGAATCCCTGAGCAACATGGTTCGGGTTGGTCGCGCTTGCAAAATCGGCCTGATGACAGCTGTAACAGTTTGTAGAGAGACCTTTAAAATTGTTGTTTCCCTGCTTGTGGCAGGCGAAACAGTTTTGAATAGCATGTCCGCAGGTAAGCGGGAAGAAGCTATGGTCGAAGTTGGTCGGTCCCCAGCTGATGTCTATGGCACCATGGCAATCCTGGCATTGCGTCGAGAACTGTGCTTGCACATGATTCGGCGAAGTGGTTGCAAAATATTGTTGCGAGTGGCAGCTATAACATGACACGGCTAAAGGAGGAAAATATAACTTGGAATATCCGGAGTGGCAGCTTGCGCAATCTACGTTTTGATGAACACCCACAAGAGGGAAGCGAGTCTTTTCATGCATCTGATTAGCTTCCGAAATAACCCACGTGGTCGATGAATGACACCTTTCACAATCAGGTCCAACTGTATTCTGATGGACATCTTTGTGGCACGAATTGCAGTCGGTTTTTGCGTCGGAAAAAACTAGGCTTTGATGGCAGGATTTGCAATTTACTTGAGAGTGTTGACCGACAAGCTTGAAAGACGTCTTGTCGTGGTCAAATTTCATTTGCCTCGCCAATGTCGTCCAATCATTTGTGGTATGACAGTCGGCGCAGTCAAATTTCAACTTGTCACCGTGAGGTGAGGTCTGCGAGAAAGTTATCGACTTAAATATAAATATATATATGATAACAAGGGTGCCGCGCACTTTTTGCTCTCCTCCTTTTCAGTACTCTAATGTCAGACTTGTTTGCGCAACAGCAAAAAGCACTGCTGTGATCTGAAGAAACTGAATTTAATGTGGGTCCCTCTCGTTCTACCTCGAAAAATATAGGGACTTTCTTTTGCAGATGCAATAGAAAAGTCATTAAAATAATTTAATCACCTCGGATTGCAATAAATGATAGGGAAAGTTTCCGGTCTAGGTTTTAGGGAACGCCATAAACATTTTGCGGTGCCATGGCGTTGAACGCAGTTGCGAGCGGTATAGTTCCTTGATGGACCATGATATATAAACCTGCAATTACGGATCGCCTTTTTCTCGCTTCAGTTTCTCAAACGCCATCTCTGCCGCCGCTTGTTCCGCAGCTTTCTTCGTTTTCCCGGTTCCAATTCCGCGGGATTCTTCCCCGATCAACACTTCAACTGTAAATGTCCTATCGTGGTCTGGGCCTTCTTCCTTAATAAGATTGTAGCGTGGGGAACCGAGCCCGCGTGCCTGAGAAAATTCGAGGAGCGCACTCTTAAAATTTCTATCGAGGGCATCGAATACTTCGCTGCTGACCTGCGTTTGTCTTGGCATGACCATATTTGCAATGAACTTCCTTGCAGCATTTATTCCGCCATTAAGATAAATCGCGGCTACTATTGCTT
>JBAPNE010000227.1:0-7627 GCA_049278975.1 Candidatus Kryptoniota bacterium
GGTGCAGGCATCGGAAACCGAACTCGATAAAGAAAGATATCCTGAATTGTTCGAGATAAATATGTTAAGATGCATTTTCTGCGGATTCTGTGAAGAAGTTTGTCCCGAAGAAGCGATAATTATGAGCAAAGATTTTGAGCTTACATTTGCAAACCCTGAAGATGCTATCTATGGAAAGGATAAACTTCTCGTCCCAGCATCGCATTTGAAGGATAGGCTTGAGTTCCTAAAGCAATACAGATAATTTTATCAATAAAAATTCTATTTGAAGGGCGGGTAGATTTTTTCTGGTCGCCCTTATTTTTTGTTCAAGCCGATCCAATTTGATTGAAAGCATCCCAACTTGAGCCAAACAGAAACGATTGGTAGTGGCTCAGTTTGCGGGTCTCTGTCATGCTGAACTTGTTTCAGCATCTAATTTTGTTGCTTTTAGACCCCGAAATAAGTTCGGGGTGACAACAAAAATTGAAACTGAGCTACTACCCAAAAGCAAAGTAGCCCACTGCCAACGTTTCCAACTTTCCCGAAAGTGTTTAGAAAATTTCCGCGGCCGAGACTGGATAAGGAGCGTGTTGCCAAATGTTGCCATCCAATAAATTGTCCCGATGGGATCCCTTCGGGAGACGGCTCTACTCGTACAAAACCCTTCGGGTTTCGAGCCTTTGCCAGGCGTTGATTTTAATCAATGCCCTTCCGCAACATGCTCATAAGGCTTGCTTAGTTATCCCTAACAATGAATGTGCTGCCGAATGATTTATATCGAGAATAAGATGGATTCTTCGGTCGCTTTTCCGAAGGCATCCCTTCGGGACACTCCCTCAGAATGACATAATCAAGGGTTTTGTCATTCTGAACGAAACAAAGTGCAGTGAAGAATCCATTCGGCAACATCCTTATAATGTATTAAAAAAGAATCGCACATGGATCACACTGAGACACACGGACCTTCACCGATCAATACTTTTCTCATTTTTCAAATTCGTGAAAATCCGTTTCATCCGTGCATTCCGTGTTCTGTCATATCTTCCTGATTTATTAACGCTATAAAAAATAATTCCGATTGAACTATTGACAACGTATAAAGAAATCCTTATACTGTAAGCAGACAAAATGACTGACGATAATTCAACATATAGCTCAATCGGCAAGGCAGCGAAAAGTTTGTCGTTGTCCTTGCATGAATCCGTCAGTTCTAATGTCAGCAGCCTCGTTTCTGCAGTATCGATCCTTATTCTCCTCCTCCTTAGCGAGGGGAATATCCTTCTCGGCATTATTAGCTAAATAGCCGAAGGTTATTCCCCAGAAGCAATCTAACCCAAAATTACATTGTAGCACCGGAATGACCTGAAGCTGAAAGCTATGCCGAAGGCGTGTTGAGGCTTGAAATATTTTATGATTGATTGGTCCGAGATTTTTGTACGACAAAATGAGGACTAATTCAAATTCAAAAACTAAATATGGAGAACTAAGCAATGAGTACCAACGAGATGACAGGCGCGGAAATATTTGTGAAATGCCTGATAGAAGAAAATGTCGAGTATATGTTCGGCTATCCCGGCGGAGCAGTAATCGGCGTTTATGACGCGATGCACGACATGTCGCACATCAAACACATTCTTACGCGGCATGAGCAGGGTGCCGTTCATGCAGCCGAAGGATATGCAAAAGCCACCGGTAAAGTCGGAGTCGTGGTTGTTACTTCCGGCCCCGGCGCGACAAACACAGTAACAGGCATTGCGGATGCTTATATGGATTCCGTACCGATCGTTGTATTCACCGGTCAGGTGGCAACTCATCTCATTGGCAACGACGCTTTTCAGGAAGCCGATATCATCGGCATTACACGCTCCATCACGAAGCATAATTTCCTCGTGAAGGATGTTCACGAACTTGCGTGGACAATAAAAGCCGCGTTCCACATTGCCGCAACCGGCCGGCCGGGTCCGGTAGTTGTCGATATGCCGAAGGATGTCATGGCTTCTCGCGCGCCGTTCCTTTATCCGAAGGAAATAAAACTTCGCGGCTATCACCCTTTTTATTTCGCTCACGTGGGACAAATCAATAAAGCAGTTGAAATTATTAACAATTCGAAAAAACCCGTCCTGTATGTCGGCGGCGGCGTTGTCAATTCAAACGCATCGAAGGAATTGTTTAACTTCGCGAAAAAGTTGAATGCGCCGGTCGCCATGACGTTGATGGGATTAGGCGCCTTCCCCGTTGAGGACGAGCTGTCGATGGGAATGTTGGGCATGCATGGAACATGGTACTCCAATGTCGCGGTCGATCAGTGCGATTGCCTGATCGCAATCGGCTCAAGGTTCGACGACCGCGTTACCGGCAATCCCAAAACCTTCTCACCCAACTCCAAGAAAATCCACATTGACATCGACCCGTCGGTAATCAGCAAAAATGTGAAAGTTGACGTTCCGATAGTCGGCGACG
The DNA here is from genome assembly GCA_049278975.1 of Candidatus Kryptoniota bacterium. Lineage (GTDB taxonomy): Bacteria > Bacteroidota > Ignavibacteria > Kryptoniales > JAKASW01 > JAKASW01. Next base: position 2,443 of record JBAPNE010000227.1, read on the forward strand.
TTCGCCATGTTCTTGAACGGTTGATCCCTCTTGTGCATTCACTGGACACAAAAGAATGGCTCGATCAAATAAAAGGCTGGGCGGAAGAACATCCGCTCCGCTACGAACATGGAGATCAGATCCGCGCGCAATATGTAATCGAAAAAATCTCCGAGCTGACAAACGGCGAAGCTGTTATAGTATCCGACGTCGGACAGAATCAAATGTGGACGGCGCAATTTTATAAGTTTAAAAATTCCAGATCGAATATCACTTCCGGCGGATTGGGCACGATGGGATTCGCATTCCCTGCGGCGATAGGCGCGTCATTCGGCGTGAAAGACAGGCCGGTATTCAGCATAAACGGCGACGGCGGAATCCAGATGAACATTCAGGAGCTCGCGACTGCCGTCGGTAATAAGCTCCCGATAAAAATCGTGATACTGGACAACGGTTATCTCGGTATGGTCAGACAATGGCAGGATCTTTTTTACAAAAAAAGATACAGCCATGTCTCTCTGGGGAGCAATCCGGACTTTGCAAAAGTCGCGGAAGCGTTCGGCGCGAAAGGATTTACGTCGGACAAGAGCGATGAAGTCGTCCCAATCTTAAAGGAAGCGTTGAAGATAAACGACCGTCCGGTTTTGATCGACTTCAAGACCACGGAAGAGGACAATGTGTTCCCGATGATTCCTGCCGGCACAAGCGTGGCACAAATTGTAGATTATCCAAAATCAGTTAAGGAGTTAAAAACGTCAAAGCGGCATCCGGAGGCTGTAAAGTGAAGTCACACACAATCTCAGTCTTAGTTGAAAACAAATTCGGCGCTCTGAACAGAATCGTCGGCTTATTCAGCGCCCGTGGATACAATATCGACAGCATTTCCGTCGGCACTAGCGAAGATGATTCTGTTGCGCGCGTGACTATTGTGTCAAAAGGCGACGATGATGTCATCGAGCAGATTATCAAACAGCTGAATAAACTTATCGACGTGACAAAAGTCGTCGACCTTACCTATGAAGGATTTGTAGAAAGAGAATTGGTACTGATCAAAGTTTCGGCGAACAGGAATTCAAGGCCGGAGCTTATGCAAATATCCGAAATATTTCGCTCCAAGATAATCGACATCAGCCCTCGTTCCATAACGATTGAAGCAACCGGCGGTGAAAAGAAGGTTGACGCGATGATAAAGATGATCGAACCTTTCGGCATAAAGGAAATTGCCCGAACCGGACGGGTCGCTTTGAAACGTGAATTCGAAGGAGCGGTATGAACAGACAGTTACGAAGCAGCAAAGACACGTGGGCAGAAAGAACAAGAAATGGTAACGTTGCTTGCAAAGCTGTTCGTCATTAAAAAAAATCGGTTATAGATTTGTGAAATCATAAAACATATTCTATCGAAGGAGAAAAAAAGAAATGGCAAAAATCAATTTTGGTGGTACAGTTGAAGATATCATAACTCGGGAAGAATTCCCGTTGGCAAAAGCAAAAGAAGTTTTAAAAAATGAAGTCATCGCTGTTATAGGCTATGGTGTTCAAGGTCCTGCTCAATCGTTAAACATGCGCGACAATGGATTTAATGTGATTGTCGGCCAGGCTAACGAATTCAAGGACGATTGGAACAGAGCAATTAAAGACGGCTGGGTTCCGGGCAAGACATTGTTCTCGATCGAGGAAGCTGCACAAAAAGGAACAGTCATCCAATATTTGGTTTCCGATGCTGCACAAAGAGCGATCTGGCCGAAGTTGAAACCGTTTCTTACGAAGGGGAAAGCACTTTATTTCTCACATGGATTCTCCATTACTTATAAAGACCAAACCGGGGTCGTTCCACCAGCTGATGTTGATGTAATAATGGTTGCTCCGAAAGGATCAGGAACAAGTGTGCGACGCAATTATCTGGCAGGATCAGGTATCAATTCAAGCTACGCAATTTTTCAGGATGCGACAGGAAAAGCAACTGAGCGAACGATAGCAATCGGGATTGCAATCGGTTCGGGTTATCTATTCCCAACCACATTCAAACAGGAAGTTTACAGCGACCTCACTGGCGAACGCGGTGTTTTGATGGGAGCACTTGCTGGAATTATGTCGGCTCAATATGATGTGTTGAGAGAACATGGTCACACTCCAAGTGAAGCCTTCAATGAAACAGTTGAAGAATTGACACAGAGTTTGATACGTTTAGTCGATGAGAACGGCATGGATTGGATGTATGCAAATTGCAGCGTGACTGCTCAGCGCGGAGCGCTCGACTGGCTTCCAAGATTCAAAGCTGCTGTTGCTCCAGTATTTAAACAATTGTATGAAGCTGTTTCTAGCGGCGCTGAAACGAAACGCGTTCTGGAATCGACCGGCGGTCCAAATTACAGAGAATTACTGAATAAAGAATTGAAAGAAATTCATGATTCGGAAATGTGGATCGCGGGTGCTGCCGTTCGTTCACTTCGCCCCGACAAATGGAAAAAATAATTAAGGTTATACATCACCTAAAATAGAAATTGAGGTTTGTATGAAGCAGGTATTTCTTTACGACACTACGCTTCGTGATGGTACGCAGGGAGAAGAGATTTCTTTCAGTGTCGAAGACAAAATAAAGATCGCTCACCGTTTAGACGCTTTCGGCATCGATTACATCGAGGGCGGCTGGCCCGGCTCAAATCCGAAGGACATGGAATTCTTCGAACAAATGAAAAATGTCCGGCTCCATCATGCAAAGTTAGCCGCGTTTGGAAGCACATGCAAAGCAGCATCGAAGCCGGAATCGGACGAGAACGTTATCCAGCTTGTGAAAGCCGCGACTCCGGTTGTAACGATATTCGGTAAATCGTGGGACATGCATGTCACACATGCACTCGGAACGACGCATGAGCGAAATTTGGAAATAATCTTTGACACCGTGAAGTACCTGAAATCGAATGGCAAAGAAGTCATTTACGATGCGGAACATTTCTTCGACGGGTTCAAGTCAAATCAAGAATACGCGTTGAAATCGATTCGCGCTGCCGAATCGGCCGGAGCGGATTTCATTGTTCTGTGCGATACTAACGGCGGGACGATGCCGCACGAGGTTGAGACAATCGTGAAGACCGCATCTCAAACCGTGAAAACTCCGATAGGAATCCACACTCATAACGACTCCGATCTCGCAGTTGCAAATTCAATCGCCGCTGTCCGGGCCGGATGCGTTCAAGTTCAGGGCACGATCAACGGTTTCGGCGAGCGATGTGGAAATGCAAATCTGTGTTCCATCATACCTAATCTGCAAATAAAAATGGGATTCTCAATTGTCCCCGCGGCAACGTTAAAGACTCTCGCGGAGCTTTCGAGATATGTTACCGAGGTCGCGAACTTGCAGCCGAGGAAAAATCTTCCTTACGTCGGTCAAAGCGCATTTGCACATAAAGGCGGAGTGCATGTGAGCGCTGTGATGAAATCAGCGCGCACTTACGAGCATATCGAACCTGAGCTTGTAGGAAATACGCGCCGTGTTCTGATCAGCGATTTATCCGGCAAGAGCAATGTGCTTTACAAAGCCGAGGAACTTGGTATAGATTTGTCCGGGAAAAACGAGCAGGTAATGACGATTGTGAACCAGCTTAAGTCCCTTGAGAATGACGGCTATGTTTTTGAAGACGCCGATGCTTCGCTGGAAATCCTGATGAGAAAAGATACGGGCGAAGTGGAAATACCGTTCGAGCTTCAAGCCCTGAGAATTATCATAGAGAAAAAAGCGAACGAAGGCGTGTCACATACTGAGGCCGTCATAAAACTTAGAGTCGGGGATAAAATCGAACATACGGCAGCCGAAGGCAACGGCCCTGTCAACGCTCTCGACAACGCATTGTGAAAAGCGCTCCTGCAATTTTATCCTCAGCTTGCCGAAACGAGGCTGACAGATTATAAAGTCAGAGTCGTCGATGGCAGTGACGGAACAAACGCCAAAGTCAGAGTTCTAATTGAAACTACCGACCACGATTCAAACTGGAACACCGTCGGCGTTTCACAAAATATTATTGAAGCAAGCTGGAAGGCCCTCGTCGATTCGATAGTATTCAAGATGATGAAAGACAGCAGCCAAAAGAAAAGCAGAAGCGAAATGGAGGCGGTAAAATGAAAGCCCACACACGAATCGAACTTTTAGAAAAGACATTAAGTAGCGAAATGGAAACGATCCGGGAGTATAATGATCATGCGGAAACATCGGAAGATGCCGACACAAAAAAACTTTTTCGTTCGCTCGCAAGCCAGAAGTATGAACACTATCTCCAGATTGAAAAACATTTGCGGCAATTGAAAGCAAACGACGACATCACCGACGCAATCAATAGTATGTTTCAGTAAAATCAAAAGGCATTGAAGAAAATGAAAGACAAAATCTATATTTTCGACACGACATTACGGGACGGCGAACAGTCACCCGGCTGCAGTATGAACACGAAAGAAAAGCTGAAGATGGCACGGCAGCTTCAAGCATTGAATATTGATGTTATCGAAGCCGGATTCCCGATTTCTTCCGAAGGAGATTTCGAAGCGGTCAAAGAGATAGCAAAGACAATAAAAGGTCCAACCATAGCTGCTCTTGCACGCGCGATTCCACTTGATATCGACCGTGCATTCGAAGCAATACAATATTCTTCAAAGCCGCGGATTCACATGTTCATCGCAACGAGTGATATTCATTTGAAACATAAATTGAAAAAAACAAGAGAGGAAGTTTTCGAGCAGTCTGTAAATGCAGTTGCGTACGCGAAAAAGCTGACGGCGGATGTCGAGTTCAGCTGTGAAGATGCGAGCCGCAGCGACTTAGATTATCTTTGCCGGATTATTGAAGCAGTGATCGACGCCGGCGCAGTAGTCGTGAATCTCCCCGATACTGTAGGTTACGCAATTCCTTTTGAATATGGAAATCTGATCAAGACGATTCGAGAGAGAGTAAAAAACATCGACAAAGCCGTCTTGAGCGTTCACTGTCACAACGATCTAGGTTTGGCAGTTTCAAATTCGATTGCGGCGGTGATGAACGGAGCGCGGCAGGTTGAGTGTACCATCAATGGAATCGGTGAGCGGGCAGGCAACGCATCACTCGAAGAATTCGTGATGACGCTAAGAACGAGGCCCGACATTCTTCCGTTTCAATGCGACGTTAAAACGGAGGAAATATTCAAGTCGAGCAGACTTCTCTCGACATTGACGGGCATGAT
>JBAPNE010000228.1:0-11841 GCA_049278975.1 Candidatus Kryptoniota bacterium
CAAACACGTTCGTGAATAACAATGACAGCTTAATGGACTACCACTGTCACCATCTGATTCCTGATAGTTTCATGATTCGTTGATTCCCGTCATTATGAGTTTTAATTTAATAATTAGTTTGAATTACGATATTTATCGGTTCGATAAGCTCGATTCTACTAATTCTCATTTGCTGAAATTAGGCGACGACGGCTTCCCAGAAGGCACGGTCGTCGTCGCGGATGAACAGACTAAGGGTCGCGGCAGATTCGGAAGGAAATGGGAAGCCGAGCCGCTTTCGAATTTGCTATTTTCACTTTTATTGCGTCCGAAATTTTTGAAGCGAGACGAGATTTTTATTCTTACGTTCGCAGCATCGATCGCAGTTGCGGAAGGAATTGAGGAGGCTGCACATATCCAGACGGAATTGAAATGGCCCAACGACGTACTTATTCGCGGCAAGAAAGTATGCGGCATTCTCCTTGAGTCGAGCTTTGATGCGGATAGGTTAAGCCACGTCGTATTGGGGATAGGGTTGAATGTTAACCAAGGGAGTTTTTCGCCGGAAATTGCGAATAAGGCAACATCGCTTTTCCTTTCTAACGGAAAAAAGTACGACCGCGATGAAATTCTTTTTCTAATATTAAAGAAATTTTCGTTGATCCATGACACGCTGCAGTCAAGAAATTTTTATCAGGTTATGAAGGATTGGCGCGACCGGTCAAAAATATTCGGAAAACAAATCAAATTGACTCTTGCCGGCAAAATTATTGAAGGAATTTGCGACGATGTTACAGACGACGGCGCGATTGTGGTGCAAACTTTCGAGGGTTTGAAAAAATTTACGGCGGGGGAAATAACAATTTCTGGAGAGATAAACTAATGCTTCTTTGTATTGATGTCGGGAACACGCAGACACAGTTCGGCGTATATGAAAAAAACAAATTGAAACATGACTATCGAGTCGCCAGCGAAGTGGTGCGCACAGAAGACGAGATTGGGATTGTCGTATTGACTTTGCTGGAACATGACGGCATCAAAGCCCGCAGCATAAAAGGTGTCGGGGTCTCGTCAGTCGTTCCAAACCTGACAAGCATACTCGAAAAAATGTCGCTCAGATATTTCAACTGCAAGCCTTTGGTTGTGAATTCGAATTTGGAATTAGGAATCAAAATCGGATATGACGAGCCGGGAGCCATCGGGAGCGATAGGATTTGCGGCGCTGTAGCAGGTTATAAAAAGTTCGGAGGCAATTTGATCATCCTCGACTTCGGAACTGCCACAACTTTTGATGTTGTTTCCGATGATGGTACTTATTTGGGCGGTGCGATTGCCCCCGGACTCGAAACCGCTGCCGCAGAACTACAGAGACGAGCTGCCAAGCTTCCCCGGATCGAACTCCGCTTTCCGGATGAAGTTATCGGAAAAACAACGATCGCAAGTATGCAGAGCGGAATAATGTTTGGCGCCGTTGATGCCATGGAAGGAATCGTAAGGCGAATAAAAAAATCTTTGGGCAGGGAAGCAAAAGTGGTTGCTACCGGCGGCCTCGCAAAGATTATTTCCGCACATACAGGTGTGATCGATTACATCGAACCCGCACTTGTACTAGAAGGGGTAAGAATTATTTATGAGAAGAATCAGAAAAAAATCTAGTATTTGGTACATGATGGTGCAAAGCCCTCAGCTGAAATTTGCGGTTTGAAATTTTAAATTTGTTCAGCCTGTGTTCAGAGGAGCATATTGCTCGTAGCGTAAATACATATTAATGATGAGTTGGAAATTGAAAGCTAAACATTCGGAATTCGGCATTCATGACAGGCAATTTGTTATTCGTCCGGCGAAGAAAAGCGACTTGTCGGAAATTGTGAAGATGAGTAATGGTGTCAAGGAAATAGAAAATTATCCAGGACAGAAAATGAAGGCGGACGACTTTATCCATTTTGTCGGCGGCGATGGCGCACTGATGCTTGTGGCAGCGGCAAAAAACAAAGTCGTCGGTTATGTAACGGTTTATCAATCCGAGAATTATTTTTATCTTCCGTATGCCGTTACGAAAAAAGAATGGCGCGGGAAAGGGATCGGCAGCGCGCTCTTAGAACACGTTGAGTCATTGGCAAAAGAAGCGGGGGTGGAGTATATTTTAATGAGCGTTTACGTTTACAATTCAAGCGTGCATAAATTTTTAAAAGCGCGCGGCTATGCACCCAGTAAAAAACTGGTGCAATATTCCAAAATAATTAAAAGCAAAGGGAAGAAATGAGTCCGAAAGATAAATCTGCCAGATCAACTCGTCAGGAATCCCGCGTACGGCAGGGAAAGCACCTCGGGCGGGCCAAATCTCCGGCACCACGTGCGGGATCTTCGACCGGACTAATTGTGAGTATTTCAGGGCTCCGCGGAGTTGTCGGTGATACTTTAACTCCGGATACGGTAATAAAATATGCGAACGCATTCGCAAAATTTGCCAATAACAAAAAAATAGTTATCGGAAGAGACGGGCGGTATCATGGTGCAATGTTCGCAGACATTTTATCCGGTGTGCTTGCTGCAAACGGATGTAAGGTCGTCGATATTGGAATTTGCCCGACACCGACGGTGCAGCTTGCTGCCGAGCATTCCGACGCTGGCGGCGGAGTCGCAGTTACAGCAAGCCATAATCCAATGGAATGGAACGGGCTGAAGTTCATCAACGAAGACGGCGTTTTCTTAGATGCGGATGAAAATAAAAAGTTGTGGGGTTATGTTGAACACGAGCCGAAATATGCTTCGTTTCAATCTGCCGGTACTATCGAGCACGACGATTTTTTTCTTCACGATCATTTGAGACGCGTGCTTGCAATAAGGTCGGTCGATGTGGAGGCGATTCGGAAAAGACATTTCAGAGTTGTAGTTGACTGTGTCAACGCCGCCGGGTCTGTCGTGGTGCCGCAGCTCCTGAATGATCTCGGCTGCATCGTGATAAAAATGAATTGCGATGCGACGGGGAAATTTCCTCGCAAACCTGAGCCGATACCGGAGAATTTAATTTCGACAATGGAGAAAGTAAAAATTGAGAAAGCCGATCTTGGAATTGTTGTCGATCCCGATGTTGACAGGCTTGTCTTAATCACCGAGAAAGGTGAACCGTTCTCCGAAGAATACACAATCGCGCAGGCTGTGAAATTTATTTTTGAGAAATCGCCGGTTGAACGAAGAATCGCGGCTGTGAATTTATCCACGACGCGAGCCGTCGATGAAATTGCCCGTGGATTGAACGGAAAAGTTTTTCGTTCTGCGGTAGGTGAAATAAATGTGGTTAAGAAAATGAAAAAGATGGATGCCGTTGTCGGTGGTGAAGGAAGCGGCGGTGTTATTTTGCCGGAGGTACATTATGGCCGTGACGCGCTCGTGGGAATCGGGATTACATTGCAGCATCTTCTGGAGTTCGGTGGAACATTGTCTGCATTAAAAAATGCTCTTCCGAAATTTGAAATTGTCAAAAAGAGGATTGAGCTTCGCGGGAAAAATCCGGAAAAGATAATTGATGCGATAAGAAAACATTATTCGAAGTTCGACATAAACACGGAAGACGGACTCAAAATCGACGCGCCGGATTATTGGATTCACTTGAGAAAATCAAATACCGAGCCGATAATAAGGGTGATAACCGAAGCTAGGACGAAAGAAGAAGCAGAGTCGCATGCAGCCGAAGTCGGAAAATTAGTGGAAAAGTCTTGATGCCTAAGTTAGTACTGGTTGCAGATGACAATGTTGATAATATCTCGTTGATCAGAGCGATCCTTAAGCGTTCGGCTCTTGACGTGGAAATTGTCGATGTTCAAACTGGACGTGAAGTATTGGAATTTGTGGCGAAAAGAATTCCGGAAATAATTTTGCTCGATATGAAAATGCCAGACATGGACGGCTATGAAACTGCGGTGGCGTTGAAATCGAATGACCAGACCAAACATGTCCCGATAATTGCCGTGACAGCACAGGCAATGATCGGAGATAGGGAGAAAGCTCTCGAAGCTGGATGTTGCGAATATGTCATGAAGCCGATTGATCGCACGCTGCTGATAGATGCTATAAAAAAATATCTTCCGAATAATAACGATGACTAGAAAAAGAAACGTATTATCTCTAAGCATCGGAATTGGGGGAGCATTGATATTCGCTCTCGTGATCGTGTTTGTCGCACGCAAATATAATGCGTTAATGACGAACAATCTTTTGATTGATTCCATTTTAATCACCAATATGATATCCATCGCGATTTCATTATTTGCCTTTTCCCGATATACGGTGTTGAAGGAAAGATTCTTAGAGTTCATCGCATTCGCATTTTTTATAGGAGGCTTTACCAGAATTATCGGAATTATCGTTTCGGATATCGGAATATTTCCGACGCCTCAACGGGCGTTTTACTTTCAACTTGCGAGCTGGCAAGGTGGTGACCTTCTTTTCGCATTGATGTTGGCAATCGGAACCGTGATGATCTGGATTTTCCCTAAATCTAAATCGACATTCCTCGACGTTCTGGCAAGCGTCGCTATAGCCGCCATCATTTTTTTCTTTGTGATCTTTGAATTGCGCAGTAACTATTTCGGAAGTCAGATTTTCTCGGGAAATTTGCGTCCCACATCGTTGTTAGTTTCTATGTTGTTCTTGATCTCCTTCATCGGTGTAAGCAGAAATCACTTGAAGTATCCGACACTTTTCAATTATGCAATCAGTGTGACGTTGTTTCTGCTTATTCTTGCGGGTTTTGTTGGATCGTTCTCATCTTCTATAGCGGACACAGCTTCAGCGGCTTCTACTGGCTTGTCAGTCTCCGCTTATCTGTTTGGAGCTGTCGGAAGTCTCGTCGATGTTGGACAGATTTTCAACGAATATGTCAGCAGTTCCGAAAGCTTGAAAGTTGCCAACCAGGAGTTGCTGAAGTATCAGCTTTATTTTGAAAAAGTTCCCGACCCGATACGGATTTTGGATGAAGCTGGTTTGACTTTGTATGTAAACCCTGCATTTGAGCGAGACTTTGGTTTTTCGTTTTCCGAGATAAAGGGAAAATCGCTTTATGACCACGACCTTTATGATCCAACGCTCCGTGCAAAAGTCGACGAGTACGCACGTCTCGTTGACGAAGGAAGAGGAAACGAATTCGAGTTGACGGTTATATCGAAGGGGGGGCAAAAAATCGAAGCCCTGTTGAATTCTTCAAGAATTATTATTGAAGGGAAACGGGTCGGAAGGATTACGATATTCAGAGATATAACTAAGAGAAAACAGCTCGAGCACCGCAACCAGATTTTGAGCGCAGCTGTTGAGAACAGCGACGAAGCAATTGTTCTCACGGATAATCTGGGAAAGATTACCTTTCTTAATTCTTCAGCAGAAAAACTTTTGGGTTATCCGGTGGAAGAGTTGCGGGAGAAAAGTCTTTGGGAAATGGTCTCGCCAACTTTCGGGTATGACAAAGCAAAAGACATTTACGCCCAGACATTGCTCGCCGGGAATTGGAAAGGAGAAGTACTGAATCGTCGGAAAGACGGTTCCGAATATTATATTTCGTTAAGCACAAGTTCGATCGAAGACGCTGAAGGAAAGGTTATCGCGTTGGTTGCAATCTGCGAAGATATCACGGAGAAAAAATGGGAGGAGAGAAGAAAAGAGGCAGGCTATCGCGTTGCGCAGCTTGCAATTGAGAGTGATAGAATATCCGGGCTTGCCAAATCTGCAGTCGAGCTTCTATCGGAAATACTGGCGGCGCCACTCGTGGCTTTGTATTTATACGATGAAAATGAAATGGTGCTTGAGATGGCGGCACAGCACAATGTGCTGGCAAGGGATCCGAGTTTCCCGTCTTTTCAAAAGCTGTCCGAAGGTGAAATTAATGGTCAGGCAAATGCGGCTCGTGCAGCGTTGACGCGCAAAATTGTCTTCATGCAATCAATTTCTAAGACGGAGTTTGCTGAGCTTGAGAACGAACCTTATTTCCGTGAATCAAACGGCGTGGTGAGTATTCCTCTTATTAGTTCGGGCGAATTAGTCGGAGTCGTGCAATATGTTCCGGCTGCCCCGGCGCCAAGCATAAAGTATGAAGCAGAGTTAGCCAATGCTGCGGCTTCCGAGCTTGCCATTGGCATTCAGAGGTTACGGCTTGGCAGTAAGATCGCCGAGCAAGCCGATCAGCTCGAAAAGATTTTTGCCAACGCGGCAGAGGGAATTGTTCTTGTTGACGAGAGCGGGAAAATTTTGCTGATGAACGACGGTGGCAAAAATATCTTCGGGATTAAAGAAATTCCCGAAATTGAGTTTGGCAAGTACTCGGATGTTTTCAATATGCGCAAGCTTGATGGTACACCCTTGCCCGAAGATGAAAATCCCATAAAATGCGCGGCACTAGACGGCATGAACGTGCGCGGGTTCGAGTTTGCCATTGCACGCTATGGTATGACGCGCGTGCTCTCGTTCAGCGCATCGCCCTTAATCGATCCGGGCGGAGGAGTTAACGGCGCGGTCGCAATCTTCAGTGATATCACCGAGAGAAAGAGGAACGAAGAACGAATCGCGTATCAGGCGATGCTCTTAGATGAGGTCAACGACGCAATCATTGCATCCGACAGGAGCGGCAAAATCACATCATGGAACCCGGCAGCCGAAAGACTATACGGATGGAAAGGCGGAGAAGTTATAGGGCTGCCACTTGACGATGTGGTACAATTTGGGTTCAGAGGAATTACGAGAGAAAAGCTGCAGGCTGAACTCGAACAGAAAAATTTCTGGCGGGGCGAAACCATCAACTATTCCAAAGATGGAAAAGAATTGAATATCGATTCGTCGATTGCCGTGGTCCGCGACTCAAATGGAAATTCAACGGGCAATGTTTCGATCAATAGGGACATTACCCAACAGAAGAGAAATGAGATTGCAATAAGAAAGCAGAACAAGAGACTATCGGTAATCAACCGGACGGCCTTCGCTATCAAGGACGCCCTTGATGTATTCGAAATCCTAAACAAGAGTCTTACCCGGCTGCTTGAATTTGAAGATGCGTCGGCCGCGGCTGTTTATCTATTGCGTGTCGAAGATCCGACGGGAGAGATCTCTGGTTTGGAGTTGGCGGCATCCCTCGGTTTTAGCGAATCGTTCGAAAAGAATCCTCAGGTTCATACTTTGAATTTATCCGGCAATCACTCGGATTCGCGCATGAAAAATCCGTTTGCCGAGGTCATCAAAACAGGGGAGGCGGAGATTATTCCGCATGTTGCGCAAAATGCGAGTTTCAACGAACCATTTGCTGAAGAGGGAATTTCTTCAGCGGTCATCGCTCCGATTATAGGGACGAGAAATGTCCACGGCGTTTTGTTTGTCGCGACGAGAAAAAAAATAAATTTTACACCGACGGACAAAGAATTTTTCGCAATGGTTTCCCGTATAGTCGGCGCAGCTGTAGAGAACGCGCTCCTTTACAATGACGTTCTGGAAAAATCTAAGGAACTTGAAGATTCGAATGAGCAGCTCCGCATGTCAAAGATGTGGGTTGAGGAGGCAAATGCGCAGCTTGTTCAGGCGAACCAGCAATTAGAAGATGCAAGCCGGCTGAAAAGCCAATTCCTTGCGAACATGAGCCATGAACTCAGAACACCTCTTAATTCAATAATCGGATTCACGAATTTAATTTTAACCGATGATGCGCAGCCTCCGACCGGCGAGCAAAAGGAAGGACTTGATATCGTTTTAAAAAACGCAAAGAACCTTCTCGCACTCATAAATGATATTCTCGACCTATCGAAGATCGAAGCCGGTCGAATGACAGTTTCCCCGGAGGACTTCGACATCGAGGCGGTTGTGAAAGATGCGCTTACAACTGTCGAGCCTCTGGTCGGCGACAAACCCGTCAAGCTGATCGGCGAAATTGAGCCGGGGATTCCATCACTTCATTCCGATTCTGCAAGAATAAAACAAATTGTTCTCAACTTGCTCAGCAACGCGGCGAAGTTTACGGACAAAGGGCACATAAAAGTCATTGCAAGAATAATTGAGAATAATCTGCTCGCTCTATCGGTTGAGGATACTGGCACAGGAATTCCGCTGGAATATTTAGATGTCGTCTTCGAAGAATTCCGTCAGGTTGATGGTTCAAACACCAGAAAACATGGTGGTACAGGACTCGGTTTGGCAATCTCACGCAAGTTGGCACAGATGTTAGGTGGCGATTTGACAGTGCGAAGCGAAATTGGGAAAGGCTCGACGTTCACTCTGACCATGCCGGTAGTTTATCGTCCGCCTGAATCCGGACGCCGGGCACCGGAAGCCGGGACACTAAGCATAGCGGCTCGTGAACGGGAACCTCGGCCGGCGATTTCCGTGCAGACAGATAACTTAGTTGTCTGTGTCGATGACGACCAAGAGGTCCTTCTTCTATTGAAAAACCATTTAGTGTCGGAAGGCTTCGAGTTCTACGGCGTGAGCGATTCACGCAATGCTGTCGACATTATCCGTAAATACAAACCTATTCTCGTTACGCTCGACATAATGATGCCGAATAAAGATGGCTGGCAAATTTTGCAGGAACTAAAGTCCGATTCGGTGCTTAAGAATATTCCGGTGGTGATTCATTCGATTGTCGATAATAAGGCGCTTGCCGTATCTCTTGGCGCAGAATCTTACTTGGTCAAACCCGTCGAAGCGGAGCGGATTATTTCTGTCATTCGGAGTTTTACTAGTACAGACGGCGGTGAAATACTGGTCGTGGATGACAACGATGATTTCACAAACTTCCTGCGGAATATTTTGGAGAAAAGCAGATTCACAATCTACACTGCTCGAAATGGAATCGAAGCGATGGAGTTTTTCCATCGAACCCTTCCATCATTAGTTTTTCTTGACTTACTGATGCCGGAGATGGACGGTTTCGAAGTCGTGGAAAAAATGTATGGAGATGAAAAACTAAAAAAAGTTCCGATAGTTGTTTTGACCGCCAAAGAAGTTACAGACGAAGAGCGGGCGATGCTCAATTCTAAAATAAAAAACATTGTTCGGAAAGAAGGATTGACAAGGGAAACTATTTTGCGAGAAGTAAATAAATTTATTCAGAAAAAAAAGTGGCAGTCCTAATTTTTATAAACGGTCTGCCATATGGCACTCATAAAACAATTTGGACAAATGGACGAACGACAGAAAATCTTAGCTGTTGATGACGCACCCGACAACCTGATCCTTTTAGACAAACTTCTAAAACGGCAGGGATTCGATGTTGTAACCGCGTCGAGCGGGAAGGAGTGTTTGTCGAAAACTGTTTCCGAGCATCCCGATCTTGTTATTCTCGATGTCGCGATGCCGGAAATGAACGGTTTCGAAACGCTAAAGTACATTCGCGAGAATGAAATCACGAAGGACATTCCAGTCATAATTCTCACTGCAAATTCGAAAGATGCAAAGAGTATCGAGGAAGGTTTTTCGCTGGGTGCGGATGAATATTTAACAAAGCCGATTGAGCAAGATGAATTGATCGCGAGGGTTCGCTCGATTCTCCGTGCCGTTAAAGCTGAGCGGGAACTTGAACAAACCAAGGCGGATTTTCAATCTATGCTGGTACACGACCTGCGAAGCCCGTTATCTGTGATCATCGGCGTTCTTGAATTAGCGGCTAATGGCGAATTTGACAGGAACCAGGTTGAGATGAAAGAATTCCTGGGATCTGCGTTGGATACATCGCAAAAAATGTTGGGTTTAATAAATAACATTCTTGATGTGGCAAAATTGGAGGCTGGCAAACTTCAATTGAACAAACAGCCGAACGACTTGAACATGATAGTCGGCGGAGCCGTCGCGCGGATCAAAGTTCTCGCTCGCGATAAGGGAGTGACACTATCTATCCAGGAGAGCCATGATCTCCCGATCTGCGAATGCGACAGCGCGAAACTTGATCAAGTTGTCACGAACCTTGTAAGCAATGCGATAAAGTTTACGCCGAAAGATGGAACAGTAACTGTGAGAACTTATACTAAGCATTTCGGCGATGAAATTCCCGGGTTGAAAGGAGATTTTGCTGCATTGGATGTCGAAGACACCGGAGTTGGGATTTCTTCCGAAGAGATCCCGGCTATTTTTGATCGATACCGTCAGGCCAAAAGCGGTCAGGCATCAAAACAGAAGGGGACCGGGCTTGGTCTTACAATTGTGAAACGGGTAACGGAAGCGCATGGCGGGAAAATTTTTGTTGAGTCTAGTCTCGGTAAAGGAACAAAATTTACGGTTGTAATCCCGATGGTGAATGCATAATGGATGTGCGTTCACTGCTGAGTTTGTCGATGGTGCCGGGAATCGGACCGGCAAGGCTTCGCGCATTAGTAAACCACTTTGGTGATCCTGAATCTGTTCTTGCAGCAAACGAGCGTGAGTTGGCTTCCACAGATGGTATCGACCGTAACTTGGCAAAAAAAATCCGAATGGAAAGAAACTTTGAAAAGGAAGTGCAAGTCCAGCTTTCAAGACTGAACAAGTCGGAAGCGAAATTAGTTACGTTCTGGGACAAGGAATTCCCGGAACATTTGAAGAAAATCTATGATCCGCCGGTGATGTTGTTCGTGCGCGGCGAGCTTTCCAATTCAGGCAAGTATTCGGTGGCTGTTGTCGGAACGAGGAATCCGACAACTTACGGTAAACATATCGCCGAGAAATTTGCGGCGGAGCTTTCTGAACAGGGCATTATGGTTGTGTCCGGTCTTGCACGTGGTATCGACACAATTGCTCATGCCACGACAGTCCGTTCCGGTGGCAGGACTATTGCAGTGCTCGGGAGTGGAGTTGATGTAATATATCCGAGCGAGAACCGAAGGCTGGCCGAGCAAATTCTTATGAGCGGCGCAATCGTTTCGGAATATTACATGGGCGCGAAACCGGATGCCGTAAATTTTCCCAGGCGGAACAGGATTATCAGCGGAATTTCTCTCGGAACGATCATTATCGAGACCGATGAGAACGGCGGCGCTATGATAACCGCGAGCACCGCTCTCGACCAGAATCGTGAAGTGTTCGCTGTGCCAGGAAACGTGTTCGAGAAGAAAAGCCGCGGCACAAACAGGCTGATTAAAGAAGGGCGCGCAAAGTTAGTAGAGGATATATCGGATGTTGTCGAAGAGCTTCGCTACAAGTTGAAGCCAATATTAAAGGATAAGCAGAAGGTGCAATCGAAAGTCCAGCTTTCAATTTTCGAGCAAAAAATATTTGATGTCCTTACTGATGAACCGATTCACATTGATGCTCTCGCGGAGAAGTGTGCCATGACAACTTCCGATCTGCTTGTTCAATTGCTGGGTCTCGAGCTGAAAGGAGTTGTCAAACAATTACCGGGAAAGTGTTTTACAAAATATGAATGACAGAAAGAAATCGAAAACAAAAGATTGCAAAATATCAGAACAACAATAAAGAAGAAGGAATTTTATGATAATCGTCACTGGCGGAGCCGGATTCATAGGAAGCGCAATCGTCTGGAAATTAAACCAGCTTGGCGAAGACAACATTCTTGTCGTTGATAATTTAGGGACGGATGAGAGATGGAAAAACCTTGTGCCGCTCAAGTTTCACGATTACATGGAAAAGGACGAATTCATCGATCACGTTATCAATCAAAGATTGACTGCAAAGCTGCGTTCAGATAGGGAAGGCATAGAAGCTATCATACACATGGGTGCTTGTTCATCAACCATGGAGCGCGACGCTACATTTCTTATCAGAACCAATTTTGAATATACGAAGCATCTTGCCATTGCAGCAGCCAACGAAGGAGCGCGGTTCATCTACGCATCGAGCGGCGCAACTTACGGCGATGGCAGCAATGGATTTGTCGATGACGAAAAAGGAATCGATCGGCTC
>JBAPNE010000229.1:0-16712 GCA_049278975.1 Candidatus Kryptoniota bacterium
ATTCATGATGGACACCAGGGACCGAAAGAGATCGGTGTAAATAAGGAATTTCTGGACTGGCTCACGGATCCGGTTCAGAATGGCGCCGGTGCATTATATGATTTTGGTTGTTATGGAGCAAATTTAATTACGTATCTGGAGAAGGGACAGGCGCCTGTTTCTGTAACTGCCGTTACCCGTCAGTTCAAGCCTGATATTTATCCGAAAGTAGATGATGATGCAACTATTATTGTTGACTACCCCGATGCCCAATGCGTATTAATGCCGTCATGGAACTGGCCTTTTAACAGGAAGGATATGGAAATATATGGTGTCTCCGGCTATATCATCGATGTAGATAATAGCACAATGCGTTTGAGAAACAGAAGCATGAATGCGGAAAAAACCATAGAGGTTACTTCAAAAGATATTCCTGTATATGAGGATCCATTTTCATATTTCGCTGATGTTATAAATGGAAAAATAAATGAACCCGAGTACGGTTTGTATTCGCTTGAGAATAATGTTCTAGTAGTTAAGATTCTCGAAGCGGCAAAGAAATCGGCTGAGACAGGTAAAACTGTGAAGTTTGATAAATGAAATGTACGAATAATCTAAAGCTTGCCGGTTGCTAATAATCCTGATCTCCTTTGTAGTACTACCACAAATAATTACTCATCACTACATGTATCAAAAACTGAGAGAGCACCTTTTCACTTTTGTTTGTTTGCTGCTATTCATCTCGCAGACTAATGCCGCGGCTAATGACTACAAAATCAAAGATCAAACTGTTTCCATAAAAACAAGTACAACTGTTTTCAATATTGAGGTTTTCAATCCTAAAATTATCAGAATCGTAAAATTTCCCTCGGGTAGTCCAGAGTCTAAAATCAGTCTCTCGGTTATCAAAGTGCCTGAAGAAACAAAGTTTAAAATATATGAAAGGAAAGGCATTATAAATGTAACAACTTTATCTTTGAAAATTTGTTTAACCATAGGTACTGGATTAATTGCTTTTTATGATCTTAAGGGTCATCAACTTTTGAGAGAAGCTGAAACCCCGGCGATGTTTGTCCCGACACCTGATGCTGATAAAAAGACATTTGCTGTTAAACAATATTTCAAATTAAGTAGTGACGAAGGTATCTACGGGCTCGGACAAGATCAAAATGGCGTCATGAATTACCGGAATCATGAAGTTCTATTAAAACAATCCAACATGCATGTTGCCAACCCGTTCATGCTGTCAACCAAAGGTTATGGTCTGCTGTGGGATAATTATTCTGCTTCTTACTTTTCAGACGATTCAAGCGGAACATTGTTTGAGTCGGAAATAGGTGATTGTATTGATTACTACTTTGTCTATGGTCCGACCCCAGACAGCGTCATTGCAAGTTATCGTGATCTTACCGGACAGTCGCCTATGTTCTGCAAATGGGCATTTGGTTTCTGGCAATCCCGTGAACGTTATACAAGCCAGGATGAAATCGTTGGTGTGGTTGAGAAGTATCGCAGCTTAAGAGTTCCGCTGGATAACATTGTTCAGGACTGGCGGTATTGGGGTGAAACTGAAAACTGGAATTCTACTGAGTTCGGGGATTCATCGTTTCCCAACCCCAAAGAAATGATTGAGAAATTACATAATGACAATGTACACATAATGATTTCGGTATGGCCTTCGTTTGGAGAAAATACAGCAATTTATACGGAACTGAAGGAGAAGAAACTCCTTTACGATTTTATAACATTCCCGCCCGAAGGAGGAGGTGTTCGTGTTTATGACGCGTTCAACCCTTTGGCCCGCGAGATTTATTGGAAATACATGAACAAGAACCTGTTTTCCATTGGGATTGATGCATGGTGGCTTGATGCTACCGAACCTGAACAACAAGACAGGCAAGGGAAAATTGATTCAACAATAACATTCTTAGGAAGTTTTAAAAGATTCCGAAATGCCTTTCCGCTCGAAACATGCAGGGGAGTCTATGATAACCAACGTCGGACCTCCTCCAACAAGCGTGTATTTATATTGACCCGATCAGCATTTGCCGGCCAGCAGCGTTATAGTGCTTCTAATTGGTCGGGAGATATTGATGGAACATGGAACGTATTCCGTCGTCAGATTTCCGGAGGATTAAATTTCTGCATGTCTGGAATCCCTTACTGGACAACCGACATTGGCGGCTTCTATGTGCGTAATGACGCTTATCCTCAGGGTGTGGCTAACCCGTCATACCAGGAATTGTATGTGCGATGGTTTCAGTTCGGAGCATTTTGCCCATTGTTCAGATCGCATGGAACATCCACTCCACGCGAAATATATAATTTTGGTTCAAAAGGATATTGGGCCTTTGATGCGCAAGAGAAGTTCTTAAACCTGAGATACAGATTAATGCCATACATCTATACTCTTGCGTGGAAGGTAACCCATGAGGCATATACAATGATGCGTGGATTGCCAATGGATTTTGCCGATGATCCTAAGGTTTTAGCTATTGACAATCAATACATGTTCGGCCCATCAATTTTGGTCTGCCCGGTTACGGAACCACAATATACTACACAGGCTGAAGATGGTACACAGATTGGAACAACGGATTTAAGCACCATTCATTCAACACAAGTGTATCTTCCACAATGCAGTGGTTGGTTTAATTTTTGGACCGGGGAAAAAATAGACGGCGGACAGGAATGGTCATGCAAGACTCCAATTGATATTATGCCGCTTTTTGTTAAAGCCGGCTCGATAATTCCTTTTGGTCCTTATTTGCAGTATGCTGAAGAAAAGCCTGCCGATCCTATAGAATTACGAATTTACACGGGGGCAGACGCAACATTTGAACTTTACGAAGATGAAAATGATAACTATGACTATGAAAAAGGAATATATGCCGTAATTCCGCTGAAGTGGGATGATAAATCACAAACTCTCACGATCGGGAAACGCGAAGGCAGCTTTCCGGGTATGAAAAAAGAGAGAACGTTTAACATAGTCTTTGTAAAAGAGAATCATGGAGTCGGCGTAGACATAGAGAAGCAGCCGGATAAAACCGTTCAGTACAAAGGTAATCGAATTGTAATACAAAAATAACAAAAAGCCGAGTTTTGCTTATCAATTTATTATAGGTTTCAAAAATGAAAAAGAACGTTACTTACTTTCTGATAATTATGTTTGCCGTATTTTCCTATGCGGGAAAGACCAAGCAAAGCAAATATCCGTACCAGGATGCCAGTTTACCTGTTGAAGAAAGGGTTCATGATCTGCTTGGCAGAATGACAGCGGACGAAAAAATTCAACAACTTGATATGTACTGGGGAAAAGAAGTAGCTAATATGGGAGGTCATGAGGCGGCTTCTTATTCCGAAGAGAAAGTGGAAAAAGTAATTGGAACAACCGGAATAGGTTCCGTACACGATTTTTATCCTATTCGGGCTGGGATTGGAAATGAAATACAAAAGTATGCTATGGAAAAAACCCGCCTCGGTATTCCCGTTCTTTTTATAGAGGAAGGCCTTCATGGGTATTGCGGGTTTGGAAGTACATCATTTCCTGTCCCGCTTGAATTAGCATCAGCATGGGACACTGCTTTAGTACGTAAAATAGGAAGGGCGATAGCCACTGAGACACGGGCACACGGTGTTGATATGATTTTAGGGCCGGTGCTTGGTCTGGCACGCGATCCTCGCTGGGGAAGAGTAGAGGAGACTTATGGTGAAGATCCCTGTTTGGCAGCGCTAAATGGAGTTGCGATGGTAAAAGGACTTCAGGGGGCTTCACTCGATCGTGAGGATGCAGTTATTGCAGAGCCTAAACATTTTGGGGTACACAGTATACCTGAAGGCGGCAGCAATACATCGCCTGTCAATATTGGTGAACGTGAAGCCCGCTCCTCTTTTTTGTATGTGTTTGAAAGGGCTGTTCGAGATGGAGGCGCCATGGGTATCATGGCTGCTTATCACGAAATTGACGGAATTCCATGTGTAGACAATAAATGGCTCCTTACAGATTTGTTGCGCAAAGAGTGGGGATTCAAAGGATTTGTATTGTCGGACCTTGGTGCAATCCGCATGACATTAGATGATCATAGGGTTGCGACTGATACGAGCGATGCCCTTGCACAAACGTTTAAGGCTGGTCTGAATATGCAGTTTTATGATTTCGACCATGAGGGCTTTAAAAAAGCTATGTTAAAAGCGATTGACACGAAGATACTTTTGGAAAATGATCTAAATAAAGCTGTTGAGGATGTACTAAGGGTAAAGTTCTTGCTGGGTCTTTTTGATCATCCATATGTTGACACAACATTGATCTCTAGAGTATTTCATCCTGAAGAACATCAAGATTTGGCGTTGAAAGCGGCGCAAGAAGGGATTTGTCTCCTGAAGAATGAAAACGGAATACTTCCCATTAAGAAGGATGTAAAATCGATTGCTGTCGTGGGTCCTTTGGCTACAAGTACTTATATGGGAGATTATACTAATGATGAAGCGAAAGGTATTTCCATTCTCGAAGGTCTGAAACAGAGAGCAGGAAATACAATGCGTATCAGTTATGCTCCGGGTTATGCTCCTGATTCTGCCAGCTTATCTGCAACTTATTTGAAGGAAGCGATAGACTTAGTAAAGAGATCAGATATAGCAATTGTGGTTTTGGGAGAAGATGCCAAAATTGATGGTGAAGGTCATGACAGAGCTCATCTAGGTCTGGACGATTTACAGTTGAGCCTTATTAGGACGCTCCATGAAACAGGAAAGCCTATTGCAGTGGTGCTGTTCAATGGAAGACCTTTAACAATTAATTGGGTGGCCGAGAATGTTTCCTCAATAGTTGAAACCTGGTACTCTGGCGAAAAGGGCGGACTTGCTATCGCCGATGTCTTGCTGGGAAATGTAAATCCTTCAGGTAAATTACCCATTACTTTCCCGCGCTCCGTTGGTCAGATTCCTTTCTATTATGATCACAAACCAACATCAAGACACGCTTATGTTGACGAGGCTGATACGCCGCTTTTCCCGTTTGGTCTTGGCCTTAGTTATACTACCTTCAAATATTCCGATTTACAAATATCGCCATCCACAATACCGGTTAATGGGACAGCAAAAATTACTGTGAACATTACAAATACCGGCAAAGTTGAAGGTACTGAAGTTGCTCAGCTATATGTTCGTGATGAAGTAAGCAGTGTTACTACACCGATTATTGCTTTGAAAGGGTTTAGTCGGATTACCTTAAAACCCGGAGAAACAGGAGAAGTCACTTTCGAAGTTGGACCTGAACAGCTATCACTGTGGAACAGGGAGATGAAACGAGTCGTTGAACCGGGAGAGTTTAAAATAATGGTGGGCAACTCTTCCGCGGATATCAGGCAGCAAGGAAGTTTAATGGTTTCACAAAATTAGTTTGATTTAAATTATTTAAGATATAATCCAACTATCAAAAGTCTTGAATTGTTTAGTAATGTTTTTTGCTCCTGTTATGATTTTCACATCTTGCAAAAAAGTGAGATTGCTGAACCACTATCCAAAGATTTCTTTGGGATTTATATCTTAATCACTCGCATATACTAAGAAGGAATCGAAGTCATGACGACGAAAGTAACGATCGGGAATAAAGAGTTTTTCCCCGGAATTAAGAAAATAAAATACGAAGGCAACGGTTCGAAAAATCCTCTGGCGTTTAAATATTATAACCCAGAAAAAATCGTTGGCGGGAAGAAAATGGAAGATTTTTTCAGATTCGCCGTTGCATACTGGCACACGCTCGGCGAAAGTGGCGCAGACCCTTTCGGTCCGAGCACGAAACAGCATGAATGGTTGAAAAGTCATGATCCAATCCAGCGGGCAAAAGAGAAGATGGATGCTGCATTCGAATTCATTACAAAGCTTGGCGTTCCGTTTTATTGTTTCCATGATTTCGATATTGTTGAAGAAGGAGAAACGATAAGCGAGTCGGAAAAGCGGCTTGCGGCAATCGTCGAGTACGCGAAGCAAATACAAAAAGAATCTGGCGTCCGACTTCTCTGGGGAACAGCAAATCTTTTTTCAAATATCAGATATATGAACGGTGCGAGCACTAATCCTGATTTCAACGTAGTGGCACACGCTGGTACCCAGGTAAAGAATGCGATCGATGCGACAATCACCCTCGGAGGATCGAACTACGTTTTCTGGGGAGGCCGCGAAGGATACATGTCGCTGCTAAATACAAACATGAAAAGAGAACTTGACCATCTTGCGACATTTCTTCATATGGCTGCCGACTATGGCAGACGACAGGGTTTCAAAGGAACATTCCTCATCGAGCCGAAGCCCATGGAGCCCATGAAACATCAATACGACTTCGACGCCGCAACTGTCATCGGTTTCCTCCGCGAGTATGATCTAACCAAAGATTTCAAGTTGAACATAGAAGTCAATCATGCAACGCTTGCCTCGCACACTTTCCAGCATGAATTGCAGGTCGCGGCGAACGCGGGATTCCTCGGCAGCATAGATGCAAACCGGGGCGACTACCAGAATGGCTGGGATACAGATCAATTTCCCATCAATACTTATGAATTGACCGAAGCATTGCTCGTCATACTCGATGCTGGTGGATTCACAACCGGCGGGGTGAATTTCGATGCCAAGACGAGAAGAAACTCCACTGATCTCGATGATCTTTTTATTGCACATATATCTGCAATGGACAATTTTGCAAGGGCGTTCATCACCGCAGAAAGGGTTTTGAACGAGACCGATTATGTCAGGCTCCGCAAAGAACGGTATGCCTCGTTTGATTCCGGAGCAGGTGCCGATTTCGAGAAATGGAAACTGAAACTTGAAGACTTGCATTCATATGCCGTCAAGAACGGTGAGCCCAAAAAGATCAGCGGCAAACAGGAGCTTTTCGAGTCTTTTATTAACCTGGTGCTTTGAGTAACTATTGCGGTCGCTGCGGCAGGACATTGCCATGATATTGAGCGATGAATTCTATTGCTGCACATGATTGGCATAAAAATTTTAATAACTAAGAAAGCCCCGAAGGGGTAAGGAGAATCATGGTACAAGGCTTCGGCATTCATGCGCCATTAATGTTGTTCGGTTCATCGAGCCTAGTTTCCCTCGACTGGGTCGATTCGTTGATCATAGGGATTTATTTCTTATTCGTGCTCGGAATAGGGTATTACTTATTAAGATTTACAAAGACCGGCGAAGATTTCTTCTTGGCGGGACGGAAGATGACGATGTGGATCGCAGGGCTTTCTTTTGTCGCCGCAAATTTAGGTTCGCTGGAGCTCATGGGCTGGGCAGCATCTGCTTATCAATACGGCATTTTAGCGGCTCACTGGTACTGGATCGGTGCAATCCCCGCAATGCTTTTCCTTGCGATTGTAATGATGCCGTTCTACTATATCAGCAAAACTCATTCCGTGCCTGGATATTTGAAGTTAAGATTCGGCGAGAGTACCAGCATGTTGTCTGCGATCTCCTTCGGGTTCATGACCGTTCTGATGAGCGGCATAAACATGTACGCCATGGCACTTGTCATGAAAGTTGTTCTGGGCTGGGATATCCATTTCAGCATTTGGGTATCGTCGATCACTGTGATGATCTATGTCGTCCTCGGCGGGTTGCTCTCGGCAATATTTAACGAAGTTCTGCAGTTCATGCTGATCTGGCTCGGCGCGCTCATCATCCCAATACTCGGCCTGGTCGAAGCCGGCGGCTGGAGCGGAATGGTTGCAAAGATACACACGAACTTCCAGGGCGTTGATTATACGCACCTCTGGAGCGGGCTGGGCTCGTTCAAAGATAACCCGATGGGAATAAACTGGGTCGGAATAGTCTTTGGACTCGGAGCGGTTATCTCCATGGCGTATTGGTCAACGGATTTCCTTGTGGTTCAACGGCTTTTATCTGCTAAAGACCTGCGGGCAGCGAAGATGGCTCCCATCATCGGCGCAGGTTTTAAGATGATGGTTCCTTTTATTGTGATTCTTCCAGGCTTATTGGGATTGGCACTTATGCCGGGCTTAGTCGGTGAAACGCAAGCGGTTGCAACCGGCGCTCACAGCTACAATGAGGTTCTTCCTCTTATGCTCGCAAGATATGCCGGTCCCGGATTATTAGGACTTGGAATTACGGCGCTGATTGCCGGTTTCATGTCCGGCATGGCAGGCAATGTCACCGCATTCGCCACCGTGTGGACCTACGATATTTATCGTCCCATACATGTTCGCGTTGCGAAAAAAGAAAAGCCGGACGAATATTACGTAAAGATGGGACGATGGTGCACCATCATAGGTGTACTCGTCAGCATCGGCACCGCTTACTTCGTACAGCAGTTCGCAAGCATCATGGATTATGTACAGGCACTGTTCAGTTTCTTTGTCGCTCCGACTTTCGGCACGGTTATCCTCGGCATGCTCTGGAAACGCGTGACCCCACGCGCCGGGTTCTGGGGACTATTTGCCGGAATCGTTTCTTCTATCGGAATGTGGGCGTGGGTGAAGATTCAGCCTAGCGCGTTGAGATACATAGCCCTTTCGCCGTATGCAAAAACAATGGCTGAAGATATGTACCGCGCATTATGGTCATGGTTGATATGCGTATTTGTCACCGTCGTGGTAACTTACCTTAGCGAGCCGAAACCCGAAGCTGAACTCGTTGGGCTCGTTCGCGGCTGCACGGAACTGCCTTCTGAGGGGCACTTGCCTGTATTCAAGCGTCCCATATTCTGGGCATCCATAGTGCTCGCCGTATTTCTTGCACTACAAATAATTTTCTGGTGAGGAAACAACCATGGTAGAAAATAAAGGTATATCGATCTGGTTTTTCATCGGCGTTCTGCTGCTTGCTTATGGAATCATCATAACTGCTTCCAGCATAGCCGAAACTGCATTCCACGCTTTTGGTAGGCATGTTGTTCTGCAACGCCTTAACTTTGGAATTTGGTGGGGATTTCTGTTGATTATTGTCGGCTTGATTTATTCCGTCATATTCAGACCATGGAAGAACAAGAAATCTGAAGCGGCAGGAGATGTTCATGAAAGTGAAAAGGCTGCAATAAATAGCAAATAGTTAAGTCATCATTGGTATATCTAATTGGGGCAGAGCAAATGAACTGTAATTAAAAACAAAAATATTAGCTTGAATACATCTCTGTCGAACAATAACAAAGATTAACCGAGAATCTCTCAGCAGGCCACTATTATTAGCCACTTGAAGATAGAGATTACTGTCTGGAAAACACCGAGGATGGACCTATTCTCTTGTTATCTCTAACAAAGTGCGCTTCCATGTTTCGTAGGTAGAACCATATTTCTCTTTCAATTCGTGGACAGGGTGCAATTCCCCCATCTTTTGCAAGCCTTTGAAAGCACTGGTATCCACAGTGCTGCTAGGATAATACCCGATGCCGATACCTGCTCCTCGCGCCGCGCCCTGCGAACCGTCGGTACTCAAAATCTCCAGATCGACATTGCAGCTGTTGACGAAGGCTTCACGAAAAACTTTGCTCTGGAACAGATTCGAATTACCCACTTTCACGGTATCAAGCTCCATTCCAATGCTTTTCATAATGTCAAGTCCATACCTGAATGAGAACGCGATCCCTTCCTGAACAGCTCGAATCAAATGTTCTTTTCCATGAATGTTGAAGTTGATTCCCACAAGATGACCATGGACATCTTTGTTCCTCAAGCTTCGCTCGGCACCGTTGCCGAAGGGGTAACACATTAATCCGTGCGCTCCGATTCCCACATCGGCCGCCAACTTGTTCAGCTCTTCGTATGAATATCTATTATCCATGATATTTTGTTTGAGCCAGCTGTACTGAATGCCAGTTCCGTTTATGCAGAGCAGCACCCCTTTGTTCGGATGATCGTTTGAATAATTCACGTGAGCGAAGGTATTTACTCTGCCCTCAGAGTCGAAAACAGATTTATCAGTTATGCCATATATGACACCCGAAGTCCCGGCTGTCGCTGCTGTCTCGCCTGGCTTGAGGACATTCAGCGAAAACGCGTTGTTCGGCTGGTCGCCGGCCCTGTATGCTACGGGAATTCCCGGAACTAACCCCAACTCGTTAGCCGCCTTCGAAGTCAAACGTCCTTGTACGCCGAATGTTGGTACGATTTCGGGTATGATGCTTCGGTCAATGCAAAAGTAGCGGAGCAACTCCTCGGCCAAGTTCTTCTCTTTGAAATCCCAGAATACTCCTTCGCTCAAGCCAGATATTGTGGTACATACTTCACCAGTCAGCTTCATGGCGACGTAATCCCCGGGAAGCATTATCTTGTAGATTTTTGAATAAATGTCTGGTCGATTCTCCTCCACCCACTTGAGTTTCGAAGCTGTAAAGTTGCCGGGGGAATTTAAGCAACTCCCGAGGCAATATTCCGGCCCTAGATCAGAAAACGCCTTATCCCCTATCTCGACAGCTCTGCTGTCACACCAAATAATGGACGGGTAAAGAACATCGAGATCCCTTCCGACCATAACCAGGCCGTGCATCTGGTAGGATATTCCAATTCCAATTATTTCCGAGTTTGACGTCAACGTTTCCGGGTACAATTTGTTTGTTGCCTTTACAACATGGTCCCACCATGAATCCGGGTGCTGCTCCGCCCAGCCAGCTTGACGCGAATCAATCCTCATCTCTTGTTGTGGCGAAAATCCAAACGCGATTGATTCCCCTGTATCAGCATCCAACAGAGAGGCTTTGACCGCTGAACTTCCGACGTCGTATCCTAAGAGTAATTTTCGAGCCATCAGCGTATGATAGGTTAAGGCAATTTATTTAAACTTATTCCAAATAAATATAACACTTAATTCGACAATTGAAAATAACTCACAAGGAAACGTAATTTCGGTTCTCTCCGACTTTTTCTTCTATACTGTGCCATTATGCAGAATTTTAGAATCGGTTAAAGTCTCCTAATATTCTCAATGCGTTGACTCTGACAACTTTTCAACTATAATTGCCAGATTATCGTTTGTTAAATGCCCGTAGATAGCTGTTACGTTCGGGCTGGAATGCCCGAGCAATTTCTGTGCTTGGTAAAGCGAAACTCCCTGCATTACGAGCCATGATGCGAAAGTATGTCTCAGGCTATGAAAATGGAGATCTCCATTTAGCTTCGCTCTCTTCACATATTTCTTGAACAGCTTGCTTAAGTTATAAGGTTTAATTTGCCTGCCATCGATCATGAACACGAGTTCTCCTTTTGTTTTCTCCTTCCTTCTTTTCAATACTTCAACTGCGGCCTTATTCAGGGGAAGAGAACGAACTTTCCTTGACTTGGTCAAATGTCCGCGATTATCCAGTAGTAAGTTCTTCTTTTCGAGATTTACCTGATTCCAAGTCAAGCTGGTGATCTCTCCCTGTCTGCATCCGGTGTTCACTGCGAACGTAACCATGTCGGAAAGGTCGGAGTTGTCGATGACCGAATGGAGTATCTGAAACTCATCTCTGCTCAGGAATAGAGGCATTTTCTCTGGGATTTTTGGCTTTGAGATACCATGGCATGGATTGGAATTGATGTACTTTCTCGTTATTGCAAAATTGAATGCTGAAGACAGATAAGCGATGTCTTTCCTTGCTGCATAGATAGATGTTTTGCGAACTCTCATTTCAATGTACCGTTCGATGTCTGCGTTGGTCATGCTTCCAAGTTGAATATTCCCAAAGTGCGAGATAACGCTATTGAATGTTGTCCTGTAATCGGCCGTTGTTTTGGGGCTGTGCATAGATTCGGAGTGGATCAAGATTTCCTTTTTAAATTCTTCAAGGGTAATCGAGTACAGCTTTTTTTCTGCTCTGATCTGTAATTCTTCATTGAACTTCGAGAGGTAATCAAGCGCACCCGATTTCAGTTTTGATTTGGTGGTGATCTTTTTTCGTTTTCCGTCTATGTCATCATAATAGACATAATAGAAACCGTTCTTGTGTTTGGACAGGAACATGGTACAACCTCCTTTGTATTGTGGAGGCATAACCACAAAAATGCTCTCCAAAAGTCGCCCAAGAAATTGGTGACTATTTTGGTGACTAAAATTCCATTTTCCTGTCTCTGAGGGGAAGAATTCGGTAGTGTGGGACGCGAAATTGATCGGTTTTGTGGACAGGGGCGGAATTGAACCGCCGACACACGGATTTTCAGTCCGTTGCTCTACCAACTGAGCTACCTGTCCAATTGTGAAAACCTCTTTCGCGTATACTAATATAATTTTGTTAGGCTAATTCTTCAAGAATTATTTGCATTTCCGTCGGCAGCGAAGCTATCTTAGTTAGCTAACTAATGAAATGAATATTCTTAAGCCCCCCAGCCTAAAAAAAGGAGATCTCATCTCGATCGTTTCTCCAGCAAGTGCCCCGAGAGACTCAAATAAGGTCCACAAAGGGGTAAAGTATTTTGAATCGCTTGGCTACAGAGTTACAATCAGCAAGAACGTTTTCGATGTTAATGGCTACCTTGCTGGTACAGATGAAGAACGCGCTGAGGACTTGAATCAGGCTTTTGCGGATAAAAATGTTAAAGCGATCATCTGTTCGCGAGGTGGTTATGGTACACCAAGAATTCTTGACAAAATTAATTACAATGTCATCAAAAGGAATCCTAAACTTTTGGTTGGATACTCCGATATTACAGCGCTCCAGCTTGCAATTTTCAGAAAAACCGGCCTCGTTACATTTAGTGGCCCTATGATGGCTGTCGAATTCGGCGCGGGCGTCGATTCGTATACTGAAGAAATGTTTTTTGATATGTTGACGCGGCGTAATAAACTAGGCTCATTGAGAAGACATAAAGATTTTCGATATTCATTCAAAGGCAATAAGAAATCGCAGGGAAGATTAGTTGGCGGAAATTTGTCTTTAATCACTTCGATTCTCGGCACCGGGTACATCCCGGACTTTTCCGGTTGTGTCCTTCTCATCGAGGAAGTTTCAGAAGAACCATATTCGATCGACAGGATGCTGACGCAGCTTCGTCTAGCGGGAATCCTGTCGAAAGTTTCCGCACTTGCACTTGGGCAGTTCACGAATTGCGTACCCGAAGAACAGAACAAACCATACCGATCACTAGAACAAATATTTAGTGAAGATTTGTTTTCGAGTGGCAAATCAGTTGTATCCAATATTCCTTATGGACATGTGTCGGTGAAGATGACATTGCCCATCGGAATTCTCGCATCGGTTGACCCCGTGAAAAGAAAATTTTCGATAGATGAGCCTGCGGTGAGCTGAAAGCGCACTGCCAGAGCGCCGAGGCACGGACCATCTTTTATCCTATGTTGGCAAACAAAAAGATAAATATCATAAGTAATTTCAATGCCTCCTCGATAGAATGTGAATTAAGAAGATTTGTAAATCATTTCTGAAATTTCTAATCATTTGTTCTAATTTGTGAGGAACAAGAAAAGAAGAGGTATCGGTCGATAGATTTTGTTTGCGTGTAGACTTTGCTGCGAGGGGGATTTTTTTATTGTCTATTCGCAAGTCCCGCGAGAAAATTTGCGACGACCATCGCGGCAAGTTTTGCGGTGTGCCCGTCAACATCGAATTTTGGATTGAACTCGCATACATCTATCATTGAGGTTTTTCCGTCAGATCCGGCAAGGTAAGCGCATTCTAAAATTTCTTCTGCGGCTAATCCCGTCGGAGTGGATGCGCTTACGCCAGGTGCGTCCGAACTTCTCACGCTGTCCAAATCGAAACTCACATAGACGTTGTTGGTTTCATGGCTTGCTATCCGATAAGCGTCCATGAATGATAATGCCGATCCGGAATGTTCTAATCGGGAATCAGAATTTCCTCGCTTGCGGATTTGGTTTAATGTGGAGATATGAATCCCTTTTTCGTGTGCGTAAGAAAGATGTCCTTTCGAATTAGCAAATTCTTGAATCCCGTATTCGACGAAATCCTTTCCAAGCAGCGTTTCCTGATCGACCAGCATTCTATATGGAGTTCCGCTATTGATGCCTTTTGAGTAATCACGCACATCCAAATGTGCGTCAATATTGATCGCGCCGCATCTTCCGAGTGCTGAATAACATCCGCGAAAGTCGGCGTAGCTCAAATCGTTGCTTCCCCCGATGACAATTGGGATATGCTCTTGCTTCAACAAATTTATCACAATGCTTTCCAGTATTGACAGTGCCTCTTCAAGTTTCAAATTCCGCTTGAGATTTCCTGCATCGAAAATTCTGGTTTCAGCATCGTGGAGCGCAGATGATTTCGTCGGGGTGAGTTTGTAGAATGCTTTTCGCAATTCGTCCGGGCCAAGCGCACTTCCTGGGCGTCCATGGTTACGAATTGTTCCTTCGTCATAAGGAAAACCGATTAAAACGATCTTCCGGTTCTCACCGAAACTGTTTCTTTTTGTTTCAGCAAGTTCACCGAACCGCATGTCACCGCTTTCGTTCCGTTTATAGATCAGTGACTCGTCAGGCTCTTCAAGGAAATTCCAAAACTGTTCCATGCTTCACCACATATATAAATTTATTTTCTGTAAAATGGTACGGAAGATATGCGTAATCTTTTGCATCCACGATGAGAACGTCTGCCTGCTTCCCGACTTCTATGCTTCCTATTTTTTCCGACAATCCGACCGCCGCTGCGGCGTTGATCGTCGCAGCGTTCAATGCTTCTTCGACGGTCATTCTGTTGAGGCACACCGCAAGCCACATCACAGTCTGCATGTTGTCAACCATAGATGTGCCGGGGTTGAAATCAGTGGCGATGGCGACTGCGCAATTTTTGTCGATCATTTCCCTTGCTGGTGCCGGCTTGGTGCGTAAATAAGCCGAGACTGCAGGTAAAATCACTCCAACTGTGTTACTTTCGGCAAGAAGTTCGATTTCGCTTGAGGAAATATTTTCTAAATGATCCACCGACATGGCACTAAGTTCGACCGCAAGATTCACTCCGTGGTTTGCCGAAAGCTCGTCAGCGTGCATCTTCAGTTTGAGTCCATGCTCACGTGCTATAGTGAGAATTTTTCTTGCTTCAGCGATTGTGAAAAATCCTTCATCACAAAAGACATCGCAAAATTCCGCCAGATTTTTTTTTGCAATGTAGGGAATAAGCTCTTCGTTCAGAATTTTTATATAAGACTCTCTGTCGTGTTCGTATTCTGGTGGGATCGCGTGCGCCCCGAGAAAAGTTACAACGATGTCCGCAATTGAATCTCGTCTCAGCTCTTGGGCTGCTTCTAATATCTTGACTTCATTTTTGAAATCGAGGCCGTAACCGCTCTTCGTTTCCAAAGTCGTTGTTCCCAAACTTAGCATTTTGTCAATTCTTTTATCCGAAAGGGCGCGAAGTTTTGATTTCGGCATCTCACGCGTTTTCCTGACCGTCTCAAGGATTCCACCGCCATTCGTTGCAATTTCGGCGTATGTCAATCCTTTTGCACGCATTGCGAATTCGCGCTCTCTTGTGCCTGCAAAGATCAAGTGTGTGTGCGGATCGATAAATCCCGGCATGAGAATTTTTCCTGAAACATCGAGAACATCGCAGTCGGGATCGACTTCAACTTTTCCGATTTGTTTTATTGTACCATCTTCAATATAGACATCGACCCCAGAGACGATCCCGACATTATTCATTTCAGAGCCGCGCTTGCATAACTTGCCGTCCGCAGAGCATGAAATGACCTTCTCTGGGTTTTTAAGTAAAAGCTTCACTTCGAATTTGCCACGTATGTCACCGTTACGCTCGCGGACACGGAAACTGTTGATGGATTGACGGAAGATGGTGCAGCGACCCTATCAGCCTCGCCGAGGAACGGAAGGCGCGGACGAGAGTATGCGGTGTTGATCGATTTTGCTTTCAGGTTTGTCAGTCCTTCAAG
This sequence comes from Candidatus Kryptoniota bacterium, assembly GCA_049278975.1. Lineage (GTDB taxonomy): Bacteria > Bacteroidota > Ignavibacteria > Kryptoniales > JAKASW01 > JAKASW01. Next base: position 15,819 of record JBAPNE010000229.1, read on the forward strand.
CTCAGCGATTGCATCCGCTTTGTCGCGCGCTTTTTTCACGGCTTCTTCAAGCGCTTTTGTTTCAAGTGAATCTTGGTTCTTCGCTTGGAAGATAACGCCGTTTATTGTGACTCCATCCACCGAAGCTATCCTGCCGAGGACTTTGTTCAATTCCGATATTTGAACTGAAATAGACATTGAAGACGAAACTTGATAATAATCTGGAGTAACTTGGTCCACTTTCTGGTAGTTGAATGATGGTGTGACAGACAAGTTGTCGGTCAGGAGTTTTGCGATATCAACAACATCTTGTAAAGAGCTGGTGAGCGCATCATATCTTGTTAAATAAGTCTTGAAAGCGTCAGTTGCTTTCAATTGTCGAGCGATTATGCTCAATTTAAATTCGGCAATATCCGGCTTGGCATAGACATTCGCTTCGGCAGATATGGTGATTTCTGTGCCATGATATGCACTTGAAGAGTCGGATTGCGCATAGCCCCTCTCCGCAAAGAAGAGAGCGGCAAGAAGAAATATGAATTTTCTCGACATTTGCATTCCTTCCAATTTTTATTATTTATAATACGGAGCACTAAAATTCAAATCACTCTCTACAGGCTTGTGAATTGATCTCCCATCGAGTAACTTTTCCTATTCTCAAAATGGTTATCAATTATGTTATGGTTATATCGAATCAAGTTGACACTATTTTCCGGGACGCAAGGAGAACATTTTTAGAAAGAGGTAAAATAAAATGATGATACATACCAGGCGTGCGCTGGCTGTTATGGTAGCAGCGTTTTTGACTGCTGGTTTCCTTTGCGCACAAGAGAAACTCGTCTATAAAAACATTCAAGAAGCATTACGTGCCACGGCGATGTTGGCAGGCAAATCAGGGCCGAGAAGTCTGAATTGGAT
>JBAPNE010000230.1:0-2796 GCA_049278975.1 Candidatus Kryptoniota bacterium
GAAAAAGGCGAATGTAAACGAAACCGACCATGTTCCATCATGCAAGGGTTTAGGTTCTTCTCAGCCGACAAAAGACGGATGCGAAACGAGCGTGAGAGAGATGCAGGTGTTTGCGAAAATTTTGGCAGTTCGGTTCGCTTTCGGATCCGATTGTAATTGCATGATGTTCCTCTGTTTTGTATTTTGTCAGAGCAATTGTAATCGTTCAAAACTTCCGCAACTCAAACGAGTTCTTGACAATTGCCCTTCTGTGAATTGCACGGCATCGGAAGTGCCGGAATGACACGAAGGGCAATTGTTCTTTTTGGGTTTGAGAATAAGAATCGGTTGGCATCATGGTGCATCATGGTTGGCACTAAACTTGGCACTCAGTTGGCACTATGAAAGCCAAAGTTGGCACTTTCGCTGTTCCTATCGAAAAAGAAAACGGCGAAAATGGAAAGAATTGATATTGCTGAAGTAGCTCAGCTGGTAGAGCAGCGGTTTCGTAAACCGCAGGTCGTGGGTTCAAATCCCACCTTCAGCTCAAATTTCGCAAGGTTCGCCTTTATTTACTCCGTCCTAAATCCAGCCACTGAAAATGATCTGGGTTTCTTTTTATCACTTTTGCGTACCGCTAAGTGTACCTCGATGAATGCCTCCACTTTCAGACAATTGGTGGTACTATGTTTTCATTCAAGCGTAAATTTTACAGCGAGATATTCACACTTGCAGCCGGATGATCTGAGAGAATCTGTGAACAAACCTATGAAGCCGACATAGTGAGTCAAGCGATTGCATTTCTAACGATACTCAATTAAAATACAGCAGGAGGAAAAGACGTGCGAGTAACGCTGAGAGTTTTTTCAGACCCCTATCGTTCCCGATTCATGGGGAGACCGTCAGCACGGTTCGCAAGTGGTGGGGGATTTTTTGTTTAAGGCGGTTGAACCATGAAGGAGGATTGTCTAATGAGTAAATATTTTCTTGGGATGTTTCTTCTCGCACTTATGGCTTCCACGCTGGCGGGTTGTGCAGCAAGTATTCCTCCGGTAGTATTTGAACCAACCACTACGGATTCGGTTTATTCTTTCTATCAAAATGGCTATGCGCTTTGGACTGTGGGGAATGATAGTTGCCGCGTTGTTGCTGAAGTCGAATTATCAGAAGTGGCTGGCGATGACTACATGCGCCTTTGGTTGCTCTACTACAATTCTTCAGGCTCTCCTTTCCTCCTTGACCCGCTAAAAGCCGCTCGATTAACGGTCATTCATAATGATAGTGAGGCAACAGTCTTCCAAAATGATGCCGGGACAAGTGAACATTATGTCGTGGAGCCGAGCGGGACTATTCATCAAGGCTCGGTGGTAAGTCATCTCGACCTCGACACAATTGAATTGGAGACAACACCCCCTTATAAGATACTTGCCTCAATAGACAACCGGAAGACGGTCGCTATGATAATCCAAGCAATCGGCGGAACGGCTGAAGCACTGCAAGAAAAGCCCACTACTATCACGAACACTCACACAGGTGAGCAATGGCAACTAAATGACACGAAAGAGAAAAGAGACAAAGACATCAATGAGACAAACGCGTCAATTGAAAATACTTCCAAGATTTATAACCTCTATAAACAGAGTGTTGTAGCCGGAATCCTGTATCGCAACACAGTTTTTCCCAAGCAGAGCGTGACAGGCTATATCTACTTCAGGTTACCTTCTCGCTATCCCAGCATAAGCGTACTGCATCTTGAGATTTTCACTCAAAACGGAAATGCAAATTTTGATTTTAAACCGGTAGCTGGCGAGTGAGTTGTATAATGCACCAGAATCCCGAAAAATAATATAGTCTAAAATCTTCTGACAGTAACTTGTTGCTAAACGCAATGGTACAGTCTAAATTCTTTGCTCGTTGCTCTTTTAATTAAACAAACAAAATTGGAAATACAGAAATATGGCTACTCAAACTTGGGAACAGATTCGCGATTCTTTTAAACAAAAAATTGAATCGACTTTTAAAACAACTCTTCTGATTTATCAGAACACACCAATAAGTCGGGTAAAAGAAGTCGCAATCCAAAATCGGGAAATCTGGATAAGTCTGAAAAAAGAAATAAGCGACCAATTAAATCATGGGATGCCTAAACCTATGGGGGAACAACTTCTCGAGTCGTGTGATAGAAAGTTTATAGAATATTCGAAACAAATCGAACACTTTTCTCATGATACATAATTCCCATGAAAGAGGAGGCGTGAATGGAGAAGAATAATTCACAGCACCTGGTGTCAGTGGAACATCTTAAGTAAGAAATTTAATCCCTTCGCAAGGAAATGAATTTGCTATCAAAGGCGCTTGCCTTTCAGTCTATTGATTTCGTAAGGATGCAGTGGCTATATTCCTGTGCCATGGAACTCGAATCTGAGACAAATTGAATTTGAGAAAGTGGTTGGAGCCTTCAGCAATGCAGAGCCGGAGTTTTGTTAAATGGCTTTTCTCTTTTTGCCCCGCATCGAACTTATTTTGAATGAGGGCAACGAATTACAAAACAAAGGAGTAACAAAATGAGCAACAGTCGCCTTTTTTCTGTTAATCTGAAAGATATCGGGAAGGCGGTATTGATGGCACTTCTCACGGCATTGATCGGTACTCTCTATCATGCGATCAAGCATGGCGCATTCCCGGCACTGGTACAACTCAGCACCATCGCATTTGCTGGGCTTGGGGCAGCGTTGGCTTATCTTGTAATGAGCTTTTTTACAAATAGCCAAAATAAATTATTTAGACTGGAGCCAAAGGCAATCGCTTGATGAGATA
>JBAPNE010000231.1:0-12240 GCA_049278975.1 Candidatus Kryptoniota bacterium
TCTCGGGCCAGCGCCAGGATAGACTGTCACGACGGAAACAATCGGCCAATCAGTTTTGGGAAGCAAATCAACTCCCATCCGATTATATGAATACAAACCGAGCACGGCGAGTGCAACAAAAACCATCGTAATAAAGGCAGGCCTTTTTATCGCTATTTCAGTTAATCTCATTTTCAGTTTCCAATTTTCACTGTTTACTTTTCACTTTCTAAAACACTTTCACTTTACTTCCATCTTTCAGATTCTGTTGTCCGAAAGTTACGACTGTATCCATCAGTGAAAGTCCAGAACGAATTTCGACAAGAGAATCACTTCGCATACCGACGCTGACACCTCTCAATGACGCCGCCGAGTTATTTGCGATAAAAACAGTCGGAGAATTTCCAGCTAGTTCGATCAGTGCGGCTGAAGGGATCACGAGCGATTTATTTACACCTGAAGTCATTATTTCAGCACGCGCGAACATTCCGCTTTTCAGTGAGCGAACTCGGTCGTTCGGCAATTCAATTTCAACTTGGAATGTCCTTGTTTGTGCGTCAGCTTTCAGAGCGACTGTTTTTACCACCCCGGTAAAAACCAGATTAGGAACAGCTTCGGATGTTACCTGTACCATGTTGCCGGGCTTTACCAAAGAAATATCCGCTTCCGACACGCCGACTTTCAACTTCATGCGGCTATCATCTACAACCGACGCAACCTTCGTTCCCGGAGTTATCATCTGTCCGATCGTCACAAATTTCTGTGCGAGCCTTCCGGCAATCGGGGTTTTCAAGAAAGTGTCGTCATAATTTTTCTGAGCGAGTTTTTGCGAAGCCTGGGCAGCGCGCAGCTGTGCCACCGCAGCTTTCGCTCCGACTTCCGCATTCTCAAGCTGTGTTTCCGAAACGGCTTTTTGCGAAAATAAATTTTGTATGCGCTTAAAATCTGCATCAGCTTTATCGCTATTTACCTGAGCCGCAGCTACCTGCGCGCGCGCCTGCTCCAATGTGATTTCCTGGAGATTGTTTTCCACTACGGCAATGCTCGAGTTCACCGACAAATTGTTATCGACCTCAGCATTTATTTTTATAATCTTGCCGCTTGTTTCCGAAATGATTTCGGTTTCATGTACCCCTTCAAGCGCGCCCGTTGCTTCGATTCGGTTGACAATTGACCCATACACCGCCCTTGCAACGCTCACAGAGATTGCTTTTGATTCGCTACTCGCTTCATTCGCAGATGCTTCAACATGGAGCCGAAAAACAACGATAGCTCCGACGAAAAGTATTGAACCTGCAATTATTAGAACCAATTTTTGCGATTTCATTTTCACTTCACTGCTTTCAAGTTCTTTGATTTTCCACCTTTTTTATTTACAACCACTTTATGAAGAATTTTTTTAGTGCTCGTCGGCTGAGTCTTGTGCCTCGAGATCTCGTTGTTCGGAATTGGAGCTACGTTTAAAAACTTCATAAGGAATTGCATACACTGATCGTACAATAAATCGTAATCCACTTCGCATATGACAGAATTCTTATTGATGCTATTATTGTTGAGCATCATTGCGGTGCGTGCCTTCAAGTTTAGAATCCCGCTCAACGAAACCCAAAAGATAATCACCGCATTGTACGCCGAGACATCCTTCCGAAATTCTCCCCCCTCAATTCCCTTTTGAACAAATTGCGCCGCATAACTTAAAACGTTGTCGCTCATCTCTTCAAGTTTTGAAAACACTTCGGGGGACACTTGTTCACTCACGACCGGATTTTCAACTGCTGCAAGCATCTTAAAAAGATAAGATTGCTCCTGACTAAATTTGAAGTAGGCTTTACTGAAACCAACAAGTGCGTCCTGACTGTTTCTCTCCTCGGGTTTTGTGTCTTGAAAAATTTTCAGCAGCAACGAAAGACCATTTGTCATGAGAGAATAATAAAGATCTTCTTTGCTTGAAAAATATAAATAGATAGTGCCTTTGCTGACTTCCGCCTTTTCCGCGATATCATCTAAGGTTGCGCCCCGAAGCCCTTTCTCGAAGAACACCGCTTCCGAAGCTTGCAGGATCAGATCCCGCCTCATCTGCTTCTCGCGTTCCTTTCGTTCAACTATTCCCATAAACTCTCCAATCTTAAACTGAATGATATGTTCTGACTGATAGTCATTTAATACGATACAGTGTAATCAATTTATGCGGACGAATCAAGTGAAATTACGTTGAGAGAGAATAAAAGGTTTCAGAAATATTAGATCTGTAGAATATATTTGTGAAAATATTCCAAAATTCTTCAAAGAGGAGCACATTCCAATGTCAAAACACTACTTGCTAATCGTTCTCATTAGTTTAACGGTTTGCTCAACTTTCACTTATGGGCAATCGAACACAGGCATCGAGTCTCAATTTCTGAACATTCCAAACGCTGATAGCTGTCGGAAAAATCTTTTCATTCTAACACAGCAGCCCCACATTGCAGGAAGCCCGCAGGATAGCGCACTTGCTGTTTTCGTGAACGGTAGGTTCAACGAGTACGGAATCAGTTCCCAGATTATCACTTATTATGTTTACCTTCCTTATCCGAAGTCGGAAGAGCTTGAGATGACCGAGCCGGAGGAACTCAAATTCGATCTTGTCGAGAAAGGATGGAGTTGGGACAAGGACAGCTACAACTCGAATGCGGTGCTCCCGTTCAATGCATATTCTCCAAGCGGTGACATTTCCGGACAAGTTGTTTACGCAAACTATGGATTGCCGGATGACTACGATTATCTTCAGCAGATTGGAGTTGATGTTAGAGGAAAAATTATCCTCGTGAAGTACGGGAAAAGTTTTCGTGGAATAAAAGTCAAAGTGGCCGCAGAACATGGTGCCGCAGGTGTAATCATCTATTCGGATCCTCGAGATGACGGTTACGATCAAGGCGACATTTATCCACGAGGGCCGATGAGACCATGGGATGCGGTGCAACGAGGCAGCATACAAGACTTAACTATCTATCCTGGAGATCCGCTCACACCCGATTATGCATCCACGAAAGACGCAAAAAGAATTCCACTCAGCCAGGTCACGGATATTCCGCACATTCCTTGCATGCCGATTTCTTACGGTAATGCCGAAAAACTTCTAAGCAATCTCGCCGGCCCGGCTGTGCCACATGATTGGCAAGGCGGATTGCCATTTGCATACCACATTGGACCGGGCGCAACCGAAGTCCACATGAAGCTTGAAATGGATTACGCCATTCGGCCGATCTGGGATGTAATCGGAACGATCAAAGGAGGTGTTTATCCGGACCAAAGAGTAATTATCGGAAACCACCGTGACGCCTGGGTTTTCGGCGCAGTTGATCCGAACAGCGGAACGGCGTCGATGCTTGAAACCGCACGAGGGTTCGGAGAGCTTCTCAAGACAGGGTGGAGACCGGGCAGAACTATAGTTTTGTGTTCGTGGGACGGCGAAGAATTTGGGCTTATAGGTTCGACCGAATGGGGGGAACAAAATGCCGAGGAGCTTACGAAAGACGCCGTGGCATACATTAACATCGATGCACCAGTGAGCGGCACAAATTTCAGCTCGAGTAGTGTACCATCACTTGATAAGTTTGTCATGGACGTTACAAAATCCGTGACCGATCCGAAGACACAAAAAAGCGTGTTCGACGCTTGGTACAGAAACCAAAATAGAGATTATTTTAAAAAACAGAGCTTTGTTCCGGATACTGCGACCACGACACTTGGTAGGCTCGGGAGTGGATCTGATTACACTGTTTTTCTTGACCATCTCGGCGTACCATCATTTGATTTCGCCTTCGGCGGTCCTTATGGCGTCTATCATTCTGCACTCGACAATTTCTATTGGATGGAGCATTGGGGAGATCCTAATTTTCAGTATCATGCGACAGTTGCCAAATTGTTAGGCATTGCAACGATTCGCCTCGCAGATGATTCAACCCTTCCATTCATATATTACGACTACGCAAAACAAATCATGAGTTACCTCAATGAGAGACAGAAAAACGCAAGTGGAAATGACACCTTAAAGTCTGTTGACTTCACTCAGGCAATAACCGCAGCCCAAGAATTTGAGAACGAGGCGAGTAAAACAGATTCACTCCTCCACATCAAGAAGCATGCAAACAATCCGAAAATAAATTCCTCATTGATGGAGATCGAACGGGCTTTTACAAACAAGCAAGGATTGCCGCAGAGCCCATGGTTCAAACATTTAATCTATGCCCCGGGATTTTATACGGGTTATGCGAGCCAGCCTCTGCCGGGAATTGCGAGAGCGATTGAGAAGAAGGACGCAACTGAGCTAACCACGGAGTTGAAATTTTTGGAGGAGGCTTTGAAAAATGCGACGAACATTGTAGAAAAAATTACGATGGACAAATAAATTATACAAAATAATTGGGACTCACTTTCAAAGTGAGTCTCAATTATCGCAATTGCTTTAAGATGCCACCTTTTGTGTGGCGACTTCTTCCTCAGTTTCCTTAGGCTTTTCAAGCATCTCTTCTTCAGTCAGGATAAGGTCACGGAATTTTTTGAGACCAGTCCCCGCGGGAATAAGCTGGCCGATGATCACGTTTTCTTTCAAACCGATGAGCTTATCTAACTTCCCTTCTATTGAAGCATCAGTCAACACTTTTGTCGTTTCCTGGAAAGAAGCGGCGGAGATGAAGCTATCTGTAGAAAGAGCAGCAGAAGTAATGCCGAGCAAAACATCTTCCGACGAAGCAGGCGCGGCGTCGCGGAACTCCACGATTTTCTTCTTCGATCTCCTCAGGTCACGATTCTTCGCCATGATGAGGGCCCGTTCCACGAGTTGTCCGACTCTGTACTTCGAGTCCCCTTTTACACTCACAACAACCTTCTTGCTGATGGAGGCATTTTCGTCGCGGATTCTATGGACATCAACGATGTCGCCTTCGAGGAACGGTGTGTCACCGGAGTCAACAACGCGAACACGCTGGAACATCTGACGGACAATGACCTCGATGTGCTTGTCATTTATCGTCACGTTCTGCTGGCGATAGACCTCTTGGATCTCATCGAGCAAATATTTCTGAACATCAGCCGGTCCCTTAATGCGCAAAATGTCATGCGGATCAACCGGGCCATCTGTCAGTCGCTCACCGGCGATGACGAAATCATTTTCTTGTACCAGTATGTGCTGGCGCAGCGAAACCTTATAAGTTTTTCTATCTTTTCCATCCGCGCTTGTGATGATGACTTCTTTTTGTCCTCTGGATTGTCCGCCGAAACTAACATAGCCATCGATTTCGCTGACCGTTGCCGGATCCTGCGGAGCGCGGGCTTCGAACAATTCCTGAACTCTCGGAAGACCTGTTGTCACATCACGGACGCGGGACAACTCTTTCGGCTTTTTCGCAAGTGTTTCACCGGACTGGATTTCCTCATTCTCATCAACCACTATATGTGCACCGACCGGTAAATTGTAAGTCCTTTTCACTTTGCTGCCGTGAACGATTTCCAGAGACGGTGTCAAATTCTTGTCGACGCTTTCTATGACAACTTTCTCGACCTGTCCTGTTTGTTCATCGGTTTGCTCGCGATATGTAACATCTTTCTTCAAATCAACCCATCTCGCTTTTCCTCCAAACTCAGTCAATATCAGAGTATTGTAAGGGTCCCATTGATAGACCTGGTCGCCTTTGTTGACCATATCGCCTTCAACTAAAACAAGATGAGCACCCTGGGGCACATCCATCTTCTTAATGGCACGGTTGTCTTTATCAAGAATTTGAATAACACCATGGCGTCCGAGCAAAACCTTTTCTGCTTTGCTTGTCGTGCGATTGGTATAAGCTACCAGCGGCTGCATATTTTCGAATCTTAGTTTGCCTTCGGCTGGAGCAATAACGTTCGATTCCTGAGACTCAACGCTTGCGACACCGCCTGTATGGAATGTGCGAAGTGTAAGCTGGGTGCCTGGTTCACCGATACTTTGCGCCGCAATGATTCCTACGGCATCTCCAATCTCCACCATCTTACCTGTCGCGAGGTTTCGCCCATAACATTTCGCACATACACCACGCTGTGCTTCGCAGGTAAGTACCGAGCGAATATCGACGCTGTCGATTGCAGTGTTGGCAATTTTCTCCGCGAGATCTTCAATGATTTCTTCGCCACCCTTAAGGATAATTTTATTTGTTAAAGGATCAATGACATCATAAAGAGCGACGCGCCCTAAAATACGTTCAACAAGTGTTTCCTGAACGCGCTCGCCATCTTTAATGGCACTAACGGAAATACCGCGAATTGTTCCGCAGTCTTCCATCGATACAACCACATCTTGAGAGACATCGACCAGCCTTCTCGTCAAATAACCTGCATCGGCAGTTTTCATCGCGGTGTCGGCAAGGCCCTTTCGAGCACCGTGAGTCGAGATAAAGTATTCAAGAATCGAAAGCCCTTCGCGGAAGTTTGCAATGATAGGGTTCTCGATCAAATCACCAACCTGGCCGGTAAGTGACTTTTGGGGCTTCGCCATTAGTCCGCGCATTGCGGCTAATTGCTTGACTTGATCTTTTGAGCCGCGAGCGCCGGAATCAAGCATCATCCAGATAGAGTTGAAACCTTCTTTCGACGCAGACAATGTCTTGTATGCTGCATCGCTAACGAGGTTCGTTGCCCTTTGCCACACGTCGATAATCTTGTTGTACCTTTCACCGGCGGTTATGAAACCACCTTCGTAACTCGCTTCGATTTCTTTTACATCTCGATCTGATATATCGATAAATTTCTTCTTAACGTCTGGAATTATAACGTCATTGACGTTTATCGAAAGTCCGGCTTTCGTGGCATTTTCAAATCCTAATTCCTTTAAATCATCGAGGAACTTGGCAGTTTTAATAGGACCGGCTTTCTTGTAAGACTCGGCGATGATCGAGATGATCTTACTCTTCGTCAAAACTTCATTAATGAACCCAAGCTCTTTCGGGACAATTTCGTTGAACAATATTCTCCCGGGAGTCGTATCGACAAATCCGTCCTGAGTTCTGAACTTAATTGGTTCATGGTACGATATTTTATTCAACTCCAACGAAAGGCGGATCTCGTCAACGGAAGCAAAATGCTTCACCGATTTCTCGCCACCTTTTCTAATCTTTGTCAGGTAATACAAACCGAGAACCATATCCTGCGTTGGATGAACAATCGGTTTCCCATGGGCAGGCGAAAGCAAGTTGTGACTAGACAGCATCAAGATACGAGCTTCAAGCTGGGCCTCATAAGAAAGTGGCACATGCACAGCCATCTGATCGCCGTCAAAGTCGGCGTTGAACGCAGTGCAAACTAACGGATGAAGTTTTATAGCTTTCGCATCGACCAAAACCGGTTGAAAAGCTTGAATGCCGAGTCGGTGCAGAGTTGGTGCGCGGTTCAACATGACTGGATTGCCTTCTACAATTGACGGCAGAACCTGCCAAACTTCGTTCACCTTTCTGTCAACGAGCCTGCGTGCTGTCTTGGCAGTTTTTGCTTCCCCGCGCTCAAGTAATTTTCTTATGATCATCGGCTTGAAAAGCTCGACCGCCATATCTTTCGGCAAGCCGCATTCGTGCAATTTCAATTCCGGACCGACCACGATGACGGACCTTCCGCTATAATCGACTCGCTTGCCTAGCAAATTCTGCCTGAAACGTCCCTGCTTTCCTTTCAGCACATCCGAGAGAGACTTCAGGGCGCGTTGACTGTCGGAGTTGACAGCGCTAATGCGGCGACTATTGTCCAATAATGCATCGACAGCCTCCTGAAGCATGCGCTTCTCGTTTCTCAAAATCACTTCAGGAGCTTTTATATCGATAAGTCTTTTCAACCGGTTATTTCTTATGATCACGCGCCGATACAAATCATTCAAATCGCTCGTCGCAAATCTCCCACCTTCAAGCGGCACCAATGGGCGCAGTTCGGGCGGAATAACCGGGATAACTTCGATAACCATCCACTCAGGCTTATTAATGAAATCTTCGCCATCCCTTGTCCGGAACGCCTCGGCGACTTTCAGCCTCTTGAGAAGGTCGATCCGCTTCTGTTCCGATCGTTCTGTCCGTGCCGAAGTGCGAAGCTCTTCGCTGAGAGCATCGACATCGACTCTCCTCAGCATTTCCTTTATGGCTTCTCCGCCGATCTTAATGACAATTTTTCTCGCATCTGTATCGTCAAGCTCATCGTTGTGCGGATACTTTTCCTGAAGATCGTAATATTCTTCTTCGGTCAGAAGCTGTTTCTCGCTAAAATGCTCTGACGCGGCTCCAGGTTGTACCACAACGTAAGACTCGTAGTAAGCAATTTTCTCCAATTCCTTCGTTGACATCCCAAGAAGATTACCGATCTTGCTCGGCAACGAACGCAAGTACCAGATGTGAATAACCGGCGTTGCAAGAGTTATGTGCCCCATTCTCTCGCGCCGCACACTTTTCTGAGTTACCTCTACGCCGCACCGGTCACACACGATTCCTTTATATCTGATCTTCTTATACTTTCCGCAATGACATTCCCAATCTCTCACCGGTCCAAATATTTTTTCGCAGAAGAGGCCGTCTTTCTCCGGACGATAAGATCTATAATTTATCGTCTCAGGCTTCGTGACCTCGCCATGTGAACGATCAATAATAGCATCGGGAGAAGCAAGACTTATGCGAATCCCTGTAACAATCCTGTGGGCTTGCTGTAACTCGCGACGGAATTCAAATCTGGGCATTAATAAAATCCTCCTCCGAAGCAGTCCTTCGGATAATTTTTATAGCAGCTTTTATTATTGATTTCTTACTTTCCATTGTCGCTGCGTGCTAATTCACCATCATGCAATACTTTCACTTCGAGACCAAGTCCCTGCAATTCACGAACTAATACGCTGAATGCTTCCGGAATTCCCGGCTCGGGAGTGTTCTCGCCTTTGACCAACGACTCGAACAACTTGGAACGTCCGGGGACATCGTCACTTTTCACAGTGAGAACTTCCTGGAGTATGTGCGAGGCACCGTAAGCTTCAAGCGCCCAAACTTCCATTTCGCCGAACCTTTGTCCACCGAATTGGGCTTTCCCGCCGAGCGGCTGCTGGGTTATCAATGAATACTGGCCTGTCGAACGCGCATGTATTTTATCCTCGACAAGATGATCGAGCTTCATCATGTACATGTATCCGACCGTTACCTCATTTGCGAACGGCTCGCCGCTCATTCCATCATGCAGAACTGTCTTGGAGCTTTCATTGAGGCCGGCCTTAACAAGCTCGCCCTGAACTTCTTCCCATGTCGCTCCGTCGAAAATCGGAGAAGCATATTTGACACCTAATTTCGTTGCCGCCCAACCTAAGGCGGTCTCATATAACTGACCGATATTCATACGAGATGGTACACCGAGAGGATTCAGAACCATTTCAACCGGGGTTCCGTCAGGCATGAACGGCATATCTTCTTTCGGGACAACGATCGAGACAACACCCTTATTACCGTGGCGCCCCGCCATCTTATCGCCGACCTGAAGCTTGCGTTTCGATGCAACATAGATCTTTGCAAGCTGGACAATTCCAGGGGGAAGTTCATCGCCGGTAATCGCTTTGTTTCGCTCGCGCCTCGCTTCCTCCTCAATGTCCAAAACCCTCATGTGATAGTTTCTATGAATCTGCTCGATGAGTCTGTTCTTGCGTGCACTTTCAACCCACGGCTCGGTGAAATCCAATTTCTCCAGATCTTCGAACTTTTCAAATGTTTCTCGCTTGAGAACCGTGCCGCTTCTTATCGCGACTGCACCGTCCTTCGTGCGAATCCCCGCCGAAGCTTCATCTTCAAGAACTTCCGAAAGTTTATTGATAAGCTTATCGTGGACTTCACTCTTTGCGGTCTTCAGCCACTTTTCAATTTCTTCTAATCTCTTTTTTTCTTCCTTCTTAGATTCGGCATCCTTTTTCTTTCTTGAGAAAAGCTTCGTATCAATTACAACTCCTCGCATTCCGGGCGGAGCCTTGAGAGACGCGTCTTTGACATCGCCGGCCTTGTCTCCGAATATCGCGCGCAACAATTTCTCCTCCGGAGTTACATCGGTCTCACCCTTGGGAGTAATCTTTCCGACAAGTATATCATTCTCGATAACTTCTGCGCCAGTTCTGATTATACCATTATCGTCAAGGTCTTTTGTCATTTCCTCGGAAACATTCGGAATATCCCGAGTAAGCTCTTCCTCTCCGCGCTTCGTGTCTCTGACGCTGGTTTCCAAAGACTGAATATGAATCGAAGTAAATTCGTCGAGTGAAACCAGATCTTCACTGACGACAACGGCATCTTCAAAGTTGTATCCGTGCCATGGCATAAAAGCAACAAAGACATTTCGTCCAAGAGCAAGCTCCCCGTTTTCCGTTGAGCAGCCGTCTGCGAGCACGTCGCCTTTCACGAAACGTTGACCAGCCTTTACCAACGGCTTCTGATTGACCGTCGTATCCTGATTGGTTCGGAAAAATTTGCGGAGTCTGTACTCGGCAGTCCTCAAATCTTCAAAGCTCGCAATCACTTCATCCGACCTTTCATTGATGTCATACTTTACGACAATCCTGCTCGCATCGACATCCTGCACAACTCCATCATGCGCAGCGATGATCATGGTTCTCGAATCGACCGCAACTTTTCGCTCTAATCCTGTGCCAACAACCGGCGCTTCGTTTCTTATTAGCGGCACTGCCTGGCGCTGCATGTTCGCTCCCATAAGTGCACGGTTAGCATCGTCGTGCTCGAGGAACGGAATCAGTGCCGCTGCCGGGCTGACGATCTGGTTCGGCGCCACATCCATGAAATGTATTTCAGGCGGCTTCTCCAAAATAAAGTCGCCATGATGTCTTGCTCTAACGCGGTCAGCAGTAATTTTTCCTTTTCCATCGATAGGTGTGTTCGCTTGCGCAATTATGTACTCGTCTTCCTGAGCCGCGCTCAAAAATACGATCTCATCCGTTTCAATTCCGTTGACAACTTTGAAGTACGGCGTCTCGATAAATCCGAAATCATTCACTCTTGCATGAACAGCGAGCGAAGAGATCAATCCTATGTTTGGTCCTTCAGGAGTTTCAATAGGGCAAAGTCGGCCATAGTGTGTATAATGAACGTCGCGGACTTCAAATCCGGCACGCTCTCTGGTCAAGCCACCCGGTCCGAGCGCACTCATCCTTCGCTTATGCGTCATCTCAGCAAGCGGGTTCGTCTGATCCATGAACTGAGATAGCTGGCTCGTTCCGAAGAATGAGTTCAGCACGGTAGTTATGACGCGGGCATTCACCAATCCTTGCGGCGTAAAGTTTTCTTCGTCGTGAATGTTCATCCGCTCTCTTACGTTACGAACCATTCTTGTCAAAGCGAGATTGAACTGCGACTCCAGCTGTTCACCGACAGTTTTCACGCGCCTGTTTCCGAGATGGTCTATATCGTCGATTTGTCCTTCCTCGCGGCGGAGCTTCAACATGTAATCTATAATTGCAACGATATCTTCTTTCGTGAGAACCGTAGTTGTGGTTGGAATATCAAGTGAGAGTTTCGCATTCATGCGATAACGTCCGACATCCCCGAGGTCGTAGCGCTTCTCGCTGAAAAACATTTTCTCCAGAAGTCCGCGCGCCGTTTCCGTGTCCTGTGCCTCGACAGATCGAAGCTCTTCGTAGATTTTCTTCAACGCGCCTTCGCTCGAGCTTGTAGAATCTTCCCTGATTGTATTCAGCACCATCGGGTCATCACCTTTGCGCGTCGCCTTCAACAACTGAAGCTTCTTAACGTTCGCTTTCTTGATGAGCCCGATATATTCCTCGGTCAGCTTTAGCTCCTCGATGGAAAAGTCCGAAGTGTCGATGATAATTTCTCCGGTCTTCGTATCGACAACGTCGCCCACCAATCTCCTGCCGACATAAGTGTCCAGGTCAACTCTGGCAATGTTTATTTCTTCGACCTGCCCGAAAAGGTCGAGTATGTTTTCATTCTTCTCATACCCGAGGGCACGGAGGAGCGTTGTAGCATAGAATTTTTTCTTACGATCAATATAAACCCAGAGAACATTACTGATGTCCGTTGTAAATTCCAGCCAGGCTCCTCTCATTGGGATGACGCGCGAGCTCCATAGTCTTGCGCCATTTGGATGCTCCGCCTCGACAAAGAAAACTCCCGGTGAACGATGAAGCTGGCTCACGACTACGCGCTCTGCACCATTAATAATAAAGGTCGCGCGGTCAGTCATGTAAGGAATCGATCCGAGATAAACTTCCTGCTCCTT
>JBAPNE010000232.1:0-8058 GCA_049278975.1 Candidatus Kryptoniota bacterium
TCAGGATTATGCCATCTTAAGAACGCAGGTGTTGTACGGATTTGCAACCAACGTCAAAAAGAATTTTGCGCTGTGGGTAATCGAAAAACTTTCGGCAGGCGAAAACATCCGCATCGTGGATGATCAAGTTGGAAACCCGACGCTTGCAGACGAACTGGCATTTGCGACATTAAAAGTTTGCCAAAGAAATGCGACAGGGATATATCATGTCTCGGGGTACGAGACAATCTCACGGTATGAATTTGCAAGGAAGATTGCTAAAGTTTTCGACTTGAATTTAAATTTAGTTAAATCGGTGAAATCTGACGAGTTCGAACAGGCCGCGCGACGTCCTAAGAATTCCAGCTTCATATGTTTAAAAACCCAGACAGAACTTGGAGTAAACATGCCGTCCGTGATTGATTCACTTTCGCTAATGAAGCAGCAGATGAAACTTGCGGGCACTCTCGGATTGGTAAATAAAAATTAGCGTGAGAAAAAATGCTTGATTTAAAATTCATTCGGGAAAATCCTCAGTTGGTGCGTGAAGCGATTCAAAAGAAGAAAGAAAAGGATCGGCTCGACGAAATATTGAAATTGGATTTAGATAGAAGAGAGTTATTACAGAAATCCGAAGTGATAAAGAGTGAACGGAACAAAGTTGCCGATGAAGTCGCAAAGATGAAAAGACAAGGCAAAGATACATCACAGCTCATCACCGCCGGCAAAGAAAAAGGCGACTTGCTTAAAAAGTTCGAAGATGAATTAAGCGACGTTGAAAAAAAGCTTAATGACCTTCTTTTGTATGTGCCAAACGTACCGCATTCGTCTGTACCAGTCGGTAACAATTCCGATGAGAATATCGAAGTGAGGAGATGGGGAGACGCTGCGAAGAATTTCGACTTCAAGCTTCTTGACCATATAAGTCTCGGTGAAAAATTGGGAATCCTGGATTTTAATCGCGGAAGCAAAATTACGGGAGCAGGTTTTCCCGTTTATGTTGGAAAAGGCGCGGCACTCGAGCGAGCTCTGATAAACTTTATGCTCGATTTACATGTTAATGAACATAGCTACACGGAAATTTTTCCGCCGTTTTTGGTGAATCAAGCTTCAATGCGCGGTACCGGTCAGCTTCCGAAGATGGCTGAGGATATGTACCATTGTGAAATTGACGATCTTTATTTGGTCCCGACGGCAGAGGTTCCCGTGACGAATTTAAGGCGCGATGAAATCTTGTCGGTAGATCAATTGCGGCATATTCCGCTTGCTTTAGAAGAGAAGCCGGAAGCTGGGGCAAGGAATCTCGCGGATTTTTAAGGGTGCACCAGTTCAACAAAGTCGAACTTGTAAAATTTGTTAGACCCGAAGAATCTTATGACGAGCTTGAGAAATTGGTTGTGGATGTCGAAGAAGTTTTGCAGCTTCTAAATATTTCGTACAAGGTGATGATGCTTTGTACGGGGGACTTGAGTTTTTCAGCAGCGAAGTGTTACGACATCGAGGTTTTTGCGCCGGCAACCGAAGCAAGAAATGGCTGGCTGGAAGCATCAAGTTGTTCCAACTTCGAAAGCTTTCAAGCAAGACGAGCAAATATAAGATTTAAAAGAGATCCAAAATCGAAACCGGAATTCGTTCACACATTGAACGGTTCAGGACTGGCAACATCGAGATTGATGGTTGCGCTTCTTGAAAATTATCAGACGCCGGAAGGAAAAGTTATTGTGCCGAAAGCACTTCACGAATATACAGGATTTACAGTAATAGACTGAGCGATGAAACATTTATTCCGATTATTACCTTATCTGAAAAAGTACAAGAGAGTACTCGTCATCGGTCTTTTCTGTGTAGTGCTCTCAAATATATTCGGCAATTTCATCCCGTTGATCATAGGGGCAGCGATAGATGAGTTAAAGAAGGGACCAACACCAATAAAGCTGTTAGAGTATGCGGCGCTGATTATCAGCTTAATGTTTCTCAGCGGCTACTTTACATTCATGACGCGTCAAACGATTATCGTAACGTCGCGGCGGATCGAGTACGATCTTGTCAATAATTTTTATTCACATATTCAAACACTTTCGCATTCTTTTTTTCTGAACAAGCCTACCGGGGATTTGATGGCACATGCCACGAACGATATATCCGCAGTTCGAAACGTGCTCGGCCCCGGAATTATGTACACTTCTGACACGATCACAGGTTTCATCATGGTGATCGCGATTATGTTTTCAATAAACGTCAGGCTCACTTTATACTCGCTGATTCCGCTTCCTTTTGTTTCAGTGGCGGTTTATTATTTAGGAAAATTTGTGAACCGACACTTCGAAGGAGTACAAGCTCAATACAGCGTTCTTACCGCAAGGGCGCAGGAGACTATTGCGGGAATACGAGTAGTGCGCTCGTACGTGCGAGAAGATTATGAGACGGGTCGCTTCAGAGCGCAGAGCCATGACTATCTCAAGAAAAATCTCGTGCTTGCTCAAGTTCAATCGATCATGTGGCCTCTTCTGGGAATACTCACCGGGGCTTCGACGGTAATAGTATTGTGGCGCGGCGGCTTGGACATAATAAATAATTCACTTTCACTCGGGACAATTGTCGCGTTCATGATTTACCTGGGATTGTTGACTTGGCCGCTGATTGCTTTCGGCTGGGTTGTAAATATATTCCAGCGCGGTGCAGCATCGATGGGAAGGCTCAACAAAATTTTTGATACAGAGCCAGAAATAAAGGATAACGAAGAGACTAATCATTCAATCCGAGATATTGAAGGTAAGATTTCATTCAAAAATGTTTCATTTCGTTTTCCTTCGAAGGAAGATTATGCACTGCAAAATATAAATTTAGAAATTGAAAAGGGATTGACGCTTGCGGTTGTCGGCAGGACCGGAACCGGAAAATCAACGCTCGTGAATCTGCTTCCAAGACTTCTCGATTGCAGTTCCGGAGAAATATTGATCGATGACATTTCGGTAAAGCAAATCCCCCTGGAAATTTTGAGAAGAAACATCGGCTATGTCCAGCAAGAGACATTCCTTTTCTCCGATACAATAGCTAATAACATAGCCTACGGCGTTGAACGTGCCACTCACGATGAAATTGAGTGGGCGGCGAAGGTGTCTCAGATTTTTAATGACATCGAATCATTCCCAAATAGATTTGATACTGTGGTCGGCGAGCGCGGCATCACATTATCCGGCGGTCAAAAACAGAGAGTCGGCATTGCAAGAGCCATAATCAGGAGACCTAAAATTTTAATTCTCGATGATGCGCTTTCTGCGGTTGACACTTACACCGAAGAAGAAATTCTCTCCCAGTTAAAACAGGTGATGGCGGAACGTACAAGTATTATAATCAGTCATAGAATATCTACTGTTAAAGATGCGGACATGATCATTGTAATCGATGAAGGCAAAATTGTGGAATCCGAAACTCATGAAGAGCTTGTTTTGAAAAACGGAATTTACGCTGATCTGTACAATCGCCAGCTTCTCGAAGAAGAGCTGCAGAGGATGTAGCTGAATTTTGAATTGTGAATGGTGAATTATAAATCAAATGCTGAAGATAAATTTTTACGAAGTTGACAAAGGCGAAAAAAAGTTCCTCAATAAATCTTTGAGAAACAGGTTTGAGTTATCATATTTTGATCATCCGCTCACAGAGGAAAATATTTCGACTGCAAAAGATGCCGACATTATTTCTGTTTTTATTTATTCTGTTCTCGACAAGAAAAATCTTGCGGCGTTGCCGAAACTGAAATTCCTAGCAACTCGCAGCACCGGGTTCAATCATGTCGATTTGAAATTTGCGTCGAGCAGAAAAATTCCGGTTTCTAATGTTCCATATTATGGTGAAAACACTGTTGCGGAGCATACTTTTGGGTTGATCCTCGCCTTATCGCGCAACATACATAAAGCTTACGTCCGAACGAGCCGGAACAATTTTTCCGTCGAAGGACTCGAGGGCTGGGACATAAAAGGAAAGACACTGGGAGTCATCGGTGCGGGAAGCATCGGCTCGCATGTAATAAAAATTGCCAAGGGCTTTGGCATGAACGTCGTGGTCTACGATCTCCATAAAAACCATTTCATGAAGGAAGTCCTCGGGTTTGAATATGTTTCGCTCGAAGAACTGCTGAAGAATTCCAACATCATTTCGCTGCACTGCCCATACAATAGAGCAACACATCATCTTATAAACATGGCGAACATTGAACTTGTGAAGCGAGGTGCATTGTTTATAAATACGGCCCGTGCGAGCATCATTGAGCCTGCAGCTCTTCATTATGGATTGGAAAAAGGAATTTTCGGCGGCGCAGGCCTTGACGTATTTGAAGGTGAAGATTTAGTGAAAGAGGAAAATCAAATGTTGACACGCAACGTGTCGATCGAGCATTTACGTGCGGTGCTAGAGAAAAATATTCTTATGAATCGTGAAAATGTTATTATCACACCCCACATTGCGTTCGACAGCGTTGAAGCGGTGGAAAGAATTTTAGCAACAACTGTTGACAACATCGAAGCATTCGTTTCAAAAAATCCGACTAACGTCTTGAATCCGGATTGAAATGGCAGTAGAACTACACGAAGAAGAAATATTAGGAAAAGCGTACGATGCGAGATTGATGCGGAGGCTTCTGCATTATCTCAAGCCGTATTGGTTCCAGGTTGTTATTGCAATCATCATAACAATTGCTTATTCAGGCATGGGTCCAGTGCAGCCATACCTTACAAAAATTGCAATCGACAGCTACATCGAAAGTGGAAACGCATCCGGACTTTTCAGAATTATCGAGATTTTGTTCGGGGTTATAACTTTGCAGGCGTTCCTGCGATACGGATCGGCATACCTCACGCAGTGGATCGGGCAGAAAACAATCTTCGATATCCGGATGGAAATTTACGGACACTTGCAAAAATTAGGCATCAAATATTTCGACAGAAATCCGGTCGGAAGATTGGTTACAAGAGTTACAAACGATGTCGAAGCTTTGAACGATCTTTTCTCATCGGGAATTGTAATGGCGTTCGGCGACATTTTTACAATAGTGTGGATACTTTATTTCATGTTCAGTCTAAGTTTTGCGCTGTCAATTGTTACGCTCCTGGTTCTTCCCATACTGGCATACATCACGATGCTCTTCCGAAAAAAAGTTCGTGCGGCTTATCGTCAAGTCCGGCTGCTGATTGCGCGCATGAATGCTTTCCTTTCCGAACATATCTCAGGTGTTATTGTCGATCAGGTTTATAACAGGGAACGAAGAGCACTGGGCAGTTTTCAGGAAGTGAGCGGCAAACTGAAGGACGCGAACATAAAGTCGGTTTTTTATTACGCACTTTTTTATCCGGGAGTCGAGCTGACACAGGCTGTTGCGGTTGGACTCATAATTTGGTATGGTGGAAGCCATCTTTTTCCGGAGGTATTCGTGCAAGCACACGGCGGAATTTCTGTCGGCATCTTGATAGCATTTCTCCGGTTCACCGATCAATTCTTCATGCCGATCAGAGATCTTTCTGACAAATACAACATTCTTCAGACTGCCATGGCATCATCAGAGAGAATATTCAAAGTTCTCGACGACAAAACGATTGTACCTGAAACTAAGGCTCCAACAGGTTTACCGGAAGTTAAAGGACAAATTGAATTCAAAAATGTAACGTTCGCATACGACGACAAAAATTATGTTTTAAAAAATGTTTCATTTACAGCGAATCCGGGGGAGACTATCGCTATCGTGGGCGCGACCGGAGCAGGGAAGACTTCGATTGTGAATTTATTGATGAGATTTTACGATGTTAGCGACGGCGGTGTATTCATCGATGGTGTAAATATCAAAGATATATCGGGTGCTGAGCTGAGAAAAAACATCTCAATTGTTATGCAAGATGTCTTTCTATTTTCAGGGAGCATCCATGATAATATTTCATTGGGAAACGAACAAATCTCTTTTGAGAATATTGAAAAGGCCGCTGCCATGGTTGGCGCTGATGGGTTCATAAAAAGACAGCCGAATCTTTACGAAGAGGATGTCAAGGAGCGCGGCGCAGCAATTTCTGTCGGACAAAAGCAGCTCATTTCATTCGCGCGAGCACTTGCACACAACCCACGGATATTAATTCTTGATGAAGCCACTGCAAACATCGATACGGAAACTGAGCAGTTGATACAGGCAGCGACCGAAAACCTGCTGAGAGGAAGGACAAGTATCGTGATTGCACACAGGCTGTCAACGATCCAACATTCGTCGAAAATTATCGTCCTTCACAAAGGGGAAATCCGGGAACAAGGTACCCACCAAGAGCTTATATCACGCGGTGGAATTTATTATCGCCTGTACCAGCTTCAATATAAGGATCAAGAGCGTTTAGCCCAAAAGGCACGCTCTACTGCAGTGAAATAAAAATCGGAGGAAACATGTCCGAGCGCAACAAACTTATGACGTTGGGGCGTCATATTGATGAAGGGGAGCGTGCACATCCCGAAGCAACCGGAGATTTCAGCGGGCTTTTGAGCGACTTAGCCATTGCGGTTAAACTCATTTGGAGAGAAGTCAGCAAAGCGGGATTGATCGACATACTCGGTTCGACGAGCCGACATAACTTGAGCGGTGACGAAGTCAAAAAGTTGGATGAATTTGCCAACGAGACAATCTACAATGCAATGGATCACACGGGACATCTTTGTGCCATGGCATCCGAAGAAAGTGAAGGCCTGATGGAAATTCCATCCAAATATCCATCCGGCAAATACGTTTTGATTTACGATCCATTAGACGGCTCATCGAACATAGACGCGAACGTTTCGATAGGAAGCATATTTGGAATCTACAGACGAGTTACACCGATTGGACCGGGGAAACCGGAAGATTGCTTGCAACCGGGCTACAAACAGGTTGCGGCAGCTTACGTCATCTACGGTTCGAGCACAATATTTGTCTACTGCACAGGCAATGGAGTCCATGGCTTCACACTCGATCCTTCCGTTGGGGAATTTTTGTTGTCTTATGAAAATATGCGAATACCGAAGCGCGGAAAAACTTACAGCATAAATGAGGGCAATTATTTGAGGTGGGATCAGAAGGTACGGAGTTACATTGATTACTTGAAAAAAGAAGATAACGCCTCGTGCCGTCCATATTCATCACGTTACGTCGGCTCCCTGGTTGCCGATTTTCACCGCAACATGTTGTATGGCGGAATTTTCATGTATCCATCGGATAGTGTGCATCCAAACGGAAAGCTGCGGCTCTTATATGAATGTTCTCCGTTGGCATACATCGTGGAACATGCCGGCGGAAGAGCGAGCGACGGCTGCATAAGAATTCTTGACATTGTCCCGACCTCGCTGCATCAGAAGACGCCGTTCTTCATCGGTTCGGAAGAAGATGTGAAAGAAGCGGAGGAATTTGTGTCCCGCGGACGGCCTGTCCCTTTGGGGGATCTTCGACGGCGGAAAAGGAAAATCTAACTGCAAAGGCACAAAGGGAATATTAACAGAAATTCCTCGCCTTTCTGTGGCTGTCGCCAAAAAGCTATTTTATCAAAACCATCTTCTTCGTTGAAACAAATCTTTCTCTATCCGACGCCATGGCATCGATGCGATAGAGATAAACTCCGCTTGCATACCGTGACATATCGACACTCTGGCTGTAGCTGCCTGCTCTCATCCGTCCCAGATCAAGCTCCTGAACTCTTTGTCCAAGCACATTGAAGATACTGAGCTTTACCGTGGAGTTTTCCTTCAAGCCGAACCTGATAGTGGTTGTTGGGTTGAATGGATTCGGATAATTCTGAGACAAAGAGAATTTCGCCGGCAGGCTGCCATTTGTTTCCTTGATTGCGGTAATCATTTCCGACAGGGGACGGTACCACACGCCGGTGGCAGTGCCCGCAAAAATATTACTGTCGCTTATGGCAAGAGCATATATATAGGTGTCGAAGCCGGAATCGACGGCAGCCCAGTTACTGCCGCTGTTAGTCGAAAGAAAAACGCCACCGCCAGTGACCGCAAAAATATTACTGCCGCTGACCGCAAAGGTAACAACATCGGTGTTGGTCAAGCCGTTATTGACGGCAGTCC
>JBAPNE010000233.1:0-5038 GCA_049278975.1 Candidatus Kryptoniota bacterium
GCAGTATAGTCAAAGTAATTTTAACAACCAGGAGGTTATATGAAAAATAGAGATCAAGAAAGTTCTTTCAATACGAATTCTTCAAGACGGAATTTTATAAAGAAGGTTGGCGTCGCTTCGGCAGGCATGCTGGTTGCGCCATATCTAAGGCCTTCAGGAATTTTTGGATACGACCATAAAGAGGTTTCTTCTTTTTTAGCCACAGTGGCAATTACTGATTCGACAAATACCCCAGCCGACATTTATACTTATGATGATGCAAACGGCGGGATAAAGCAAAAAGTAAATTACATTCTCGGCCTGCTCGATCAGAATCAGTCGGGCAGAGTTTCCGCCTTATTCAGCAAGGGCAAGAAAGTGGCGATAAAAATAAATCTGACAGGCGGCTCCAGTAATGCTGCCAGTTTCAAGCCGAGTACGAATGCACGCTTTCCAGATGTCACAATTACTGAGGCGATTTGGACTCATCCCGCTGTACTGCAAGCTGTAGGTCAGTTCATAATCGATGCTGGAGTAAATCCCACCGATCTTTATATTGTTGAATCATTCTGGGATACGACATGGCAGACTCCCGGCTCAACCGCACCTTTTGGTTCCAACGACGCCTTTGGGTATAGCGACGTTCAGAGATCCATGGGATGCAACGTTGTTGATTTGAATGATACAACCCCCGCTAACCTTACGGTCATCTCAACGGGGAGTAATTATTTCAATTTCTCAAGCTTCACCATGAATAAGATATTGCAAGAAGTTGATGTTTATGTTTCTATTCCTAAGCTGAAAGATCATTCGACTGCCGGCATTACTTGCTCCCTTAAGAACCAAATAGGTGCTGTGCCGAAATCTTTATATACGATACCAGGTGATGATGGTGACAGAGGAGCCCTTCATCATGCAAAGAGCACTGATCCAACATGGGACTATTTACCCTTGAGTATCTGCGATTTGGCCGCAGCCCGTCCAGTCAATCTTGCAGTGGTTGACGGAGTCAAAAGTTGTGTCGGAGGCGAAGGGCCATGGTGCACGAATTTTGATCCTGCTTCAAAACATGTTTTAATAGCGGGGCTTGAGCCAGTTGCTGCAGACAGCATCGCTGCGAACATAATGGGATTAAATTCCGAAGGAATATTCTTACCGCTACCGGGACCTCTGACGGTCGGTACAAATACGTCTTCGATTTGTGATAACTATCTTTATCTTCTCAATCAAAAAGGTGACGTTACAAATCAATTAAGTCAAATTCAGCTCGTTGGTGATGGAGCAAGTATGGTAACATCGGTACGGCAAAGCCCTACACCGGCGCAGCCTTCTGAATTCATGTTGTCTTCGAATTTCCCGAACCCGTTCAATCCTTCAACAAAGATAGTTTTCTACTTGCCTCGGTCTGAATTTATAACATTAACAATATTTGACATTACGGGCAGAGAGATTGAAACTCTTATAAAAGGTGAAGTTCCTGCCGGTGAGCACCGGCTGCAATGGAGTGCAGAGGGTCTTGCAAGCGGAGTCTATTTATGCCGGATGGTGGCAAAAGGTTATTCCGAATCGATTAAGATGGTTTACCAGAAATAAGGGAAATATGTGATTACCATCCTCGCGGTAAGACGCACGACATTTCTCAACACTAAGCATAAGGTATTATGGATTTCCGAACACTTATCGGGAATCCATGGCGTAAAGCAAATCAGATTCTCACCTACCCCGGGGGACTACGTTGGAGAAGTACACGTGAATGATGCCGCAAGCGGCACGGAATTCAACCCGCACACTCAAACTCCTGCAAAAGTAATGGACGCGGTGGTGAAGAATTTCGCACACTATCTAGTGCCGCTTCCCAAAATAAATATTGTATTTTGTAATCTACCGTCATCCTTCGACGCGGCCGCGACGGCTCATCCTGAGCAACCGGAGCGCATCGAAGGAGGCCGTCGCGGCTTTCCTCAGGATGAACACGTTTGCAAAAGCACAAGATTATTTTTTAAAAACGGCACTAGCCGGTTCTTAAAAAGGGGAAATAGTGAAGCAGCAGATTTTTCATTGATGATATTTAAAACAATGTCCCGTGCCCTACCCCTAAGTTGCAGGTTAACATTTTTGCTTAGTTTGAATTCATAAACACAGTTCAATTTGTGCGTCTATGTTACCGCTGCAAAGGCAGCTGCAATCAATGAAAGGTCAGAAGCGGATTTCACAAGAATTATTTTTTGGAAGGAGATTTTACCATGAAAAGGAATAAACTAACGTTATTGTGTTTCGTTTTCGCGTGTTGGGGATTTGCGCCATTTGCTTATTCAGCCCAATTATCCGAATCCTCCGGCCTGGCGTCGTTTGTCAATCCTTTCATTGGCACTGATAACTCCGGGGATACCTATCCGGGTGCGGTAGCTCCGTTTGGTTCGGTGCAAATGACGCCAAACTGGGCGGGCAATGGTTATTATTATTGGGACAAACGGATGCATGGTTTTGTGGTAAACCACATGAGCGGCGACGGCGGCGCCAATGAAGGACAGGTTCTTATGACGGCGACTACCGGGCCGGTAAAAATTGACCGGACCGAAACGGATTATTCCTTCGATCATCAACACGAAGCGGCTTCCGCCGGTTACTATCAAGTGCTGATGCAGCCTTGGAACATCAATGCCGAATTGACCGCCTCGGTTCACTGCGGTTTTGTAAAATTTACTTTCCCCGCTGGAGAACAGGCGAACATTCTGCTGCCCTTGAGCTACGTTAACAATACCATCATTTCGAGCCATGTTCATTATGTGGACCGCCAAACTGTCGAAGGCGATGTGAATGCCGAATCGTTCAACGGCTATCACCTTGGTATCACAGTCTATTTTGTCATGAAATTCAGCAAGCCGTTTGCAACACACGGCACATGGACGGACAAAACAATTCAGGAAGGCAGTGATTCGGCGGCGCAAGACGACCGGAAAACGATTATTGGATTTTATGGGAGTTACCCTGCTTCCACCAATTCACAGGAAGTGGATGTCCGAATCGGAGTTTCGTACACGGATTTAGCCGGCGCTCGCGCTAATCTTCAAACCGAAATGCCGAATAATGATTTCGAACGCTACCATCAACAAACGGTACGGGCATGGAACATGGCGTTGAGCGTTATCGAAACGAAGGGCGGCACAACGGAACACAACCGGATTTTTTATACGGCGCTTTACCATTGCCTCATCGCGCCGCAAATTTTCGATGACGTGGACGGCCGTTATCGCGGCTTTGACGATAAAATTCATTCAGTTCCCGAAGGACACAAACATTTCTATACTACTTTTTCCGGCTGGGACATTTATCGCACGGAAATTCCGTTGCTGGCACTCATTGCCACCAAAGAGTCGGAGGACATGGCGCAATCGCTCGTCGAAGAATATAAACAAATCGGATACATAGACCGTTGGTCGCAACGCAACCGACCGACAGCCATAATGAATGGCGATCCGAACACACTTGTTCTGGTCAATATCTGGAACGCCGGTCTGCACAATTTTGATGTAAACACTGCTTACGAAGCCATGTTTAAACAAGCGCAGGCGGGAAATATTCACGGTTATTTAGGTGATTACGAACTTTACGACGAGGAAATGAATGGTATATCCATCAATCCCGATGCTGCAGTTGCCACCGCGCTGGAACACGAACTGGCTTTTGCCGCTTTGGGCAATCTGGCTAAATCCCTGAATAAAACCGGAGACGCCAGCTATCTTTTTGGCCGTTCGCTGCAATATCGGGAAATGTATAATCCCGCGACGGGATTTTTCCAGCGGCGTGACAGAGAGGGGCGCTGGGACCCTGGCTTTGGCGGTTACACGGAGGGCAACAAATGGATTTATTTGTGGTTTGTTCCTCATGATGTTCAAGGGTTGGTGGATTTGATTGGCGGGACCAATGTTTTTGACCAACGGCTTGACCAATTTTTCAAGGAAAAGTACTATGACCCGACCAATGAGCCGGATTTGCAGGCGCCGTTCCTTTACAATTATATCAATCGTCCATGGAAAACGCAGCACATTGTGGCTGTAACAGCAGATTCCTCATTCACCGACGAGCCTGGCGGTTTGGCAGGCGGCGGCAATGACGATTTGGGAACTATGTCGGCCTGGTATGTTTTGAGCCAGATCGGTTTTTATCCGGTTGATCCGGGAATTCCCGATTTCGAAGTTTGTACTCCGCGTTTCAAGCAAATTGTCATTCATTTAAGTACACCATATTCCGGCAAACAATTTGTCATCGAAGCGCCGAACGCTGCGCCGCAAAATGAATACATTCAGTCGGCAATTCTGAATGGTCAGTCGCTGACCAAACCATGGTTCAGCGAATCTGAAATTACCCGCGGCGGAAAATGGTCGTTGGTTTTAGGCTCTGAACCGAACCGCGAATGGGCGGCGTTGCCAAAAGACCGGCCGTACTCTCTTTGCACGGGTTACAACCACTTCCCACAAAATCCGATTATTCATACGATAGTTCCTACTTCGCAAGAGAAAGAAACGCCGCAAATTTGGCGTTACACAACGCAAAATCCGGACAGTAATTGGTTTCACGCGGATTTCGCTGACCAAAACTGGCAGGAAGGCGAAGCAAGCTTCGGCGCGCGGGACTGGCGTGTCCATTATGCCCGCACACGCTGGGACACCGAGGATATCTGGATGCGCCGCACATTTACCATGACAACCATTCATGGTCAACCAGCGGTTTCAATGTGTCACGATGAAGACGCGGAAGTGTATATTAATGGCGTACTGGCATTGACATCACCCGGATATTCGGATTCTTACGCATTCTTTCCTATTTCACCGGAAAGTGCAGCGACATTGCATCCGGGCAAAAATGTCATTGCCATACACGTTCGTCATGAAGATTTTGAAGCGCACTATATCGATGCCGGGTTGGTAGAAATCGAATGGCCGTCAGAAGAAATTAAAGCAAACCAATAAGGCAGAAACGAAAGACGTTGAATTAATTCTGTCTGTTCGCGTCGTGGCCGGTTTTGAAATGAACTGTTATTTTTTGGAACATAAACTAA
>JBAPNE010000234.1:0-8164 GCA_049278975.1 Candidatus Kryptoniota bacterium
CCCAACATTACAGAACATCCGCCGTATTCAGGATCATTCTTGAAAAAATTTATTAATCGTTCTATACCTATATTTCGAATATCATATGGTCGATCGGGAAAGCCTAATCCCCAGATAACTACTAGGGGTTTACCCCCGTAATGAAGATATGTTTTAGTACCCGGCTGATTGGTCACTTTTAATGAATCAACAAGAAACTTCCAATCCTCAATAATCGAAGAACAGTCTTCACCTTGTGCCGCCAGACCTGAAAGATCATACATTACTGCAATGGCCCGGTCATATTTGGAAGCTGCTTCTAAAGCGTATTTCAATACGGCATTGGAAGCCTCTCTTGCATAGCCTGGTTTTGTATAATCAAAAAAGCGCTGCATAAAGACACCATCAAGTCCATATTCCTTCATCCATTTGAAATGAAGGTCAACAGTGCTTTGATCAGTCGAACTGAAAAAACGCGCGGTACTTCCGTCGGCTAATTTCAAACCTGTCGGATATGTTTTTTCATATTCGCTCACATCCGGCCACATGTCGATGCTGATCCTATTTTCATCAGGGTACATCAGGCCATTATTAGGAACCCTGAACCACCCCTGATAACCTGCCATCACCAGCCCGTTATAAGTAGGATAATCTGTTATTTTTGAGTGTTTATTCTGAGCAGATACTCCAAGCGAAAAGAAAAACAAGCACATTACCAATGGGATCAAATGTCTTTTTAATTTCATGATTTTACATATTATGTTATTAAACAAATAATTATTATCCTCTTTTGAACTAATAAAACAGCCCGGCTTCTAAGAACAGCCGGGCTTTGTTTTCATCATCAACACATAAGGAGATCAGTTGACACTTATTTCATCAACACTAGTTTTTTCGTTATAGATACACCTCCAGCTTTCAACCGGTAGAAATAAACGCCACTTGCGAGCCTGCTGCCGTCGAAGGTAGCCGTGTAATTCCCGGCGTGCTGCACTCCGGAGAACAAAGTCGACACTTCCTGTCCAAGCACGTTATAGACTTTCAAGGTGACGAAACCGTTCTTCGGTACGGAATATTCTATCGACGTAGTTGGATTAAACGGGTTCGGATAGTTTTGTGCCAACTTGTAACTAGCCGGAATTTCGCTATTGGTTTCCTTAACGCCCTGAATACCTTCTAGCTTATCATAATAATTTACGACTGTTTGATATTCCGCCTGAGAGTCCCATCCGCTTAGTCCGTTAGGCCACCAGCCCAATGCACCGAGTGGTTCCCCATCAATGGTTGATGTGATATTTGCCGTGTAGCTTAAGTTTTCAGGTAGGTCACTTATTTGCGTAATACCAGTCCCATTATTTGTTCCTACGCCAGGTATGTGAGTTGGGTTATAATCGCCAAAAGTGAATGTTGAGGGGCTGTAACTTTGTCCGGATGGAGCAACGCCATAATTAGATTCGGACCAGTATGCTAGATTTGTAAGAGCTGTCTCATTACGAACACCATCACCTAACCATCCTTCATTCGCCTCCGTCTTCATATGGGGATCAAGACTGTCATGGATGGTAGGCCAATCAATATATATGTTCTTATAAGCCTTGGCTAAACCGAGTGTGACAGAAGAGAAGAGAATTGGAGGGAGATTCTGCACTACTATATTACCATTTGTAGAATCTGTCGCCCAAGGAGCCCAATTACGACTTGAGACTGGAGAAGGGTAACCCGTGGTAAACTGTCCGCGATAATATGCATATAGGCAGGTATCCGTGTAGTGAATAGTATTTGATTCGAGCCATACTATGCTGTCTATGTTTGGCACATAGCCTTGTTCAGGTGTCCATAAACTCGCACGGACTGTATCTGCATCGACTGGGCCATTCCAGACGTGAGTAAAGTCCTGTGTAAAATAAGTACCAGAGCACTCTCCTTCCCAATTTACATTAACGAATACGTTGTTTACAAAGTATGCCCAATTATACTGATTGTGGATAACCGCATACTTTGTATTGTTAATGATAGTGTTATGGTTAAAGTACATAAATCTAACAGTGTTGTTATCGAAGAAGCCCAATCCTGAGTAAGCCATCGTGCAGTTCTCAACCCACATGGTATCAGCGCTATTTGTATATATTGTAGAATTCCAAGAGTTTTGGAACCAGTTCATGTCCCTGAAGTAGCAATTATACAAATACATATTTGCTCCTGGGTCATTAAACCCAAACAAATTGTTTCCACCTCCCTCTGTCACTACGTTTTTCATAATAAGTCTTCTGTCTCTACTATGTATCCCGAACAAATCGGCCGAGCTACTATCTATGGATCTCGCGTCCCAGAAGACATTTTCTACAGTAAGGTTCCCGTCGATAACGTCTGTAAATTCATTACCTCCATTCTGAGGATTTGATAATATGACTGGTAGTTTTCCGCCAGTTTGACCGATAAGATTCAGGGTGGCAGTCGTATCCTGTGTGTTTCTGAATAATATCGGAGCCTGTACATAATAGATGGTATTAGCTAGTAATTCATAAACACGATTAGGATTTATCCTTGCACCACTTGTTACAGTATCACCGTTAACCGTATTCTCGATAGAACCGACATTGCTAATACCCCCAGGAATCACGATTGTGTCCTGACTTGCCGGTACCTGACCGAATGCCATAGTTGCAAAACAGAATAAAAAAGAAACCACTAAGCAAACTGTCCTTTTCATTTTCCTATCTCCTTTTAAGTTTTTTATGAGGTTAATTAATTCACATCGAACTGAAATTTGTTTCCACGTCCCTTTTCTCAAGTCTATTATCCCGAAAAGTCACCTCCCTTCTCCACCAAATCACCATTCCTCGTCAGAATGAATAAGTCAACCCGGCCTGGTACAAAGGCCCGTAAGATTGGCTAGATGTAGGAAATGACTGACCCTGGGTGTTGATATATGCACTATTTATGTAATTGTTCAGATCTGATACGGCAGCTACAAAGTTTAACCCCTTATACAATTCCTGATTCACTGACCAGTCTACTATAAATATGGCCTTCGTATAGCTGTCGAGCAGACTGTAAACCGGATCTATACCATTAACAGTCGCTCCTTGGTAAAAGAATGAAACCCTCGTTGAAAATCCTTTATAGGACCATCCAACACGAATATTGAAAATATCCGATGGCTGATCAAACATCTGTGCTTTCCTGGTTTCATAGTACGGAGTATTAACCGGAAGCGGGATAACTGAAGTAGTATCGTAAGTAGTAACGATGTTTAAGTAAGGAATCCATTGTGTAGACCAAATCCTCGAATAATTAGCATCAAGAACTATGTTGCTTAATAGACCGGGCAAGTACCAGAAATTGGTCTCCCAGTTCAATTCGAATCCGCGGTAAAAGCTTTCATTCGGATTGTTAACAGGGAAATTATATATAGTTATAGATTGATTCTGGAACAGAGTTGGATCATATAATGCTCGCGGTGCGGTCAACTCCTGAATTAAGCTGGCAGGCGCATTTTGAACCTTATCGTAGTAGTTAGGCTCGTAAGTTGGAATTGTCGTTAATAACCCGTCGATCTCTTTATAGAAACCGTACACCGATAGAAAACCGATTTCATTAGAATGGACCGTATACATCAGGGCAAAATTGTTGGCCAGTGCCGGCTTAAGGTACGGATTGTATGCAATCATCTGCGTCTTACTTTCATTCATTACTGCGCCTGGGGAAAGATCTAAATAATTGGGTCTCGTCGCACTCCTGAAGAAGGCAGCCCTTAAATCGCTCCATTCGTTAAGGTCATATTTTGCGTTTACACTCGGAAACCAATATGCGTTATTATTATACGCTGTAACCGGCTTGATATAACTAATTCCCGTAAGGGCTTCAGATTCTGCCTGTATGAAATAGGAAGAGTAGGAAGAATTATAATATTCAAACCGAACACCCGGAAGGAGCATTAAATTCGGGCCAATCTTCAGCTCGGTCATTATGAACCCCGCCGCCTTCTTTTCATTGTTTGAATAATCGTTTTGATAGGTAGGAACTCCATCTGTAATAATAAATTCTGGATCGTAATTGTAAATAGCCTTACTAAAGGCGTCTAATGCACCCAGATTCTCTGAATAGCCCAGAGTGTATTCCCCGCCAAAAATATTTCCCCAGTCGAAATTGGGGACAACCCAATTTAATGCAGGTATTCCGTCCGGCCTGGAAATACCAACTTGACCGTTATATTTGAGCGTGTCGAATCCAGGTTGCAGTTGCAAATTCGACACAAATTGTTCACCCCTGCCTCCAACATATGGACCATTCAATTCTACGTAACTACTATTGCGGTCCTTATTGGAAAAGGAGCCACCCACTTGAAGATCACCTGAAACCTCGTCGGATATACTATAAGGAATTTTCCAATTCAGATTGGCTGTAGATGTCTCATCGTCTCGGTATGTAGACTGCAAAAGGTTGTTCAAAAGAACCGAGTAGGTGGGGTACGAAATATTATAGTATGTGTTAATAAGATTGGAGGGTTGAGCCATGGTTAACTGACTTGGAGGTACGGCTGTATGTCCACTCAAAGTTATTAGGTCAAGATCCTGGAAATCATAATAGTCCTCATACTCGGTCAATTCCGTGTTACTATAAGAACCCGTTAAGTGCAATTCAGTATTCAAAAACGAAAATATACCCGAAAGGGAAGTTGACTGAATTTTTTGTATCGGTCTATTGCGATTTATTTGGAAATCGAATTCGTTGTTGTTAAAGACGTAGACGTTATTCCGATTCACGTTTTGATCTAACTGCTGACTAAAGAGATTATCCATCTTCAATTTCATGAAACTCGTTTTGTAGTCCAGCACAATATCAGCGAATGAACGATATCGTTCATCAAGGTTTTGAGATATAGAAGCATTATTAGTTGTGAGCTCATCCACATTACCGATATATGTGCCGTAGCTGGCTCCAAAGTTATCAGAAGATCTGTTGATTTTTCCAGTACCGACATTTCCAATTACACCAAAACTATTGTCAAAAAAGCGGTCGCTTACGGTCCCAGTGAATTCGTAATTCCCATAATCATTTCTTAAATCATTATATGTTCCTTGGGTCAACGCATTGAAGTGGAAACCGCTTGGTGCTTCTTTCATGGTAAGATCTACAACACCTCCAAGTGCATCTGCATCCATATCTGGAGTCAAGGTTTTGGACAATTGAATTCCTGAAAGCATATCATCTGATATTGGGCTCAGGTCGACACTGCGATCAAGATTTACACCTTGGAGCTGCACTCCATCAATCTCAACATTATTATACTGTGGAGCTAGTCCGTCAATGACAACCTGGTCCGGTTCTCCGCCGTTATATATGAGCGAAACACCCGGCAATCTGCCGATAGAGCCTGCAGCATCCGCATCCGGTACTTCCGTCATCCAGTCCTTTGCAGCGATATCCTTGATTGAGTTGGAAGATAACTCCTCATTTATCGCATCCTCTTGTCCCATTCGTTGTGCCGTAACCACTACAACTTTGCCCACAACAATTGATTTAGCTGCTAGCTTTGCATCCAAGACTAGCGTTTTTCCTGACAAGACTTGCACACTGTCCACTTCGTAGCTTTCATAACCGATGTAGCTGAATCGGGCGGTATACACACCCGCAGGTACATTCGGGATTTGATACCCACCGCTAATATCGCTCGCAGCACCCAGGCTAGTCCCTACCAAGATTACATTTGCTCCAGGTAAAGGTTCCCCCGTAACAACATCAGTAACCTTACCCTGCATTTTAGAAGTGCCTCCCTGGGCCATTAATACTGAACTATTCAGAATCACTAAAAGAGAAACAAATACCAGTAACACAGTAAACATTTTCATATAGATAATTCCTATTCTTTTATTAAACTATTGATAATGTTACATAATGATAGAAATGACCCCGACTCATAAAGTTGTAGCATTCTGCTTCATACGCCTCCTTTTTGTAAAATAAGACAAAACCTAATACAAAAACGTAGAACCAATCGTGTTAATATACAAAATACTTTTTGGCTTGTCAATACTATTTTTTTAAATACAATCTTTGATGGACGTGCGTTTATTGCTCACGCAGCCGATCTAGATCGTTATTGTTAATATACAAAAAAATTTGGGGCTTGTCAATACTTTTTTTCCCAATACAATCTTTGATAGACCTATCTTTGTTATTCACTTAGCCGATTTAGTGCATAAGCACCATGAGAAATAGCCTTACTTGTCCCAGTTTTTGAAATTGCAACGCCTATTCTTGGATCTGGATCATACATGATAGTTTTGTCTGAACTGGGGACTGTAATGGTTTTCGCTGAGCCAGCTAGAAACTTATTTAGATCTTCTTCATGTTCAAGATTATATAA
Source organism: Candidatus Kryptoniota bacterium (assembly GCA_049278975.1). Taxonomy (GTDB): domain Bacteria; phylum Bacteroidota; class Ignavibacteria; order Kryptoniales; family JAKASW01; genus JAKASW01. The sequence continues at coordinate 6,350 of JBAPNE010000234.1, forward strand.
TTTTTGAACAAGCCTTCTGAATTCTGAACCATCTTCATTTTTAAAGTTGCTGTTCATTTCATCAACTAGATATGGGAGGAATAAATCTGATGCGCCGGATAATCCGCCCCCAATAACAACCAGCCCATCAATAATTGTTATAACGTTAGAGATTGCATCACCAGCTGCAATAGCCATATCTTTAAAAGCATTTACGGCTGCAACTTTATTACCCACTAATTCGCCATCAGCAATTTTATAAATATCCGCAGGCTCTGGGGTTAGTTTAAAATCTACATTCGCTAATTTCGAGTAAATCCCTTTAATCGCTCTTATACTAAGGTTCGAAGGTGCATTTGAATTCTATATAAGAAAACGGGAGTTTTAATTATTGTTTTGTATATATGCAAATGATATGGTAAACTATTGTTAATTATCTTTTAGAACAAAAATAGAAATCTGTCTGCAAGTAATTCCTTCATAAAAATTTTGACACTTAGATTCAAATATCATCGCATCTGGAACATATTGAAATGAACAAACTAAAATTGTTAAGAAGTTGTTTTTTGTTGATTTTTGTATCAGCAGCATTGCATGCTCAAACAAGCTTCAATGAAATTGAAAAATTCGACTCCGATACTTCAAAATTTGTAACCATTGGGAGAGGCATGATTAAAGCTGAAAATGGTACTCTCTTTACCAAAAACGCCTTTGCTTGTTTCGGAGAAAGAGATTGGAAAAACTACAAGATCAGTTTTAGTGCGAGGACTGCGGCAAACGAGCAGCAAGTCCAAATTTGGGCAGGGTTAAGAGCTTATGACCGCGACGATCGTTATATTTTTGGTTTTAGGGAAGGCTTGCAGAATAATGTGTATTTGTCCCTAAAGGGGTACATGGGAACCGATGAATTTCTTGCCCTGCGTGATCTCGATTTTCATCCGGAACCTGGAACATGGTACGATTTCCGTATCGAAGTTTGCGGTTCGCGAATCAGGATATTTTTGAATGATGAATCAAAGCCCCGCATTGATGTAACTGACAGCAGCAGCAATTTAGCACTTTCCGGTCCGTCAACACTTGGTGGAAGCTGGATCAAAACGGAATTCAAAAATCTTTCCATAGAATCACTGCCCGACGATTATTTGAACAATGTTGATGTTGCCGAGTATTCAAAAGTACCAACTCAACAAGAAAAGGAAAAACAACGCGAAGTGGAACGCAAGGGTTACCACTTCATAAAAGTTGATGGACTTCATGGTTCGCGTACCAGGATATCATTAGACGGGAAATGGCTTTTTATGCCGGAATATGAATTGTCCGATGAAACAAAAGCGGTGTCGCCTACCGAAGGGGATATTGTAAACATGGAAATACCGGAGTCTCAAGTGTTCGATGGTATTGCGCCCATGGAACTGCGGTACTTTAACAATGACCAGAGGGCAATTCCAACGGTATGCCATGTGGCATTAACGACCAACCGGAATCCAAATGTTGAGGAACTCGCTGAGCATATTAAAATTCATGGATATATAAATGGAGATATGGAGAGCCGGTCGAAATATATGCAAACAATAAAGGGCTTCCCTATCATAAAAATTAGCGATAATCGTTCGTTACTGATATCAACCATGTCATTGGAAAAGGCAACTACCGATCCTATTGCAGGAAGGTTGTTATCAAACATTGTTGCCGACATGTTGGGTCATTATAAAAAAATATAAAAGCCGTGTTGACTTCGATTGGATACGACCAAGTGCAGACTACGCAAAAGAAGTAATCCATGATGAAGAACTGGACACGATGAATTACTCGTTTCTCCTTGAAGCAGTATAGTCA
>JBAPNE010000235.1:0-9471 GCA_049278975.1 Candidatus Kryptoniota bacterium
AGACTATACCCGGCGAAGATGCTTTTAAACTGTATGATACGTACGGCTTTCCGCCTGACCTGACGAATTTGCTTGCACAAGAGCATGGGTTGACGATCGACATGGAAGGTTTCGAGAAGTTGATGGGGGAACAACGCGAGCGTTCGCGCTCAGTGACTTTTGTAACTAAAAGCGGATCTATCGGAATAAGTGGTGTGAAAGCGAGATTTATTGTAAGACCAGGGGATCTTCAGCGAGAGACTGAATTCGTTGGTTATGACAGAACAAAGAGCGATGCGAGAATAGTTGACCTGCAACATAAGGATGCAAATGACCTTCTCATTCTTGATAAGACTCCTTTCTACGTAGAGTCAGGTGGGCAGGTTGATGACACAGGTGTCGTCAGCGCTGATGATTCAACTTTGCGTGTCGTGGATATCCTTAAGGTTGACGATAAAATCATTCATGTCCTCGATGGAAATTCCAACGGAGAACTTGAAGTCGGACAAAATATCATCGCGCAAGTTGACGCTAAGCGACGTCTGGAAATTATGCGCAACCACAGCGCAACACACTTGTTTCATGCAGCTTTAAGAAAAACTCTCGGCACTCACGTCCAGCAGGCGGGTTCGCTTGTCGATTCTAATCACTTGAGATTTGATTTTACTCATCACAAGAAAATTTCACAGGAGGAACTCCGTGATATTGAAGGAATTGTGAATGAGAAAATTCTGGAGCGAATTGAGTTGACGCATCACAGGAATATTCCGTATGAACAAGCACGGAAGATGGGTGCGCTTGCTTTCTTTGGCGACAAATACGGCGACAAAGTGAACGTGGTACAGTTCGGCGATTTCTCCATGGAGTTTTGCGGCGGAACTCATGTCCGGAACACGAGTGAAATCGGATTCTTCAAAATCATGAGTGAATCGAGCATAGCAAGCGGCGTCAGACGAGTCGAAGCGGTAACCGGGGGCGGGATCGAAAAGGTAATTGAAACTTTGACGGCGCGTGCCGAAGAGAAAGAAAAAGAGAGAGAAGAACTTGTCGAGCGGATAAAAAATCTTGAGAAAGAATTGAGCGGTTATCGTCTAAAAACCGGAATGAATGCAGCCGAGGAGCTGCTTAATCACGCGGCCCTCGTCGAAGGAGTAAAAATAATTTACGGCCTTGTCGATGTCGAAAATGATGATGAGCTGAAACGAGTCGCAGATTTCCTGAAAGAGAAGCTCGGCACCGGTGTGATAGTTCTCGGAGCTAAGATTCTTGATAAGGCCATGGTTGTTGCAGCGGTCTCTTCCGATTTGATTTCGGAAAAACATTTGCACGCAGGAAAAATTGTTAATGAAGTCGCGAAGGGAATTGGCGGCGGCGGCGGCGGGAGGCCGAACTTTGCCACTGCCGGCGGAAAAGATCAAGAGAAAATCAAAGAAGCGGTTAACATGGTGCCTGAAATAGTAAAGCAATTCTTAAAGTAGGAGGCTAATGAAAACTTTCGAATACTTGCTCGATATCCGTAGGCGGAAGGGAGCCGGATTTTTGCTTCTATTAGATCCGGATAAACTTGCGGATGAAGACTTACGACCGGTCGTCGAACACGCTCAGGAGTCAGGCGTCGATGCATTTCTTGTCGGCAGCAGCCTGATGACTCGCGACATTTTCGAAAAATCGCTCGGTGAAATAAAAAAGAGAGCAAATATTCCCGTGATAATTTTTCCGGGGAGTCTGTTCCAGATTTCAAGTCAAGCCGACGCGATTTTGTTCCTGTCGGTTCTGGCCTCACGGAACATCGACCTTATAATCGGAAACCACGTTCATGCTGCGCCTCTCATCCGGCAGCACAAATTGGAAACTATTTCGACGGCGTACATTCTTATCGAATCAGGGAAAATGACTTCTGCTCATTTTATGTCGGATAGTTTTCCGATTCCCCGCGAAAAACCTGAGATCGCCATGGCTTATTCGATGGCAGCTGAGATGTTTGGAATGAAAATGATTTATCTCGAAGCCGGCAGCGGAGCTATTTCTTGCGTGCCGAAGGAGATGGTACAAATGGTTTCAAAATCTTTGAACATTCCTGTGGCGGTGGGGGGTGGCATTAAGAACCCTGAGATTGCAAACGAGCTCGCGCGCGCTGGAGCATCATTTGTAGTTACTGGAAATTTTTTCGAAGACAATGGAAACTCCGGTATGCTTAAGGAATTTGCGAAAGCGGTGCATTTCAAAAAACCTGAGGGAGTGATTGTTTAATGATGGACCGGAGTAAATTTATTCGGGAATCGCTTGAAGAAAGCGCGGCAACCAAGAAAGCCATTCTCAATTCATGCTTTGAGGAAATATCGCGAGGAGTTACAATAATTCGTGATGCATTAAAAAGCGGCGGAAAGATTTTACTTTGCGGCAACGGTGGAAGTGCTGCCGATTGTCAGCACTTAGCGACTGAGTTCACGATTCGACTGAACCATGATATAAAACGAAAAGGGCTTCCGGCAATCGCCCTGACGACAGACACTTCCGCATTGACGGCCGGCGGGAATGACATCGGCTTTGAAAACACATTCGCCAGGCTGGTCGAAGCACTCGGAAGAAAAGGCGACGTGCTTGTCGGTATCTCTACGAGTGGAAATTCCGAAAATATTATACGCGCGGTCGATAAGGCACACGAAAATGGAATGCATATCATCGGCTTTCTCGGAAAGGATGGCGGAAAGTTAAAATCGCGTTGCGATCTGCCGATAATTGTACCATCCGATAGCACACAAAGAATTCAGGAGGGGCATATTACTATAGGGCATATCATTGCGGAACTTGTTGAATTGGAACTGTTCGGGTAAATAGTTTGATTAGTTAGCAGGAGATGAGTAGCCATGAAGCTGAACAAGCCGGATATAGAATCCCGTATAACAAAATTGCCGGGATGGCGTTATTCAGATGAATCAATAATAAAAGATTACAAGCTGAAGGATTTTCAGGAAGCGATGGGCTTTGTTGTGAAGATTGCCCTCGCCGCCGAGAAGATGGATCACCATCCCGACATAACAATAGAATATAATCGAGTGAGAATAATTCTCACGACTCACAGCGAGGATGGCGTTACATTAAAAGATTTCGACCTCGCCGGAAAAATAGAAAAACTTATCGGAGCCTAATGGATAAAGAGAAAATTCTCGAGCTTTTCAAAACTACCGATGCGCTTCAACACGGTCATTTTCGCCTGACCAGTGGGCTTCACAGCCCGGAATACTTCCAGTGTGCGAAAGTTTTGCAATACCCGCAATACAACGAGATTCTTTGCGGTGAAATCGCCAGGCATTTTTACGATTGGAAAGTAGATTTAGTGATTGCACCGGCGATCGGTGGTATCATGGTTGGACAGGAAGTATCGAGGCAAATGCGTGTGCGCGGGATTTTTGCCGAACGCGGAGAAAAATATATGTCGATCCGGCGCGGCTTCGAAGTAAAACAGGGTGAACGTGCGCTTGTGTGCGAAGATGTTGTTACGACCGGCGGAAGTGTTAAGGAAGTGGTCGAGCTTGTAAAATATTCGGGTGGAATCGTTGTGGGGGTTTCCTCAATTGTTGACAGAAGTAAAGCGCCGACAAATTTTGGTGCGGAGTTTTTTTCTCTGTTGAAAATGGATGTCCCAGTTTATCAGCCTGAAGTTTGTCCGCTGTGCAAGGAAAATGTTCCGATAGCCAAGCCGGGGAGCAGAAAGGTCTCTGATCCGCCGAAGGCGAATTAATGTCGTTCAAAATTCTAGATCATAAAATTATTTACCGCGGCAAAGTTTTCAACACAATTGTTGACGAAATTGAATATGAATCTGGAAACAGATCTGTTCGTGAGGTTGCCGAGCATTCGGGCGGCGCGGTTGTTCTTCCATTGCTCGCTGACGGTAGGATCATATTTGTTCACCAATTTCGCTATCCGCTGAATCAATATATCTACGAACTTCCAGCTGGTAAACTTGAGCCGAATGAGCCTCCTGAAGTTTGTGCGAAACGCGAGCTTGAGGAAGAAACCGGCTACACGAGCGGACGAATTGATAAGCTCACTGCGATTTACACTTCACCGGGCTTTTGTAATGAGAAGCTGCATATTTTCCTTGCGCGGGATCTTCATAACGGAAAACAAAACCTCGAGGAAGGCGAACTCGGGTTGACTTTGAAATTTATTCCAATGAATGAAGCATTCGACATGGTGAAAACGAACGAGATTGTGGACGCGAAAACTATTGCAGGGCTATTCTTCCTTGAAAAGTTTCCAGTTATTTAATGTTCACTCCTTATGAAATAATCCGCAGGAAGCGCGATGGGAGGAATCTCTCGAAGGAAGAAGTAGAATTTTTTATTAAACAATACACTTCCGGAAAGATTCCGGATTATCAGGTGTCGGCTTTACTGATGGCAATATTCTTCAGTGGTATGAGCGATGAAGAACTTTTGCACTTAACGTGTGCCATGATGGAGACAGGCGTCGTTGTGGACTTGTCTGATATTCCCGGGTGCAAAGCAGATAAACATTCTACCGGCGGAGTTGGAGATAAGATTTCGCTGCTTCTTGCGCCGCTTGCCGCTGCTTGCGGAATAAAAGTGCCGATGGTTTCCGGCAGAGGACTTGGCCATACCGGCGGAACGATTGACAAGTTGGAATCGATACCTGGCTTTCGTACAAAGTTGTCGTTGGCTGAATATAAAAAGATACTGAGGAAAATTGGGCTGGTGATGAGCGGGCAATCGGATGCACTTGTCCCCGCCGACCGTAAACTTTACGCTCTCCGCGACGTTACGGCAACCGTTGAATCTATTCCGCTGATCACCTCGAGCATAATGAGCAAGAAACTTGCGGAGGGAATCGACGCGCTTGTGTTGGACGTGAAAGTCGGAAGCGGCGCGTTTATGAAAGACGTTGGTGGTGCGCGCGAACTTGCACAGAAGATGGTACATGTAGGAAATCTTTACGGAAAGAAAGTTGCTGCGTATTTGACCGACATGAACCAGCCGTTAGGCAGGGAAGTTGGTAACTGGAATGAAGTCGTCGAGTCAGTAAGAATCTTGCGTGGAGAATCGGATGTCAGTGACGTTATTAAATTAACGATAAAGTTAACAAGTGAAATGATTTCGCTTTGTACCGGGGAAAATGCTACTGCCGCTGAAAAACGTGTTACGAAAGCGGTCTCTTCTGGCGCTGGGTACGAAAAATTCCTCGCGATGGTACAAGCTCAAGGCGGCGACGTGAAAATCATTGAAAATCCATCGAAATACAAAAAGGCGAAATTTATCCGTGAAGTAAAATCGTTAAAGAGTGGTTATGTCTCATCGATTGACACTTTCAAGATAGGGATGGCTGCAGTGAAACTCGGAGCAGGCCGACTGAAAGTCGGGGATAAAGTCGATCCTGTCGTCGGGATTTCTATGTTAAAGAAATTTGCGGACAAAGTTTCGAGCGGAGATATTATCGCTGTCGTTCATGCGAATGATGAGGCTCGTTCGAAGTTAGCAGCGGAAGAAATTAAATTAGCTTACCAATATTCGGATATGATGGCTGTGAAACCTGAGTTGATTATGGAGAGAATTGAGTGAAGATGATCGTCATGTATAAGAAGTCAACTTGTGGAACATGTAAGAAAGTGAAGGCTTGATTGGCTAAAGTAAAGATTTATTTCGTATGCAATGAGATTTGAATTCCCTGTGATGACGAAATATATCGTTCTATTTTTGATCCTGATTTTATGGATTCAACCGGGGCAATCTGGCTGGGCGCAGCCGAAGAACTCTTCTGATAATCTTGATGAGATGATAAGCGAAATTCTTGATGATACGTACAATTACAAATTCGATGACGCTATAAAGGCAACAGATAAGATTATCAGAATCCTTCCCGATGAACCGGAAGGTTATCTCTACAAATGCGGCGTTTGCTGGAAGATGTTGGAAGAAGGCTGCGACGAACCAGTTGACAGCACTAAGCGCGAAATAAAATTCCTTATCGACAAAGCCTGTGCGCTTGCCGCGGGAAAAATAAATTCGAATCCGAATGATGTGATGGCACATTTTTATTATGCCGGGTCACTTGTTTACCTAGCGAGATATGAAGCGATGAGCCATGATTGGTTTGCAGTAATGTCCGATGGAAGCAAAGCAAAAAAAATGTTGGAAAAGGATATTGAGATCGATCCGCATTTTTACGATGCATATTCTGGAATAGGTGCCTTCAATTATTATGCGGCGCGCATTCCATGGTACCTGAAACCGATTGCGTTTGTCCTCGGGATAAGCGGAAATGAAGATGAAGGAATTGCCGAATTGAAGGAAGCCGCTCAATTCGGAAAGTATTCGAAAATAGAAGCGGCGGTATTTCTCGCTTCAGTGGTCTGTGTGAATGAAGAAGATTACTCAAGCGCGGTGAAACTGATGGCAAATTTGCATCGACAATACCCGGACAATCTTGATTTTGTTAAGAACCTGTGCCATGATGATTATGAAATGCAGAATTACGAAGAAGTTGTCGATTTGGCGAACTCTGCCTTAGAAATGGATAATGCAATCGGTTTGTGTCATCGCAACACATTAAGTCTCATACGATTTTACAGGGGAGAATCGTATGAAAAGTTGGACGACAAAAATAAAGCAATCGCCGATTATGAGAGTGTCGTTAAGCTAAACGGAAACGGTTACTCCGGTAAGGAAGCACAGGAGGCACTGGATAAATTGAGAAGTCAGTAAATACGTTTGTGCGGAATCCAATCGCCGCATTTTTTGTTATATGATTTATGGATCTAAAGGTTGGTGACAAAGCACCGGAGTTCGAATTGCAAGCGACGGGCGGAAAAATATTCCGTCTGAGCGGCAACTTGAACGGCGGCAAATTAATCCTGTATTTCTATCCAAAAGATTTCACTCCGGGCTGCACAAGAGAAGCCTGTGGCTTCCGTGATGAGTTTGCGGAATTAAGAAAATCCGAAATAAAAGTATTCGGGATCAGCACCGACTCAATCGGCAGCCACGAAAAGTTCAAGATGGAACATCAGCTTCCATTCGACTTATTATCAGACCTGAACGGAGAAGTCGCACGTTTGTACGGAGCTTATAACAAGCTGTTCAGAATGGCAAACCGGGTAACCATTATTCTTGACGGCGATGGAACAATTTTGAGCATAACCAAAAACATGTTTGTTCCGGGGGCGCACATCAAAGCAGCGAAATCAATTGAATGAAAAATAAAGGTGAGATCGTTTCGGCGTTTGACGAGATTATCGAAGGAAAATTTGTAAATCGGATCGTTCACGAGTTGAAGTATGAAGAAGTCGATGTCACCAATCTTTTCATCGCGCGATTGAAATCGCACGGGTTCATTGAGAAGCGTGTCGGTGAAATCGAGTTGCAATTTGAGGAACGGATGCCGGCATTTGCAATCAGGAATGGAAAGGCATATTTTGGATGGATTTTTATCGAGAGGTTTACCGAAAACAAATCAAGGAAATTATTCGGCAGCGTGGTACGAAATAGCAAGGGCGATTGGCTGATTCAAATTTCACACAAGAGCGACGAGTTGGTTTATGTGAATCCCGATTTTAGATCTGGTATGGAAGGTGAAAGATTATTTGTAATGGAGTGAAATTTATTCAGCTTTGAGATTTCTTTTCAATACTTCGATCATCTGTTCGTGAATTAATCCGTTTGAGAGAAGGATATTTTTTTGATAGATGCTGTACTTGCCGCCGCTGAAATCCGAAACTTTGCCACCAGCTTCAATCGTTATCAAAACCGCCGCTGCCGTGTCCCATGGATGGAGATTAACTTCCCAAAATCCGTCCATCCTTCCTGCAGCAACATAACAAATATCGAGTGCAGCTGAGCCTAAGCGTCTAATTGCCTGAGCAGTTGTCAAGAATTCTTTGAAATGCTGAATGCAGTTGAATGGATTTCGCTCGATGTCATAAGGAAAACCTGTTGCTAACATTGAACGCTCGAGAGTGTTGGTTGGAGTTACATTTAGTTTTTTCCCGTTCATAAACGCTCCGCATCCTTTTTCCGCTGAAAACATCTCATCAAAGTTTGGATCGTAAACAGCCCCAGCAATTAATTCGCCCTTATATTCCACTCCGATCGAGACGCAATAAACCGGATATGAATGTGTGTAGTTTGTCGTACCATCAAGCGGATCGATAATCCATCTGAATTCCGATGTCGGTAATGAAGCGCCGCTTTCTTCGGCAAGAATTCCATGGTCGGGAAAATTTTTAATAATGAAATCTTTTATTTTGGCTTCCGACGCCTTATCAATATTCGTTACTAAATTTGTAAAAGAGCCTTTCTCATTTATCTGAGAAATTTTGCCTTCATTCTCTTTGAGGAATTTTCCTGCGATTTTTGCGATTTCAATTATCTTATCGAGCATTATTATCCTTTTCCTTAATTTAAGAATTCTTCGCTGAAAATTTTGAAATAATTTTAGCCATTGCAGTTTTAAAGGAAAATGCCGATGATAAGGTAGAAGGCGAAGACATAACCTTGCGCACGAAAGTCTCATAAAACTGAAAGCTCACTTATCTAATGGCTATTGTATTAATCGCTGAAGATCAAGATGAAATTCAAGCTCTCCTGGAGTTCAAATTGAAAAACTCAGGATATGATGTTGTGCTCGCCGAAAACGGGAAAAAGTGTATTGAAGTCGCCCAGAGTAACCCTCCTGATTTAATTGTGCTTGATATGATGATGCCGGTAATGAACGGTCTTGATACTCTTGCGAATTTGAAAAAAGATCCGAAGCTACAGGCAATTCCGGTAATAATTGTTTCGGCAAAATCAACGGAGCAGGATATTGTCAAAGCGCTGGAACTAGGCGCGGACGACTATGTAACCAAGCCGTTCAGTCCGCAGGTGTTTATTGCCAGAGTGAAAGCAGTGTTGCGTAGATGCCAGCGCTCCTGACGCGGTGGGTTTGCTAGAAAACTTATCTCAAAATATTTCTCTCCTCTTTGAATAAAAATACGGTTGGAGCTATCCTCTTAGCTCAATTGAACTAAGCCTTTGAAGTATTAATATCTTTTCCGTTTCTGCGCGAAGTTACACCATCGATAAATGGATATTCTATTATCAGGCGAGCCTGGAATATGAGTTTGACGAACCTGCCTCGTCACCCGAACTGAATTGATTGATTTTAAATCATCGAGAAAATATATTCTCATTGTGATTGAAGCCGAATCTAAGATTCCCACCAGAGAGGAAGCGGAAAGGCTCCTCTTCGAATATACCAAATCAGATAGTTTGCGAAAGCATGCATTTGCAGTTGAGTCTGTAATGCGCGCTTATGCAAAGAGATTTAGCGAAAATGAAGAAGAGTGGGGAATCGCAGGACTTCTTCATGACTTCGACTACGAGATGTATCCGACTGCGGATCAACATCCTTATGTTGGCAACAAGATACTCGCAGAGAAAGGCTATCCTGAAAATATCCGCGAAGCCATCATGGGCCATGCGCCTTATACGA
>JBAPNE010000236.1:0-9613 GCA_049278975.1 Candidatus Kryptoniota bacterium
AAGGAAAGAGGAAGTGATTTTTAAGATCATGGAGAAACAGAGCGCAGCGGTGAAAGAAGTTGCACCCCCAGAGGCTCACGCGCCGGTTGAATCCCCGGGACTTTCAGCCAGTGAGGCCCGCGTACAACCGATTGAATCTCCAGGGATATCTGTCAGTGCTGGTGTTCTCGATGTCCATAATGACGGCTATGGCTTCCTTCGGTCTCCAAAGTATAATTACCTCTCGTCCCCTGATGATATTTATGTTTCACCCTCCCAAATAAAGAAATTTGGTTTGATGACGGGTGATACCGTTAGCGGACAAATTCGTCCGCCTAAAGAAGGTGAGAAATTTTTCGCGCTGCTCCGTGTGGAGCGCGTAAACTTCCGCGACCCCGAGTTTACTCGCGAAAGGGTAATGTTCGATAACCTTACACCACTTTATCCGAACGGTAAACTTCATCTTGAAAGTGTGCCGGGCGAATACTCGATGAGAATTATCGATTTACTTGCGCCGATTGGTATGGGACAGCGTGGTATGATTGTTTCTCCACCTAAGGCAGGTAAAACAATTTTTCTTCAGAAGATTGCAAATAGTATTACAAGAAATCATCCTGAAGTAAGACTGTTGGTCCTTTTGATTGATGAACGTCCGGAGGAAGTCACAGACATGGAACGATCTGTAAATGCCGAAGTAGTAAGCTCGACGTTTGATGAGGAGCCGCAGAGGCATACGCAAGTTGCAGAAATGGTTCTCGAAAAAGCAAAGCGTCTCGTCGAAGCCCGGAACGATGTCGTGATTCTCCTCGATAGCATCACTCGGCTTGCCAGAGCCTACAACGCAACAGTTCCTCACAGCGGGAAAATTCTTTCGGGCGGTATTGACTCTAATGCGCTTATAAAACCGAAACGATTTTTCGGCGCAGCAAGAAACATCGAAGAAGGTGGAAGCCTTACCATCATTTCTACTGCGCTTATTGAAACCGGAAGTAGAATGGATGAAGTAATCTTTGAAGAATTCAAAGGAACCGGAAACATGGAAATTGTTCTGACGCGTGAGCTTGCCGACAAGAGAATATTTCCTGCTGTCGATGTCAATAAAAGTGGAACACGGCACGAGGAACTTCTCCTTTCACCAGATGAACTAAACAGGATTTGGGTTTTGAGAAAGATACTGAGCGATTACTCACCTGTCGACGCCATGGAGTTTTTGCTTGACAAGATGCGCGGCACAAAAAACAACAAAGAATTCCTCAAGGCAATGAACAGTTAAAATAGGAGGTTTAAATGAGACAGGTGGTTATTGCTGGTGCCTGTCGCACTCCGATCGGCTCATTTCAGGGGGCACTGAGCGGTTTCACTGCGCCGGAACTTGGATCAGTTGTAATACGGGAAGCTGTAAAAAGAGCGGGAATTACTCCTCAACAAGTTGAAGAAGTTTTCATGGGATGTGTTCTGACCGCCGGGGTTGGCCAGGCACCCGCAAGACAAGCTTCGATCTTCGCCGAGATTCCGGATAAAGTTCCGTGTACCACCATAAACAAGGTCTGCGGCTCAAGTTTAAAATCCGTGATGTTAGGTGCGCTTACCATAATAGGTGGGGAAGCCGATATCGTGGTCGCTGGTGGAATGGAAAGCATGTCGAATGCACCTTACTTGTTGGACAAGGCAAGGACCGGTTACAGGATGGGAAACGGGAAAATTATCGACTCGATGGTGAAGGATGGCTTGTGGGATGTTTATAATGATTTTCACATGGGAAATGCCGCGGAACTGTGCGCAAGGGAATGTCACATACCCCGCGAAGCTCAAGATGAGTATGCCGCGATGAGTTATCGCCGCGCGTTGGAATCGATTGACAAGGGTTACTTCAAAAATGAAATTATTCCAGTACAAACGAAAGGCAAAGAGGGAATTCTTGTCGAAGAGGATGAAGAGCCGCGCAAGGTGAAATTCGACAAGATAGCTCAGTTGAAGCCGGCTTTCGATCAAGATGGTACAGTTACAGCGGCAAACGCGAGCAAATTGAACGACGGCGCTGCCGCCATGGTGCTGATGTCTGATGAGAAGGCAAATCAGCTCGGGATTAAACCATTGGCGAAAATTCTCGCGCAGGCATCCTTCGCGCAGGCGCCGGAATGGTTCACGACGGCTCCCGTGTCAGTGATCCAAAAGCTTTTAAACAAAACAAATTTTAAAAGAGAAGATATAGATCTATTTGAAATCAATGAGGCTTTTTCAGTTGTCTCACTTGCGATTAAACAATCGCTCGGGTTGGACATCGAGAAAATAAATGTGCACGGCGGTGCCGTCGCTTTAGGACACCCCATCGGCGCGAGCGGTGCGAGAATATTAACAACGCTTATCTACGCGATGCAAAAAAGAAATGCGCATAGAGGCTTAGCTGCTATTTGTATCGGCGGGGGAGAAGCGGCAGGAATAATAATAGAGAGGTAACAAATGGAAATTTGTAATGCTGCGGTCATCGGTGCCGGCACTATGGGCAACGGAATTGCACATGTCATGGCACTTTCAAAGTTCAACGTTTGTTTAGTTGATGTTAGGCGCGATGCAGTTGAAAAAGGAATGGGATATATCCGGCACAATATGGATAGACAAGTTGCGAAAGGTATTATATCAGATGGACAAAGAAGCGAAGCATTAAACAGAATAACACAATCGACTTCGCTTGAGACCGGTGTTCGCGAAGCGGATTTCATTATTGAAGCTGCGACTGAAAATGTAAAGGTTAAAAAAGATTTGTTTCACACTCTGAGTGACATCAGCAAACAAACGACAGTTTTAGCAAGCAACACCTCTTCCATTTCGATCACAGATCTTGCAGCAGCCACGCCGAGGCCAGATAAGGTCATCGGGATGCATTTTTTCAATCCGGTTCCGGTGATGAAACTCATAGAGGTTGTTCGAGGTCTCGCAACTTCTAACGATACTTACGAGATAGTGCGGAATCTCTCGTACAAATTAGACAAAGTGCCGGTTGAGGTACATGATTATCCGGGCTTCGTGTCGAATCGCATTCTTATGCCGATGATAAACGAGGCAATTTTTTGCATTATGGAGAATGTTGCCTCGGCTGAATCGGTTGACACGGTAATGAAACTCGGCATGAATCATCCCATGGGTCCACTGGCCCTTGCCGATTTGATCGGACTCGACGTGTGCCTCGATATAATGAACGTTATATTTCATGGTACAGGCGATTCGAAATACAGGCCCTGCCCGCTTCTAAAGAAGATGGTGGCGGCGGGTTATCTTGGGAGAAAATCAGGCAGAGGATTTTATACTTACGAGCAGAGATTGGCGTGAACCCAAATTCGGGACGTTTTCTTCAACATGACGCGATTGTATGATCGACTTCGAATTTGCTGAAGAACAGCTCATGATTAAAGAAGCCGCTCGCGATTTCGCCGAGAAGGAACTCGCGAAAGGAGCTGCGGAGAGGGATGAGAAGGAACAATTTCCTTTTGAACAGGTTAAAAAGATGGGGGAACTTGGTTTCATGGGCATGATGGTTCCAGTTGAACATCACGGTGCAGGGCTTGACACTGTCAGTTATGTCCTCGCGCTGGAGGAAATATCCAGAGTGGATGCATCCGCCGGTGTTATAATGAGTGTAAATAATTCGCTCGTATGCTGGGGCTTGGAGAAATTTGGTAATGATTTGCAAAAAGAGAAATATCTGAAGCCGCTTGCATCCGGAAAAACATTGGGAGCATTTTGTCTCTCCGAGCCGGAGGCAGGCAGCGACGCGGTGAACCAGCATACTACCGCAACCCGCGAAGGTGATCGCTATTTGCTTAATGGTACAAAGAATTTCATAACGAACGGCGCAAATGCCGGTGTGCTCCTCGCTATGGCGATGACCGACAAGGCAAAAGGGGCCCGTGGAATAAGTTCCTTCATAATTGAAAAAACATTTCCCGGAGTAGTTGTTTCCAAAAAGGAACATAAATTAGGAATTAGAAGCTCCGATACGGCACAGATAACGTTTCAGGATTGTCGTGTGCCTGCCGAGAATCGCATTGGGGAAGAAGGATTCGGTTTCAAATTCGCGATGATGACGCTTGACGGTGGACGAATCGGAATTGCTTCACAGGCAATCGGAATTGCCCGCGCCGCACTCGATGCGTCATTGAAATATGCCAAAGAAAGAAAAACGTTTGACAAACTACTCTACGAATTTCAGGCAATCCAATTCAAATTAGCGGAGATGCACACAAATATTGAAGCGGCGCATCTCCTTACATTAAATGCGGCACTAAAAAAAGACCATGGCGATCGGTTCACGAAAGAGGCGGCAATGGCAAAATTGTTTGCATCAAAAGTCGCTGTCGATTGCGCGCTCGAAGCCATCCAAATACACGGCGGCTACGGCTATTTAAAGGATTTCCCGGTTGAACGATTTTTAAGAGATGCGAAGATAACCGAGATTTACGAAGGGACATCGGAAATACAACGCATCGTAGTAGCACGTGAAGTTCTTGATCTCAAGAGCGAAAAATAAAAAATTAATTCTGAAAAGCTTCGTGTTGTTCAACGTTTACTTTCAATTAAATGAGAATTTGCGCTCCAATATCGAAAACCATCTGAGAATATTTTATGCGAATAATATTTTTGCCTGTTCAGCTGTTAATTCTAATTTTATTTTGTTCTAATCTCATGGCTGAAGTCCGAATTTTGCCCACACCGAAATATGTCATCGAGACAAACAGTAGAATAACCTTTGGGAAAGTTTTTGCGGAATTTTCTGGTGAAGCAAACGATAAAGCAGCCTTGAATGAAATCAAAAAATACTTTGAGAAACATTTTACTTCTGACAAAAGAGATGGCGCTCTCATTATTAGCGCGGATCTTATCCGCGACACTGCAAGTTTAGATGTAGATATTCCTCCGGCAGTTAAGGACAGTGTCCTATCATCCGATGAAGGATATTTTCTTACGGCAAATGGTAAGCACGTTAGAATTTTGGCCAGGACCAAAACAGGCATCTTCTACGCCGTTACGACATTTCTCCAACTTGTTGCAAAGGAAAAAGGCAGCTATGTCGTACCGGAAATAATACTTGCAGATTATCCGTCGATGAGAATGCGCGGGATAAGCGATGATATAAGCCGCGGGCAAATATCAACTTTAGACAACTTTAAAAAGATTATCCACTTTCTTGCAATGCACAAGATGAACGTCTATATGCCGTACATTGAAGACGAGTTTGATTTCAAATCATATCCCGGCTTCAGCGAAGGCCGCGCACCGCTCACTGCCGAAGAAGTGGCTGAGCTTGACGAATATGCAAAGCTGTACCATGTTGAAATGATTCCGATCTTTGAAACACTTGGACACATGGAAGATGTATTGCAAAAACCCGAATTTGAAAAGTACGCTGAGTTTCCAGGAGCAGCTTGTGTGAATATATCGGATGATTCGACTTATGTTTTCATGAAAACCTTGCTTTCCGAAATCGCCCCGGCGTTCTCCAGCAAGTATTTCAACATGGCTGCCGATGAAAGCTCCGATGTCGGGTTAGGTGCGAGCAAACATCTTGTGGATTCACTTGGTATTGACCTGGCTCATGCGCAATATTACAAAACAATCTATGATATCTTAAAATCTCTTGGTAAGGAAGTGATGATGTACGGCGACATAATCCTAAAAAATC
This sequence comes from Candidatus Kryptoniota bacterium, assembly GCA_049278975.1. Taxonomy (GTDB): domain Bacteria; phylum Bacteroidota; class Ignavibacteria; order Kryptoniales; family JAKASW01; genus JAKASW01. The sequence goes on from JBAPNE010000236.1 coordinate 5,657, forward strand.
CGCAGATATTGTCGGCGATTCCTAAAGACATAACGATCGTCGATTGGCATTATGGAGCGTCGTTCGATTATCCGAGTATCCAAAAATTTAAAGATGCAGGATTTAAGTTCATCGTCTCTCCGGCAGTTTGGAATTTCACGGGGCCGTTTCCGAATTTCTACAACAGCTACGCAAACATTCAGTACTTCACTCAACAAGGATACAAAGCTGGTGCAGTTGGAGTTATCGTCTCCACATGGAACGACAACGGCGCCGCTGAGCTCCGAGAGCTAAATTATCCCGGCTATGCATGGAGCGCAGAGTGCGCATGGAATCCGGATAATCCATTACCGGACAGTGAAACCTCGGCATCGGCTGAATTCGAGAACATTTTTTTCCATCAATATTTCCAAACCACCTCGGACCTGCCCCGCATCATCTATCAATTTTTAAGTTCAACCACTAATCAAATAGACTGGTACGAATTCTGGCGCGCTCCGTTCATTAATGTACCACGGCATAATATTCCCGCCAGAGTAGCGAGTATTGAATCGTCGATGCCTGAGGCCCTTTCGCTGATCGAGCAGGCACGCCGTGTCGTCGGCGCAAATAAAGACATACTCGACATTTACGCGCTTGTCGCAAATATGAATAAATATTGGGCGGATAAAGTTACCGGCGTAATGAATATGAGGAACATGTGTGCCGATAGTTCGATGAACACAAATGATAAGCAAGATAGGATTAAATCCATCGAGACGGCTCTTTTAAATTCACTAGCGAAGTTGAAAAATGATTATGTGAAACTGTATTTGCGCACCAACCGGCATCCGATGCTTCAACTAATAGAAGCGAGGTTCGACGCCCAGAAAAAAAACATGACAACGGGCACGGATCAATTGATCGCCGGGAATTTCGCATTCGATCAATTGCTCCAATCTAACTTCGTTTATTATCCGGGCAGCCATCCTAACAATCACTCGTCTTCAAAGGTTGACTCGGCAACGTTTGTTAAGATATTCAACCTTACAAAAATCCCCGAATCATCTACGCTTCAATTGATTGGCGATACTTATTGCAAGCTATTTATAAATGGCAATTTTGTCGGAGAAGTCCAGGCGCGACGGACTCTAACCTGGAACGTTGAAAAAGAAAGAGTCAGAGTTTTTGACATAACGAAATTTCTTCGCGAGGGTGAAAACATTTTTTCCGTACAAGCCGCAAATTATGACAACGGAGGATCGGCGGGCTGCAACATCTTTGCTCAAATTGGAAATGATACATTGGTCACCGACAGCAGCTGGAAAGCCGCGAAGGGGATAATCTCTCCGAACAACATCTCAGATGCGAGCTTGAAAAATGCAGCCGTTTATGACAACGGATCGGTTATTTCAGCGCCGATATTTTCACTTAGACTTAAGTCATGGATTGAAGAGTGAAAACATCAATATCTCGTGAGTCATCCATCGGCGATAAAATGACCATTTAACACTGGGGGAAAAAGCTATGGGAATTTTCAAAACAGTCACTTTGGAATTAGTAAATGGATTAGGCAAAGGCACCATGGCCGAACGCATCGGGATTGAGGTTATCGAAATCGGAGACGATTATCTAAAAGGTAAAATGCCGGTTGACAACCGCACAGTTCAGACTTACGGTATTCTGCATGGTGGTGCGTCCGCTGCGCTCGCGGAAACACTTGGAAGTATCGCCGGAATGTTGACGCTCGATCATGAAAAAGAATTTTGTGTCGGACTTGAAATCAACGCGAACCATATTCGAAGTGTCAGGAGCGGCTTCGTATATGGCACAGCAAAACCGATTCACATCGGAAGCAAGACGCAAGTCTGGGAAATTAAAATCGAAAATGAGACGGGACAGTTGACATGTGTGAGCAGATTAACGCTCGCAATACTTCCAAGGAATGACGCTCAGAACGAAAAGGGGAATACTAAATAACGTATCGCGCAAAAAAGTCTGTCGTGCTTGCCGCTATGAATAATTGCAGAGCATCTGACCTCCGGCAAGCGGGATGAAGCGAGCGCCATGATATATAATAATTGAGCATCTTTATTACGCGTGTTAGGCACAGTGCTCGCTCATCTACTTTCATTGCTCTGAAGATGTTCGCGGTTACGCATAGCGGAATCATGTCAGTTAAGCATATCCTGTCTCTTTTGATAACCAAGTTTTCTTATAAACATTGTCTGCAAACTTCCAATTTCTGCCTTATGAGGCCGTATGAAATTTGAGAAGAAGGTCATGATAAGAACCACAAGAGGCCAAGCCGCGGAGATAGCAGTATTCATGTAGTCGGCGTTAATTAGAAAATAAACACCAACGCCAATGGAGGCGAACCATTTCAAGTGAACAAACAGCGATCCCATGTCAGCGATTACCACATTCACATATCGGTAAGCGATTGTAAGTTGCCAAAGCCAATTCAGTATCAATAACACGATCAGAAGGGCAACCCAGGATACATTTAGAAGCATAAGTAATGGCACAATGGGTTGGGTAACAAACAAAATGAAGGAGTCCCACTCTACTGCACGAAGCCAACACCATCTCAGGTTTTCATCGTCAGTTTGTGCCGAAGGGTCCCAGAGCAATGCCATCCTTAGCAGGTTCGTCGTTTTGAATAGTTTACTCATTAGCTCGACTCACAGTTCTTAATTGTTCAACTTTAGAGAAACATCGCCGTTGCTCCCTATGGATGAGGCGGCAATTGATGGACTGCCTTCATCTTTCTGAATCCAAGGGTAGTGAAATATCTTTTGCCAATCGTATTGCCAAATAGGAACAAGATCGCTGTCTTCGCCAAAAAGGAGCAACATATAATTCTTGACAACCTTTTCCAGTTGGTCAAGAGCGTAATCTAGATCATCAAAGGTTGGCACTGCCCTAAATGCCGATCGATCAAGGTGAGCAACTCGTTTGTTAGTGAAGTGGGCAATCCTCTCGATAGATTTCCTCAACGTTCTGATATCCTTGCTGACAAATACTGGATTAAGGTGAGCCAAGCGTGCGCCAGAAAAGCGTTTGAATACCCTTGGGGCAACATTGCGCTTGAGACTTTTGGGATACAACCTCTGAAACCTCTTCACTGTAAAGAATGCATTGTTTTTCTCAATTACCTCTAACACTTGCACCAAGCTCACGCTTCGGGTGTCTTTGTCTACTTGACGCCTCACACCGATGACGGCATGGGTAGCATAGACATAGCCAATCCACTCATAGAAGGAACTCTCGATTTGAATCGATGGGTTAGCAGCAATGATTTTCTGAACTTCTTTGAAGATAAACCGAGAAATGAGCAAGCCGCGAACATCTTCTCTGATCCTCAATAGTGATCGTTTGAGTTTATTGAATGCTGATCTGTCTATAGGCGCGAGCATTGCATCTAATTATTATAATAACATGTTTGGTTTTTACTTCCATATTGGTAGTAAAATCATAGTTGGTTTTTATATCTCTTATTTCCTTGGAAGCAACTTGTCAATTCGGATAGAATTCTCTATCCCATTTTCTTTACACTATGCTCTTTGCTCCATGTTATGCATGATTTCAGTTACCACTACCACCATGGCATCTGCATCTTTATAGCCGCTTCTCTTCAGTTTTGAATCCACTTCTAATAGAACTGCAACTGCATTCTTGATCTCATCAATTGAATAAATGCGCGCTGCCGACGAGTATTCGTTCACGTAAGGATTCCACCTGCCGAAAACTTTGGACGAAATGTCGTTTGGGCTTGTGCCTTTTTTCAAATGATGTTTCACCTGCAAAAGATTCAGGAAATATTTCGTCAGCATGAAATTGATATAGATAGGCTTCTCTCCGCTCTCGAGCATTTTACTAGAGATCTCTTGAGCACGCTTTGCGTTTCGTTGGCTAATTGCCCGCTGAAGCTCAAAGATATTGTAAGCTCTCGATCTTCCCGCTGCGATATTCACATCGTCCGGGCCAATCTTTTGT
>JBAPNE010000237.1:0-8759 GCA_049278975.1 Candidatus Kryptoniota bacterium
GCTTGTTACTCCACTTGGTAAAGTGACCTTCTGGGGTGTATTTGTATTACCGGTATTGCCATTCCCTAATTCACCATCTACATCGTACCCCCATGTATAAAGATTGCCGTCGCTCCCAATCGCTAAACTGTGATAACTTCCAGCAGCCACTGCCGTCGCACTCACTCCACCTGGTAACGTGACCTTCTGGAAAACGGAATCGAGACTACCAGAAGTGCCATAGCCTAATTGACCATCACTATTTCCACCCGAGGAATAAACATTGCCGTCGCTTCCTATCGCTAAACTGTGATAATTCCCGGCGGCCACCGCCGTCCAGCTTGTCACGCCACCTGGTAATGCGACCATTTGCGGTGTGGATTGATCAGCCGTGCTGTCAATGCCTAACTGACCATAAGCATTATAACCCCAGGAATAAAGATTGCCGTCGTTGCCAATCGCCAAAGTGTGGGTAAAGCCACCGGCAACAGCAGTCCAGCTTGTTACTCCACTCGGGAAAGTGACCGTCTGAGGAGTGGGCTGATCAGAAGTATTGCCGTTTCCTACTTGGCCATAATTATTGGAACCCCAGGAAAAAAGGACACCCTCTGCGGTCAGCTTATAAGATGAATTGGAAACAGATTCATTCGCAAGTTGCTGTGCATGCAATGCTCCGGTTGTCAATCCGAGCACACCACAAACTACTAAAAGTGTAAATAAACGATTCATAAAGTTTCCTCCGCAAAATAATGTCTTCATTTTTTGCTCCACGCTCATGTTTTCGGTTTTTTTCACGCTCTCCTGATCATAGGTGATGCATTTACAAACTTAAGAGGTTGTGCGGTTCACCAGCATTAGTATATACAACATCATGGACACTAACAAGGTTTTCTGGTAGTGGGCTACTTTGCTTTTAGAAAAACTTGACCACGAATGCCACTCCCGCAGGGATACCCTCGGCAGAATAGTTATTCTTTGAATGCCAATGCCACGAATCTTTTTCTCACATTCGTGTCATTAAACGATTCAACTCGATTCATTCGTGTTATTCGTGTTCAAAATAGCCCACTACCGGTTTTCTCCTGAAAATCATATTCCTACTTTTTGTTTCTCGTTTCTTTTTCATGCTCTCCTCCTTATAAATAACTCGCTTACGACCTTGCAAGGTTGTGATTCGGGTCACATTCATAAAAGAGTATTTGCAGCGGCATGGCGGCTAACCAAAACATAGGGGAGTGTTTGCCGATAAACTGTGAAACCCTCTTCGGTCGCCGCTGAACGTTTAATGGCACGCCCCTACCAAGGAAATTGTCGGCCTCATTTGCAAACAAAATAGTTTTCAGTATGTTTTGTGGGCCAGCCATGTCATCATCTTTTAATTACTTTCCTTCCCAATAGTTGAATTGCGAAATCCACTATCTTGTGCCGCCGGTCTTATTTTCTCCTCCGTCAGACCATAAAGCTGGTACACTGCCTGATCGATCTGGCGGTCGAGGGATTCGCACTCGCGCTCAAGGCGAGTCGTCTCGGCTTCTGCCTTGGCTTTGCTCAACTCTTCTTTCGCCGCCAACATGCGCTCACAGCCGGAATCCGCCAGAGTCCTAATCCGAGAAGCGGATGGTGTGCCAGGTTCCCTGACACGATCGGCAGGTCGGGCGATGAACTTAGCATGGCTATATGAAACGGGGGATGGATCACTTACTTTGATTTGTTCGGCTGACCCAGAAGAATTTTGTAAGCTTCTTTGAACCGGTCGAGCCTGCGAATGCCTCAAGGACTCGCAATATCTTCTCTACTCACAAAAAGACAAAATGGTAAACCAAACTGACTTGCCCCGGGTTATTTCCGTTGCAATGCTAATGAATGAAATTAAGAGTCTTATAATCATGGATCGGCTTTGGGGGCAAGTCAATTGGATTGCTTTTATTTATAAAAATACGGATCCAGTACAGTTACTTCAGTAATCTTATCAACGGGCAAGCTATTCTGCTTTGCGGCCCGCATGATTGCATCCGCCGATGGAGCGTCATAAATGCAGAAAGTCTTTTTCTTGTCTTGACTTACGTAAGATTGTATCCAAGTAACCTGATCTTCCGCATTTGTTGAAACTACTCTTATGCAAATATCCTTCCCGACATCGGTCATCGGAATATTAACACCACCCGGAAAAGTCCTTTCGACTAAATAACGGTGCATAACGACCTTGCTCTTTTCCATCGAGGTTCCCTTCGACGTGTCGTCCTGTGCGTAGCCGGATGTGATAGCGAAAGACGATATCACAATTAGCGTCAGGAGTGAAAGTATATATCTCATAGCGACCCTCATAATTTGTTAGGTGATTTTATATTTTGAAATAAGCGTCGACAGGACTCGCAGCATTATTTCTTCTAACGAGTCTGGAGTCAATTCTTATCCCTCATTCTGGAATCTAACTAACTTCCATGACGCATGCAAATGTCGGGTAGTGGCTCAGCCGTTTTCATTGTCTGAACCAGGATATACCCGATTACCTGATGACCATGATTCTAATCGGGGTCATTGTTTAATCCGATGAATCGCTAGCTCCGTAGGAGCGAAATGTTTGTAGAACATCCCACAAAGGAAAATAACAAGCTCCGTTAGGAGCGCCCTGTGTCATTCCATCCATTCAAAGAGATATTTATCATCATAATCAATCTCGAATTTCTTCAGAAAGCCGATGTATTCTTCTCTGAATGTTTTCTTCTTGTGATGTTTTTCCTGATTCAAGATATATTTAATCACGTTGTCTAACTGACTCTGCGAGTAAGAAAATGCCCCGAATCCTTCTTGCCAATTAAATTTGCCGCGCAGCCATTTCTTCTCGTTTATAAAATTTGAAGAATCCGCCTTTACATCTCTCATCAGATCTGAAACAGCGATGGAGGGCTTCAAGCCGACAAATAGATGCGTATGGTCTGGCATTGAAAAGATCGAGAGCATTTTTTGATCGCGATTCCGAACGATGCCCGTTATGTATTTGTGCAATTCTTCACGGTGCTCGCTCATGATTAGATTTTGTCGCCCTTTCACGGCGAACACAATCTGAATATAAATCTGCGAATAGGTATTTGCCATTTTCCGACCCTCCTGTTACAGGTCGCTCCTACGGAGCTTCGTTTCGTTTTTTATTTCTGTCTCTACAAACAGGTCGTCCCTTCGGGACTTTGCAATCCTTTAATCCTACGAATCATGGTTCAGACATTTTCTACCACCTTTATCTCCTCCTCCGTCAGACCATAAAGCTCGTACACTGCCTGATCGATCTGGCGGTCGAGCGCTTCGCATTCACGCTCAAGGCGAGTCGTCTCGGCTTCCGTCTTTGTTTTGCTCAAGTCTTCCTTCGCAGCCAACATGCGCTCGACAAGATGAACAATGTGGTCATGGTGCGTTTTGTCGGGAAAAGCCAGCGGCAAATTCAGAACATCTTTGATCGTGACTTGCGGAAAATCATCCTTTGCTGCCTGTGTTACCTGTTTGATGTAAAGATATGAGATAAGCTTGCTGTTCAAAACGCCGAGGACAAATTTGAGGCTTAGGCTTTTGTCAATGGCGCAAAGGCTATATAAGTTTTTATTTGTGATAAACTGCTTTGAAGTAACCATCGCCATCATCCTCTGCTTCCTGTTGACAAGCCTCCTCAGTAGAATTCTCTCTCCAGTAAACCATTTTAATTCTTTCGGACGTTCTTTGAGTTCATCGTTGAATGGAATCCATCCGCCGAATTTCTCATTTATCTCATACCTATATATATCACCGGCGAAGTATTGGTAGTATTGAGAGTTCAGACGCTTTCCAACAAGAAGAGATTTATCAAAAAGAACTCCTCTTTTTATTTCAATCGCATCTTTCAACTTCTTCAGCACTTGGTATAACCGAGAAACTACCTCCAAAGTGTTTTCTTCAAAGACAAACTTTTGCGATTCTGAATCTTTCCACTTTTCCTGCAGAATATGATTGAAGCGGTCAGGAGCAATTTCGATCTGCTTAATTTTTTCCTTTTTGAGATAAACAAGCGTATCCACTCTGTGGGTCAAATCTGTTTTCCCTTTTTCAACGAGAAGCAAACAAGTATCTATATAAGCTTCCTCAAACACGTCGAATGGAAGAACTATTACTTGGTTTACCTTTTGATCAAGTAGCTTCTCCCTAAATTTTCTGAATCGGACCGCACCCGCCCATGCAGATGGAATAATATATGAGATGAGCCCATTTTGCTTTAACAATTGAATTGCTCTGAGAACGAATGACGAATAACTTTCAGAGCTTTTTTGCCACGATAGCCCATGGTTCAGAAGGTACTTGAGAGAAGAATCATCAAATGAGGCTCCATATGGTGGATTCCCAACAACCGCATCGAAACCACCATGGTGCATCACTTCAGGGAACGCATCCTCGAAGTTCATCGGCTTCAACTTGCTCTCTTCAACATCTGGGAAGAGGTCACCATCCACGATGTCCCTTCCAATGAGCGAATTCCCACAGACGATGTTCTTGCTTAAGTTTGGAAGTATCTTCTCCTTCAAGAGCGAGAACTGGTACGCGTCGTTTGTCGTGACGTCTTCGAGAAGCTTCAAATAAAGCGAAAGCTGTGTGACCTCCGTAGCCTGATAGTCGATGTCAACGCCGTAAATATTGTTGACGAGTATCTCCTGCCTCTTCTTAAGCGAAAGAACTTTCCGCCCTTCGCGCTGCTCCAGATCGTTCTTCTTTGCTTTATCGGGATGCTCCGCGTAATAACGCTCGTGGTATTTGAGAAGGAGATCATAGACCTCGATGAGGAACGAGCCTGAGCCGCAGGCAATATCTGCAAACGCCATCTTTGAAATCTCTTCAGGAGTTTTCCCATCTATCAGCTTGCCGACAGTCTCTTTGACGATATACCTGACGATGTAATCGGGCGTGTAATAAACTCCGCCGGCTTTCCTGACTTCCGGTTTCTCCTCGACTTTGACGCGCTTGTCCGTCGCGTGTACCACCTTGCCGAGGAACCGTTCGTAAATGCTTCCGAGTATCGAAATCGGGATCTGTGCGAAGTTGTAAGGCGATTCCTGCCCCGCGAGGCCGTTGCATATATCCTGGAACACCTCTTCGTCGGGAGGGTTGAAAACCTTTTCGTCGATGCGGTGCGGCTTGAAGATCAGTCCGTTGTACTTCGGCTCAAGCTTTTTGCAGTAGCCGACAAAAAGCTCCCACGCCATTTGCCGGTCGATGAGGTTTGCGATTTCCTTTTCTTCGATCAGCTTGTCTTCGAGGAATCTTATGAACACGAGCCTGTCGATCGTTCGCTGTACCGCTTCGGTCAGCTCTTCGCCCTGCAATTCCTGATTTGATTTTTTGAAAGCCTTCGCGAGGCTCTCGCGGTAGCCGTCGAGTTCCGCAAGGAAGACTTCGTCGACAGGTTGAGACTTCCCGACGCCGCGAGCGGCTTTGCCCTTCGGCTTGGAGAGTTTAGCGGCGAACTTTTCTATCGAACCGTCTGCAACCGCCTCGTGTGAGAAGAGATAATATATCCATACGAATTTCTCCTCGTCGGCATAATCCGTATAATGGAACGATTGTATCCGGCGGCTCAGGGCATCTTTTATTGTGGGCTTCAGCCTGCAATCGATGACGTGGAGATCTTCAAAGTCAGTGAGGATTGCGATAGGAGTATTCCCGTTCCATCCGTAGCGCATGGTCTGGTATAAGAAGTCAGGATTCTCAAGCTGCCGTGCGGGTTTCTTTGCTTCGACGTAAAACTTAGGATCGCGGAAGTTCGGCGCGAGGAAGAAGGCGTAGTCGGCCCTCTGTTGTGTGCCGCCGATCTGAACGCGGTTTTCGATTTGGACTTCGTACTCGTGCGGGTTCTTTTGACGCTCGTGAGTAACGTCCCAGCCGAGTGCAGTAAAGAACTTATCTATAAAGTCCTGTCGTACCTGTGACTCCTGATAAGTGAGGGAGAGGTAATCCCGTTCGTGTGCCCTGAAATCTTCGACTAACTTTTTAACTGACTCGTACGCTTGTTCCACTAAACCACGCTTCCTTTTTCAAGTCGATTCAAAGTAAGCGACATGGACATTAGATTCAACGACTGCGGGTAGTGGCTCATTTTGAAAAGAGTCACCACCAAAGGATTGTCTTTGCGATCCCGACCTTGTCGGGAGAAGCAATCTCATTTTCCTCATACCGCAAATATAATTGTAATTGAGCAAACTGAGATCGCCACGTCTCCGCCTGCGGCGGATACTCGCGACGACATTGTATATATCGCCTATTCAGCCGAAGGCTTGAGCCACAGGCTCATCCGCCTTTGGTGGAGATGCGCCTTCCGCCGGAAAGACGGCGGACAAGCTGGCGCAGCCTTAACTCCTACCCCTCCTACACCACCATTAATACCAAATCGTATTTCGGCATCGTCCACAAAATCCCCCATGACACTCGATAGTTTGCTTTCATCCTTCGAGACAAAGCTCGCGGAGCACTCCTTGAAGTGGAAATGGCTGAATGAAAAACTTGACGGTGAGTTCCGTCAAAATTCTTGACGAGCCATTCGTCAAAACCCTAATCGGCTATCGCCCTCTCCTAACGATTCTTTTCTTAATCACTTACATTGACGTAAATGACGGCATAGATTTCGCCTCTATACGTCTTATGAAAGTCATTCAAGACATAACACGCCCGATTAGAAACCTCATAGCAGCATCGTGGATTTCTCGATTGATTCTCGGTGCAATCTCGGTTGCTTCCCGATTGATTCCCGATTGATTCCCGATCCATTCTCGGTTGAATCTCGATTAACTCCCGATGTACTCTCGATTCAGTATCGGTATTCGCCCGATATAGCCACGGTTAACTCTCGATCAAGTCTCGCTTGCCCAGTTTCGGGAAATCCGTTATTCGTTCCCAATGAAGACGCACACTCTTGAAGCTCTGCATCAACTTTCACTTAGCGGACAAAAATACGACACAGTAATTTTACCCACACTCGTTAACAATTTATTTCTCTTATCACAGCATAGCCTTAACTCTCTGTTAATACTGCATCGGTAAATTTATGCCATGAGTATGCAATGAGCCGTGAAGAGAACGTGATTGAGCAGCCAGCACCAGAAAGAGCGGAGAGTTTCCCAAGAATCCTATCAACACTTAACGCAGGAAATGGACAACGATGAAAGTTATTTACACCTTGGCGTTTTTGATGCTCTTTATTTCAACAAAGGATACAATCGGGGGAACAATCAGGGGGCATGTAAGAGAAAGCAAGACTAAATCAGCGATCGTCGGTGCGAGTATCTTTGTCGAAGGGAAGAGCTATGGGGCCGTCAGCGACACGAGCGGTGACTACGTCATCGAGGATGTACCGCCGGGAAAATATAATGTTGCGGCATTTGCGCTCGGGCATATTAACAAGGAGGAGGAAGATGTTGATCTGACGAGCGACTCAAGCGTAGTCGTAATAAACTTCTCATTGAAAGAGAAGCCGATTGTGCTAAGTGAGTCCGTAATATTGGGGAGGGCAAACAACGAGCTTGAAACAACGGCGAGGGCCACGGAAAAGAACTCAGGCAACATTGTAAGCGTGATTTCGGCACAGGCCATTGAAGAGTCCACTGACAGAACGGCCGCAGATGTACTTCAACGCGTTTCCGGGATGTCGCTGATTCGCAATAACCAGGGAGAAGGACAATATGTTGTAATGCGTGGACTCCAGCAGCAATACAACAACACCCTTCTTGACGGGATTAAAATCCCAAGTCCGGAAGCCCAAGATCGTTTTGTTCCTTTAGACATCTTTCCTTCTGCACTCTTTGAGCGCATTGAAGTAGAAAAATCGTTAACGCCGGATCTTGCGGGCGACGCAATAGGCGGATCCAGTGATCTCATTTTGAGGAAAGCCCCCGAGAATTTCGAACTTTCGCTAAGTGCAGCGAGTGGATCCAGCTCAGGAGTAGTAGGGAATGCTTTTAGCTCCTTTAATCCGGGTGCCGTTAACGATCTCGACCCACAACGCATGCATGGAACGGTAAGTGCAGACGATCCAACTGCACAACTCAAGCCATGGTACAAAGTTACGAGTGCGGATTTCACAACAGCCAATATGATATTTACGAACAAGTCAGCTCCTCCAGACGGACTTTTCTCAGGACTCATCGGCGATCGGTTTTTTGACAACAGGTTTGGGATCATGGCAGCAGGAAGCTTTCAAAATACATACGAGAACGTTCCGATCGACTTCTACACCGTTGGGTCTGACATCAACACTGTGGACAGTCAGGGACACCTGATTCCTTATGCGGCTACTTACACCGGTCAACAATACTACACAAACAAAATGCGGGGTGGCGCAGTAATCAACTCAGACTTCATCCTCGCTGAGGGCCACGAGCTTTCGGCGACATACTTGTTCGTAAGCCAGGAAGAAGCTGAGGTCAGACATGAAACCCAGATAACAATTGACGGTGAGCGCGGGGCCGCCGATTTGACTTACTCTCACAGGTCCGCGCTGCGAACGCAGGACATTTCAAGTGTTTCTCTGGGAGGGAAAAATTTTACGAGTTCTCCGTTTTCATTGACGTGGACTCTCAATTATACCGATGCGCTGCAGGACCGTCCTGATGAAGCCGAATATTCTGTCTATCAAAACTATGACGCGCATGGAAACCTTGAACCTTTTCAGGGATTAGCGGACATAACACATTCGTGGAGAAGGAACGACGATCATCAATATCTCGGTAAATTGGACGGGATAGTTCATATAACGCCTGATGGCACACAAACTC
>JBAPNE010000238.1:0-7628 GCA_049278975.1 Candidatus Kryptoniota bacterium
GGGGGATATAGGCCATTCTCGGGACACAACTGTAGATCAAATGTATAAAATTGCATCTCAAGGAATAAATGCAGAGGCATTCACGGATAAATCCGATTATCTCGTCGGCGATTACATCACTTACACAATTCAAGTCGATTACAACAAAGGCTTGAATATCCGTCAGCCCGTCATCAGCGACACTCTCAAGAATATTTCGATAATCCAAAAAGAAAATCCGATCGTCGAAGATAGAAATAAAAACGCGACTGTGACCTACAAATACATTCTCTCTGGTTATGATTCGACCGGTGTGACTGTTCCGGCGGCCATGGTGCCATATCAAACCCCAGGCGACACCACGATGCATTACGCTTTGACTAATCCCGTCAGCTTCACAATACGAACTCTGCCCGTCAATCTTAAAAAAGATATCCAGGATGTAAAGTCGCCGCTAAAAATTCCGCTCGATTGGAGATGGATTCTGCTTTGGGCTGTTGCCGGACTAATCGTTATCGGAATTATTTTATATTTCTACCGGAGATATAAAAAGAGAAAATCCGGAACAAAGCCGGTGGAAAAAATCATAAAGCTTCCTCCAAACGAAATTGCGATGAATGCTTTGCATGAATTAGAGGAACAAAAACTCTGGCAGAAAGGATTGGTTAAAGAATACCATTCGACGATTACGGAAATCATAAGACGATATTTCGAAGACAGATTTAATTTACCGGCGCTGGAACTTACCACATCTGAAACGGTTGAATTAATTAAACAACGACAGGCGAGCGAACCGATTTTAGAAACAACTTACAACTTTCTTTCGAACGCCGATCTGGTGAAGTTCGCCAAATTCACGCCGCTTAATTCGGTGAATGAAGAGATGATGAAACAGGCCTATGAAATTGTAAACAAAACTGTTTCGACCATTGAAGCCGGGAACAAGATGGGGATTACGGTAAATTCGTCGGAAGAAATGAGCCATGCTTAACGACGTGAAGTTCGCTTATCCGTGGGTGCTTTATTTCTTAGCAATTATTCCAGCGATGATTTTCTGGCATTGGAAAATAGGCAGCGTGAAGCAGCCATCATTAACCTATTCTTCATTGAAAATATTTCATAATATTCCTCCTTCATGGAAAGAGAAATCCCGGCACCTTCCAATAATTTTACGCTCTTCAGCGATCGCGCTTTTGATCGTTGCACTTGCTAGGCCGCAAAGTTTTTCTTCCGGTGAAAATGTAACCACCGAAGGAATCGACGTAGTGATCGCGCTCGACATTTCGGGAAGCATGATATCGGAAGACTTTAAGCCGAACCGCGTCGGAGCGGCAAAAGACGTGGCAGAAAGGTTTATCGACGCGAGACCGAATGACAGAATCGGATTAGTCGTCTTTGCTCGCGAAGCTTTTACCCAATGTCCGATCACCATTGATCACAGCGTGTTGGAAAATTTGCTGAGAAAGGTCGAACCCGGTATGGTGCCTGATGGTACAGCAATCGGGAATGGAATTGCTGATGCCGTCGGAAGATTAAAAGATGGGCAGGCGAAAAGTAAAGTGATAATTCTTTTGACCGATGGTGTAAATAATGCTGGAGAAATCGATCCTTTGACTGCCGCCGAGATAGCAAAAACTTATGGAATACGAGTTTACACGATCGGCGTCGGCACCGAAGGTGAAGCTCCTTACCCAATTCAGACTCCATACGGAATTCGCTATCAGATGATGCCTGTCGAAATCGATGAAGGCCTATTGAAAAACGTTGCCGATATCACAGGCGGACAATATTTCAGAGCGACAAATAATACGACACTCAGTGAAATTTATAAAAAGATCGATGAGCTCGAAAAATCCAAAATTGAAGTAACCTCTTACCGTAATGCAGCCGAGCTATTCTCAGGCTGGTTAGATGCCGGTTTGTTTTTGCTTTTACTTGAGCTTGGCCTGTCGAAAACCGTCTTCAGAAAAATTCCATAAAAATGTTTCGATTTGCACACCCAGAATATTTGTACGGTTTATATTTTGTGCCGGTGCTCATTTTAGCATCATGGTACATTATAAGGAACAAGACTAAACTGCTTGGCAATTTTGCCGGTAAGAAAATGCGGCCGATCTTGCTGCCAACTTACAGCAAAGGAAAAGGAATTATCAAATCCGGAATAATCGTGTTCTCAATCGCTCTGCTGCTCCTCGCCGCAGCGGACCCGCAAGTCGGAACGAAGATTGAAAATGTCAAGGAGACCGGAATCGACATTTATATCCTTCTCGATGTTTCATTAAGCATGCAATCACAGGATATTAAACCGAGCAGGTTGGAGAAAGCGAAATTAGAAATATCAAACCTCATTCAAAAACTTCACGGGGACAGAATCGGGTTGATCGTTTTCGCCGGCGAGCCTTTCGTGCAGTTTCCGCTTACCACTGATTATTCAGCTGCAAATCTTTTTTTGTCGGCGGCGGACGTGAGCACGGTTCCAGAGCAAGGAACTGCAATCGCTGCCGCAATAAATTTAGCAACCAAATCGTTCGATTATTCGTCTAAAACAGAAAAGGTTATGGTGATTTTTACCGATGGAGAAGACCACGAAGGCACTATTCAAGATGCGCTCGATGAAGCAAAGAAGAACGATATTGCAATTTATACGATCGGACTCGGCTCGCCCGACGGAGTTCCGATTCCGGTTTACAACGATCAGGGACAGCAAGCTGGCTTCAAGAAAGACAAAGATGGAAACATCGTTCTGTCAAAGTTAGATGAAACAACATTGAAAGACATTGCATCACAAGCCGGCGGACAATATCTCAGAGGGGCGAACGACAGAGATGAACTTGAGATAATTTATGGCGACCTTTCAAAAATTAAGAAAACGGAATTGGGTGAAAAAAGGGTTACTGACTACGAAGACAGGTTTTATTATTTTTTAGCACCGGCAATTGTTTTGCTTATTGGAGAATTTTTTATGTCGGAACGAAAGTCGCGTTTCTTAAATATGATGAACAAGGCATTGGGAATTGTAAAATGAAAAAATCTTTGACTCTTTTTCCTTCCCTTTTCCTTTTTTCCATGATTGTTCTCACAAGCGGAAACATATTTGCACAGAGCACGCGCTCTCTTGTGAACAACGGCGTTGATTTGTATGACAAAGGAAAATTTGTCGATTCCGAAGTTGAGTTCAAGAAGGGGCTGGAAAAATCGCCGGACAATTTTCAGGCTAAGTTCAATCTGGGTGATTCATATTATAAAGAAGGAAAATACGAAGACGCCCTGAAGAATTATTCAGCCGCGCTATCGAAAGCCATGACGGACAATCAGAAAGCCGCGGCTTATCACAACATCGGCAATGCCCTTCTCAAGAACCAACAGATCAAGGAAAGCATCGGCGCTTATGCGGACGCTCTCAAGCTGAATCCAAATGATGTTGCGACAAAATACAATTTGTCTTACGCGCTCGACCTGCTGAAAAATCAAAACCAGCAGAATAAAAACAACCAAAACCAGAACGACAAAAATAAAAACGATCAGAACAAACAGCCGCAGAACCAGAACCAGCAAAATCAAAACAAAGACCAACAGAAAAATCAGAAACAGCAAAATCAACAAAACGCGCCGAATGAAATTTCAAAAGATCAAGCTCAGGCAATATTTAACGCCTTAAACAACGATGAGAAAAATTTGCAAAAACAGTTGAGAAAAATGAAAGGCGAACCGATTAAAACTGATAAGGACTGGTGAGGTAAAACTCAAAAAATGTGCGCTTCACTTTTGAATCACAGCTTCTTAAAATAATTATGAGATCGATCATAAAATTATTTGTCGCGTCGCTTTTGTTTGCATCCACGAATGTTTATGCGCAGACTTTTACCGCATCCGTTGACAATACGACCGTCGGAGCAAACGACCAATTCCAAATCTCATTTACCTTTTCCGGTCAAGATGTAAACGGCATCAAGAGTTTCAATCCACCCGACTTCAAAGGTTTCATGGTTCTATCCGGGCCGAATCAATCGACGAGCATGCAAATCGTCAACGGCTCCGTCTCTGCTTCAGCTTCATACTCATACTATTTGCAGCCTCGAAGCATGGGAAATATTACAATCGGAAGCGCTACGATAAATTACAACGGGAAAATTTTTACAACTCAACCGTTGACAATAAACGTCGTGAAAGGTTCACCGAAGCAGGCTGCCGGTTCTTCTGGAGGATCATCCGGGCAAGCAAACACCACGGCATCTTCAAATGACATCGGCGATAATCTTTTTATTCTCGCCACCGCTGACAAACAAAAAGTTTTTATGGGTGAACAAGTCACAGTCACTTACAAACTTTACACAAGACTGGGCATTGCCTCGCAAATACAAGTTTCCAAACTGCAATCTTACGAGGGATGCTGGGCGGAAGACATTAATGTTTCCAACAACAATTCTTTTTCGACCGAGATGTATAATGGAAAGCAATACCGCGTCGGGGTATTGAAAAAAGTTGCTCTTTTCCCCTCGCAAACCGGTGAGCTTTCCGTGACGCCGCTTGTGCTGGATATTCCGGTACAAATCCAAAACAAAAGAAGCGGCGGAAATATATTCGACCAGTTTTTCAACGATCCATTCTTCAACAATTTTCAAACCGTAAACTATACGGCAAAATCAAACACGATCAAGCTGCACGTGATTCCTCTCCCGGCGCAAGATGTTCCGAAATCGTTTAATGGAGCGGTGGGCGATTATTCGATTTCATCGCTACTCGCTGGAAGTGAGTCGGGATCGGCGAGCGCGAAAACCAACGAGCCATTGACTTTAAAAATCAACATCTCCGGAAAGGGCAACATCCAGCTCCTGAATATGCCGGAGATCAATCTGCCGGATGGACTTGACAAATATGAGCCGAAAACTTCCGAACAGATCGACCGCACCGGCACAATATCAGGAACAAAAACTTTCGAGTATTTGATAATCCCAAGATCTGCAGGAACAAAAGAAATTCCGCCAACTCAATTTTCTTATTTCAATCCCGAAAAGAAATCATACACAACTCTTTCCACGCCATCTTATACGATAAATGTGGTGCAAGGCTTAACTATTGGAAATGAGACAGCGGCCGGGTATTCCAAAGAAGAAATAAAAGTTCTAGGCCAGGATATTCGTTACATTAACACTTCGACCAGCGATCTGAGAAGACAAGATGGCACAGCGATTCTCGGATTCAGATTTTGGGCTTCCGCTGTCCTTCCGGCGATTTTCCTGGGCGGACTTGTGACATTTAAAAGAAGGCAAGACCGGCTCACCGGAAATGTCCAACTTCTGCGCTACCGTCGTGC
The DNA here is from genome assembly GCA_049278975.1 of Candidatus Kryptoniota bacterium. GTDB lineage: Bacteria > Bacteroidota > Ignavibacteria > Kryptoniales > JAKASW01 > JAKASW01. The sequence goes on from JBAPNE010000238.1 coordinate 5,294, forward strand.
GGAAAAGATTGCACGAAAACGATTCAAGACTGCAGAAACTTTGATGAAAACTGGCAATCAAACCGGATTCTACGCCGAAATATCTCAGGCACTCTTCGGATATCTGGAAGATAAGCTTCACATTCCAAAATCGGAAATTTCCTTGGAGAGAGCAATCGGTCTGTTAGAGGCAAATCAGATTGACGGGAAATTGGTTGACTACCTGAAAAGGTGCATAGAAAAATGTGAGTTTGCAAGGTTTGCTCCGGGCAGCAACGGCGTATCGGGGATGAACGACATGTACCATGATCTAACTAATGTCATAATCGAATTGGAAAAATCATTGTCGGCAAAGAAATATGCTTGAAAGTAACAAGGATTTCATGAACAAAATAAAACGTGGTTTATTTATCGTGGCTGTTTTGTTTCTGTCGCCAAAATTTTCTGTCGCTTCAGGAGCACAAAGCCTGACCTTGAGCGGGTCAGTTCAGGGTTTGATGGATCAAGGAAACAATTTGTACCAGGATAAGCAATATGAACAAGCAATCGAGGCTTATCAAAGCATTATTCATTTGGGCTACGAGGGAACGTCATTGTATTACAACCTCGGCAACTCTTATTACCGTGAGGGGAAAATCGGTTTCGCGATTTTGTATTACGAAAAAGCGCTGGAGCTATCTCCGGGAGACGACGACGCAACGCATAATCTGGCAATCGCAAATACTAAAACAATTGACAAGATCGATACGCTGCCAAAGTTCTTCTTGTTCCAATGGTGGGAAAGCATTTTGGCTTTGTTCTCCATCACTGGTTGGACTCAAGCCCTTTTTCTTTTTTATTTAGTACTCCTTGCATCTATCGGTTTATATTTCTTCGCGAAGAACATGAGCATCCAACGATATTCTATCTATTTCGGTTTGATATCGGCGGTGTTTCTAATAATAACAACTTCGATTTGGATTGTGAACTTAAATAGACAGTGGCACATTAAAAATGCAATAGTCGTTGATGCAGCCGCGTCAGTAAAACTTGCACCCGATTCAACGAGCAGCGATGCGTTTATAATTCACGAAGGATTAAAAGTCAGAGAGCTAGACCAAGTCGGTAAATGGATCAAGATCAGACTGCAAGACGGGAAAGAAGGATGGATCCCGCAAGATGAAGTGGGAATGATATAGAGATTTTAATTTCATCTTCCCTCTACTATTTGGAGAAGACTACTGGAGGGATTAATAATCCCGTCATAAATTCTAATAAAAACAACAAGAAATAATACAAGCTGGCGCACACGGAACCATCAATCAGGAGAAATACAATAACGGTGGTAGAATAAGATCCCGGCCTGCGTTCTGGACAACTACTCACTGAATAACCAAAAGGAGGTTTGTAAATTATGCCGAAAACAAAATTTCTTTTTATGTTTATGCTTCTTGCGACATCGGCCGCCATGGCACAGCCGAAATCACTTTTCTATATGACGAGAAGCTATGAATCCGAAAATTCTTTCATGGAACATTTCAACAAAATCGATATTCTCGTGCCGACATGGTACTCCGTTGACAAGGACGGCATGGTTTGGGGCGGTCCCGACCCACTGGTCCTCAAGACAGCAAAAGACCATCACGTTGCAGTCATGCCTATCGTTGAAGGTTACGGTTTTAATCCCGAGATATTTCATAAGTTTGTGGCAGATCCCGCTGCACACCAACCATTTATTCAGGCGCTTGTTCGAGAATGCAAATTGAATGGGTATTCCGGCATCCAGTTCGACTTCGAACACATTAGTTGGGTGGACCGCGATGCCCTCTCAAATCTCGTTGCCGAAACTGCAGCGGCACTGCACCACGAAGGATACGAGCTATCGGTCGCCACGGTTCCCAATTCTCCCGGCTATCCCGGCCAGACTGGATTTGATTATTGGATTTACAGAGAATGGCAGGGCGCTTATGACCTCGAAAGTTTAGCCAAGTCCGCCGACATGATTTGTTTGATGACATACGACCAGCATACAAGCTATACTGCGCCGGGACCTGTTGCAGGTTACTCATGGATGGTACAAAATTTAGAATACGCTTTGAAGTATGTACCGAACAATAAGCTCATGCTTGGCATTCCGCTGTATGGCTATCATTGGCATGCGGGAATGCCGGCAGAAGGCAAATCAAATCCTAGCATTGAAGCTGGATCCATCACGACACCGGAGGCGATGCACCTGGCGGAATCCTATAACGGTGAGATACAATGGGATTCATCAGATCATGTTTCGTGGTTTTATTTCTATCGAGACAACATGCGCGAGTGGGTATTCTTCACGGACTCCCGAACTTTCCAGGATCGTTTCAATCTTGTGAAAGAC
>JBAPNE010000239.1:0-3051 GCA_049278975.1 Candidatus Kryptoniota bacterium
GCTAAAAGCCCTCGACGAGTGCTTCGAGCATCGTGGGGTGTTAGACATAAAAGACTCATCTAAGGTTGTGATTGTTGATATTACGAAACAATCGTTCGAAGGTTTGCCGAACAGTTTTCCGTTTCCAAGAAGATATTATGCGAGAGTGCTGAAGAATCTTTTTGATGCCGGCGCGAAGGCAGTTGGAGTCGACATAGTTTTTGATGAACCATCAAGGATTCCGGGCGACGACAGCGTTTTTGCGGCAGCATTGAAGAAATATAAGCCGGTGGTTTTGGCAGGGCACAGCGATATCGACGTCTCTGGGCGTTTTAAAATTCTAAAGAGTGCGGATTTTTACAATAATATTTTTATAAAAAGCGACAGCTTGATCGGAATAGTTTTCGTCGGAAATGACCTTGACGGAGTTTATCGTCGATATATGCCGTTCAATGAATTTCAAATCGGAAACGGTCAGTACAAACTTGTACCATCATTCGGATTTGCGGTGTTATCAGGGTACTTAGGTGCGGGAAATTCCATTGCGGCGGATCTCGATTCCTGTTTTCGGCTGGGGAATATCTTCATCCCGAAGTTTGATGACACTTCAATGCTGATAAATTATCCCGGGCCGACAGGAGGCTTTCCGACTTATGACATTTATCAGGTGATTGATGATTCATCGTTCAAAACCCGAGATGAATTGGAATTCGGAATTGAGACAGATAGCTACTATATCTTAAAAGAAAAAGGGGTCTTCAAGAATAAAATTGTCTTGATCGGTGCCGAATATCCCGAGTCCGGGGATTTGAAGCCCATACCTTTTTCCGCGAACAAGGATGTGCAGAGCGGCAATAGTGCATACGGTGTCGAGATACATGCGGCTGCAATTGAGACGGTCCTCGACGGAAATTTTCTGGTTCGATCAAGTCAATGGTTTGATTTTATTGAGATGTTTCTCGGAGCATTTCTTATTGCGCTGACTTCATTCTTATTCAAGTCAATGCGTCATTCGAGGATGCTTCTCGTTATATTCATTCCATTTCTGGTAACGGCAATTGTAATAGCCTGCTCATATGAAGCCGGGCTCATTTTCTTTGAGAAAGAAAGACTTGTGTTGAATATCGTCTATCCGGGGATTGCTTACGGATTTAGCTATGTTGGTACAGTTGTGTACCAGTATGTTGTTGAAAGGAAGCAGAAGGCCGCGATCAAGTTGATCTTCAGCCAATATGTTGACCCGTCTGTTGTAAATCAGTTGGTGAGCAATCCGGAGCTTGTGAAATTAGGCGGCGAGCGCAAAACGTTGAGCGTGCTGTTCTCGGACATCGAGAATTTTACCGGCGTGAGCGAGAAGATGGCACCCGAAGACCTCATCACTCATCTCAACGAGTATCTCACGGCGATGACGGAGATCGTGTTTAAACATGATGGCACGCTGGATAAATATATAGGGGATGCAATAATCGCATTTTGGGGAGCGCCGATCGAAATTAAGGATCATGCCTACCGTGTGTGCCAAAGTGCCATCGAGATGACAAAGAGATTAGAGGAGCTTCATGCGAAATGGACATCTGAGGAGAAACCAATTTTGAATTTTAGAATCGGAATCAACACAGGTGAGATGGTCGTTGGGAATGTAGGCGGCAGCGAGCGGTTCGATTATACGGTGATCGGAGACAATGTGAACCTTGCGTCGCGTCTCGAATCGGCCAATAAAATGTACAGGACCCGGATTTTGATGAGCGAATATACTTATGAGCTTGTGAAGGACCGGGTGTTTGCGAGGGAGCTTGATTTGATAGTCGTAATAGGTAAAACAAAGCCGGTGAAAATTTTTGAATTGCTATCTGATGAAGTTGATAATTTCAACGAAGACAAAAAGAAACTGGTTGAATTGTATTGCAAGGGAATTTCAGAGTATAGAAACAGAGAGTGGAAGTCGGCGTCGGAGTTCTTCAAGAAGGGACTCTCGATCGACCCGTCCGACTATCCTTCGGAGATGTATTTGGAACGAAGCGGAATCTTCGAGATCGATCCGCCGCCTGCGGATTGGAACGGCGTGTTCACCATGCAAACAAAATAGGAATCTATTCCTCTACTGTCATCCGTGATAGATCGGTTATCATAATTGTGTTTCAATCAGCGGCAGTTTAAATTGAACTCGTGAAAACAGAACACAAAGTGCGGCGGGCTGAGAGCAAAGAAGTCGTTCAAATCCCGCGAACAGGTTTTTCAATCGGCGACGATGTAAAGTTTGATAGAGCCCTTCGTCCGAAACTTTTAAAAGATTTTGTCGGGCAAAAGAAAATTACAGGCAAGTTAGCGGTTTTCATCGAGGCGGCCCGGAAACGAAAAGAAGCGCTCGATCATGTCTTGTTGATGGGCCCCCCAGGACTCGGCAAGACTACCCTGGCGAATATCATCGCGAATGAGCTTCAATCCGAAATTATTGCTACTACCGGACCGTCGCTTGAAAGACCCGGTGACCTCGCCGGTATCTTGACTTCATTATCCGAAGGTGTAGTTGTTTTCATAGACGAAGTTCACCGTATGCCTGCGGCGGTCGAAGAAATATTGTACGGAGCGATGGAGGATTATAAGCTTTCGATCGTTGTTGATCGCGGACCCGGAGCACGAAGCGTCCAGCTTGAAATAAAACCTTTTACGCTTGTCGCTGCTACAACACGTGCCGGCCTTCTCAGCAATCCTTTCAGGTCGAGATTCGGTATAGTGGAACGGCTTGAATATTACGACGATGATGATTTGCAGAGAATTGTCGTTCGTTCCGCATCGATGTTGAAAGTGAATATTGCCGAAGATGCCTCTTCCGAGATCGCCCGCCGCAGCCGAGGGACACCAAGAATCGCGAATCGTCTCCTGCGGCGCACACGCGATTTCGCCGACGTAAAAAACCAAAAGGAAATTACGCTGGATACTGCCATGCACGCACTCGATCAGCTTGAGGTTGACAAAACGGGCCTCGATGAGATGGATAAGAAAATTCTTTCGACGGTGATAGATTTTTACAAAGGCGGGCCGGTCGGGGTCGGCGCTGTTGCAGCGGTCGTC
>JBAPNE010000240.1:0-5166 GCA_049278975.1 Candidatus Kryptoniota bacterium
TACCATGACGACCTTATTCGATTTTTCAAATGTGATCGGAATTTTCTGAGCAACGTTATTTGAAACGCTCTTGCTGTAAACGCGGTCAAACCGAGTATCCCCGCCAACATTCGTTATCTCATTGCCAAGGAAAAAGTCAAACATCTTTTTGTGCTCTGAGGTCGTTGCAAGAATCGAATCGGCAAGCCGGTAAAGTTGTCGGTAGAAATTTCTCAGGAATTCGGCGCGGTTAAAAAGTTTCATAGAAAACGTGGCATCCGCAATTATTATTTTTGCTCCGAATTCTTTCGCGGCAATCAAATGATTCAGCCACAAATCATATCTCATAACCACGACGACGTTTGGTTTTACCAGTTGCACAAATTTGTGGGCGTTCTTCGGGCTGTCAAGCGGAATATATGTAATCACATCAGCACTTGAATAGTTCAAAGAATGTTCGTATCCCGATGGCGAGAAGAATGAAACGATAATGTTATATCCTGATTGTTTCAATATTTCGATAATCGGTTTCGCCTGTTCGAACTCGCCGAGAGAAGACGCATGAAACCATATTCTTTTATCGGCCGGAATCCGTGAAAGATTTTTTTTTAAATTATCAAAAATGAATCTTCTTCCTCTTAAACCGCGGCGAGTTTTCTCGTTGAAAAGTGAAACCACGAAGAAAAAGAAACGCATCGCGTTTATGAAAACGACCGAATAAAAGAAGCTGATTTTTTGTGAGATCAAAGATCCGCCGGCACTCCCGGGACGTATTGATTTTACTTCTTGCTTAACCATATTTCAGGATCTTGTTTGTCTTTTTCGAGCCACACTTCAAAATGCAGAACGGATCCCCCAAGAGATTCGCCAATCGTTCCGACAGGTTCTCCCGTTTTTACTTTTTCGCCTTCTTTAACAAAAATATCCGCAAGATGAGAATAGACCGTCCTCACGCCGTTGTAATTATTGATGATGATGAGATTTCCGTATGACGGCAGCCAAAATATTCTGGATACTTCCCCCCCGGCCACACTTCTAACCTGCGAATTCTCCGGAATCAAAATATCGATTCCGTAATTCAGCGTCACCGTTTTTAAGACCGGGTTCTCGTGCTCACCGAACTTCGCAACGACTCTCCCTCCGTTCACAGGCCATGGTAGATGACCTTTCATATCTGATATGTCTTCTCCGCCAGGTTGAATGTCCGGTTCGGGGGGAGCGGTTATTACTTTTTCTTTGCGACCGACAGCCAGCTTGGCCATCATTGCTTTTTTTTGTGCTTCTTTCTTCTTAGCGGCTTCCTCTGCAATAAGGCTACGTATCAGATTTTCAAGATCTGCCGCTGCGCTCTGCGATCTTTTCAGTTGTTCAACGTACACTTTCTTATTCCGCCGAAGCTCGCCAATGAGATTTCTCTGCTCGACAATTTGTGATGAAAGTTCCGTTTCCTGTGTGCTTTTCACATTGAGAAAACTCTGCTGTTGATTAAGCTGATGGTTAAGTTTCTCTCTCAGAACACTCAACCTGTCGCGCTCAGAAGTAATCGAGTTCATGTCGGTTTTAGTCTGGTCGGAAAATCTTTTCAAGTATTCATAACGAACAAGCATCTCGTTTACCGATGACGCTGTCAGAATCAATTCGATATCGTGCAATCTTCCTCGTTCGTAGAAACTCCTGGCAAAACTCGCGTACTCATTAGTCAAGTCGGAAAGTTTGCCGCTCGCTGTGCCAACTTGTTTTTCAACTTCCGTAATATTTCGTGAATTGATGGCGATCTGTGCGGAGATCGTTTTTATGGTTTGCCGTGCTCGCAGATTCTGTTTTTCAAAGTTGTCAAGTGTTTCAAGAGAGACGGATTCTTTGCGGCTGCTCTCCGCAATTTTATTTTGATAAAGCTTGATGTTTCCGCGAAGCTGCTGCAACTCTTCCTTTTTCGTGTTCAGTTTTGGCTTTCCCTGCGGAATGGCTAATCCACATGAAACCAGAACCAATATCGCACTAATTACTTCTGGCTGAAAAAGTCGCATATGATATTATCTTTTTACTTTTGAATTCCAATACTGCCAACTGACAACCCCCTTCTTTTCCGCAATCCCGTCCTCGTAGAAGAGAGTTACATCTATGTTGAAGAACGTGAGAATTTCAGTTCCAATTAATTAAGAAAGATTTCCTTCGCATCCGCAGGGGCGGTGAATTCAAGATCATCATTTTCGCTCAACTCGATGTCCTGATAAAATAATTTTGCTGAAATTTTTCGCCTCGTATCTTCAAATGAAACTGACTTTGGAAAGTAAACATTGCCAACGTTTGTGAAATCAGAATATCGAATCCGCATCACAGCTTCGCCATCTATCGATTCTTCGTAATCGGTAGTTCGCATATATTTTCCGTCAACTGAATATCGTTCGACTGTGTCTCCGGCATTGTAAGTGAAGCTGACGCTCCTGCCGTCAACGTTCGAGGAAATTCGAGAGCTGTCATGAATTGCCGGCGGCGACACCAATCCCAACAGAATATTCGTCACTGAAGAGCCATCGGGCGCAATCATCAGAAAGCGGCGCAAGTTGTCTGCTGTAGGTTTTCCGACGTAAAGCTCATTGAGAAAACTGTTGTAAACAATAATCGTGTCGGAACTCAACTTTATCTGTGCCACTTTCATTCCAAAGGGACCATAAATGCGAACATACGTCGGGGAAGGTTTACGAATTGAAATATCAAATCGCGCGCTGTAATCGCCCTGAGGAGTTTCGAAATTTCCGTAACCGCTGGAAGAAAAAGATTCGAACAGACGAGATTGACTTTCGATATTGCCGGCAACAGATTGGGGCGTGATACTGGAAAGATCCATGTACGTGTACGTTGTGGCACACCCAGCGATTAGCAACCCAAGGAAAAGTAGAGAACGACTCAAGTTTTCGCTTTCGCAATTTTATCTTTAAGAGATACATTGCTTTGGTCATGCTCGAGCGCCTTCTCCCAATATTTCACCGCGTTTTTCATATCCCCAATCTTTGCATAAATGTCACCTAAATGTTCTTCAAGTGTTGCCGGCGAACCGTCAGCTTGAGTTCTTAATAAAAGAGCTTTCTTCACAAACGATTCGGCATTTTCATAATCGCCTAATTTGAAATAAACCCATCCGATAGTATCCAGATACGCGCTGTTTTTTGGATCGAGTTTAACAGCCATTTGTGCCATCTTCAGTGCCTTTTGCAAATCCAATTCTCTTTCAGAAAGGCTGTAGGCATAGTTATTTAAGATCAAAGAATTATTCGAGTCAACTTTAAGAGCAGTTTCGTAAACTCTGTACGCATCATCGTACCTGCTCAAAGCTTCATAAACAAGCGCGAGAGTGCTGAGGGCATCCATGTCCATCGGTTTCAGCGCAACTGCTTTTTCAAGCGGCTTGACAGCTTCGGCATTTTTCCCGACGCGATTCAGAGCCAATCCGTAAAAAAGATTTATCCGAAAATCCTCCGGAAATATTCCTACAGCTCTCGACATCTCATTTGCCATCCGGTTAAAATCGTTCTTCTGAAAATAAAAGACAGCAAGCGCTTGCCACGCGCCCGAATTGGTCGAATCAATCGCAACCGATTTGTTCAGATATAACTCCGCGAGCGAATCATCGTGGATATCCGAGTTGCCTAATCCCGCCAAAAGGAACGCCCGCCCGTCGCGCGGGTAAAGCTTGAGAAGTTTATTAAATATCTGAAGAGCAAACGGCGCTATTGATGAATCATGTTGCATTTCATCGAGATAGAATTGCGCAATGGCAAATTTCGCATCCGCTTTGCTGGAATCCGAATTGAAAATCGTGTCGAGAAGGCTATCTGCTTTGTCGTAATTTTTCAAGCGCAGATATGCAGTTGCTGCTCGAGCTTTTAAGTTGAGATCATTTTTCCGAACAAGCAACATGTTATCCAGAATTCCCAGCGCTTTCTCGTTGTCACCCGTTTGGAGATATAAATCTGCAAGCATTTCTTTTATTGCCACGTTCGATGGATCTATTTTTAACATCTGATCAAGAACGCCGATGGACTTGCCAAATTGATTTAACGAGTTATAAATCTGGACGAGCTGCATCATGGTCGGTAAATCCGGCCCGTTTAATCTCAGAACTTTCTCGTAAAAGTCTGCCGCCTTTTCAGGATTGCTCTGCTGGTAAATTTGTGCCAGGCTAAGGATATCTTCAGCTTGGCTGCTATCCATGGCGACGATCTTCTCGTACTCAGTTTTAGCACTATCAACCTCGAATGCCGTCAAGAAAGCCTCCGCGAGGGTTCTTTTATAATTTATATTCGCGGATGAGAGTGAAACGGCTTCATGAGATTTTTGAATTGCCATGTCGGACTTGCCGAGCCTGATATAATCTTGTGCCATGGCGTCAAGTATAGCGGCACTGGAATAATAGCGAAGGGCATCTTGATAGTCGAGAATTGCTTGAGCGTATTCCCCGTTGACATCATTCAAATTCCCATCCACAAAATGGTCCATCGCAACGCGGTAATTTGGGTTGATCGCAATCATATCCACCTGCGTCGTATCTTCATTCGAAGATTTTAACGAACGACTAATACTCGAGCATCCTTCGACTATCACGGCAGCCGAAAAAATCACTATAAGTGCAAAATTACGCAAGTTTCTCCTCTTGGAAATAAATTTAAGTTCGGATGGCATCTCAAAAAAGTCAAAACCTATTAAAATTCTATCCTACCAAATCTCTTGAGGTGTAAGTTTCACTGTTGACCGGAGTTTATCCGCGCTCCGAGGTGACTTTTGAATTTTGATTTATTTACAGAGCGTCAGTGATTCTTAACCTATTAATTGCTCGCGCAAGTGCGGCGCGAGCTCGTGCAATGTTGATATCCTCTTCCTTTTTCCTCAGCCTCTCTTCCGCGCGCGCCTTGGCAGATTTGGCTCTCTCGACATCAATCTCATCTTTTCTCTCTGCCGTATCTGCAAGGAAAGTTACATTGTTATTGCTTACATCAACGAAGCCGCCGCTTGTCGAGTAGGATAACTCGTTCCCATCAGCATTTCTTAGTTTTACTTCACCTATCGTTATCGTTGTCAAGAATGGCGCGTGGTCGTGCAATATCTGAAATCCACCGGAAATTCCAGGCGCCCAAAATGATTCAACAGAGCCTGAGAAAACATTCTTCTGCGGAGTAATGATTTGAAGGG
>JBAPNE010000241.1:0-13838 GCA_049278975.1 Candidatus Kryptoniota bacterium
ACAGATACTTGGAGTATGGTGTGAGGAACTCGGACATGAAGTTACACTAGTTTGCTACACAGGTTTTGAGAATTTAGTTGACGAACTTCCACAAAATGTAGATATAGTTTTTATCGGTGCCTTTAGCGAGGCGGGACAGACAGCTTACGCACTGAGTAATCTTTTTCGATCACGCGGGGCAATAACCGTGCTTGGAGGACCACATGCGCGCTGCTATCCGCAAGATGCACAAAAGTATTTCGATTACGTCGTGGGCCTGACGGATAAACGAGTGATCCATGAAATCCTGGAGGATTGCTCACAGCATCGGCCAATCGGCTTGCACATCACCGCGAAGCAACAGCCGGCTTCGATTCCCGGAGTGCGCGAGCGCTGGAAGTTTATCGAGGCAACGCTGAAGAAGGCGCCGTTTATAAAATTGGTCCCAATGATCGGCAGCCTTGGATGTCCATACACATGCAGCTTCTGTATCGATTCGGTTATCCCGTACCAGCCGCTTGATTTCGATGTGTTGAAGGATGATCTGTCGTTTCTTTTGAAGAAGTTCAAACGTCCACTTGTCGGCTGGCACGATCCGAACTTCGGCATCAGGTTCGACGACTATATGAATGCTATCGAGGAAGCCGTTCCGCCGGACAGCATAGACTTCATCGCCGAGAGCAGTCTGTCGTTGTTATCCGAGGAGCACGTGAAGAGGCTGAAACGCAACGGCTTCAAAGCAATTCTTCCCGGGATTGAATCATGGTACGAATTAGGAGGGAAGTCAAGGACAAACGGAATTGCAGGCATGACTAAAGTAAAGCATGTTTCCGAACACGTCAATATGATCATGCGCTACATACCATACATGCAGACAAACTTTGTTTTGGGACTTGGCACCGATGAAGGCTCCGAGCCGTTTGAGCTTACCAAAAGGTTTTTGGATTTGACTCCCGGTGCTTTCCCTGGTTACTCGCTCCTCTCCGCATTCGGACAGGCGGCGCCGCTGAATCTTGAATACCAGCGAGCAGGCCAAGTCCTGCCGTTCCCGTTCCACTTCCTCGATAATAATCATGCCATGAACGTGAAACCGAAGAACTATTCGTGGCTGGAATTTTACGACAACGTTATCGACTTGACTAAATACACTTTCACATGGAAGGCTATTGCCAAGCGGTTCAGAGCAAACGGCGCGATCAAACCACGATTGATGAACGTCGTGCGTGCCGTCTCATCGGAAGGGTTCGGAAGAATTAAATACTTCACTGAAGTAAGACGACTGCTCCAGGTCGATAATCAGTTCCGTGGATTCTTCGAACAAGAGACAACGGAAATTCCACCGTTCTATTCGGACCTCATAAGAAAGGATTTAGGACCATTGTGGGACTGGCTTCCAAAAGGTGCGATGTACCACGATCCTAACGCCTATCTGAAATCTGAAGGCAATCGGATTAAGAAAGAGTTCGTTGGGCAACCTGTCTTGGTGCCGCAGCTTGTTGGGAAGGGAAGGGCTCAGGATCTCGGCTGAGCCGACAGCTAAGTTAGACGTAGTTACAGTCATACATATTCTTGCGTCGATTAAAGGGCCGTAGTATTCACCGGTTCTACGAGTTGGGGGCGCAGCTATAGCCACATATCGATAATCGGCGTTCATCTTTTTTCTCGTCCACTGTCATCAATTCTTATCTCACTCAGAACTTTTCCAGTTATACTGATTCCATTGAACAACTTCGTTTAATTCCGTAACTTTTCATGGAGCCGAGGTGCATCCATGGCTCACATTGACGGAATATATATCAGTGACTGGAAGGCGAGAAGGTTTGGCTGACAAAGTTCGAGTATTGATCGTTGAAGATAACCCGCTCCTGCGTGAAGGCATTTCCGCCATTATCAAAAGACAACCCGATATCAAGGTTGTTTCTGAACTTGGAGGCGGTAAAAGGCCTCTCCAGATGATTCGTGATCTGAAGCCTAATATACTTCTATTGGATCTGGGTTTGAGAAGCCAGAGCAGTCTCGAAATCGTCAAATCGGTCAAGTCCGATTTCCCCGAGACGAAGGTGATAGTCATGTCGCTTGCTCCGACGGAATCGGATATGTTAATGTTCGTGAAGGCGGGAGTGTCGGGATTCGTCCTTAAAGGTGCGACAACCGTGAATTTTCTGAAAACCATTCGGGCCGTCGCCCACGGAAAGAAAGTCCTTCCTCAGCTCATGACTGGGTCGCTGTTCTCGCAGATCGTGGAGCAGGCTGTCTCCAGCTCGATTCCGCCTCCGCGGGTCATGGAAGCCGTCCGAATGACAAAGCGCGAGAGACAGGTGGTAGTATTGATAGCTGATGGATTGTCAAATAAAGAAATTGCTAATAAGCTGCATCTCTCGACCTACACGGTCAAAAGCCACGTCCACAACATACTCGAGAAACTCCTGCTTCGCTCGCGAGTTCAGATTGCCAAATATGCACTTACGAATGCAGATGCGATGAGGGTGGAAGAAAGTATTTCACTGATCGACGAGTAAACCCGCACTAAAAAGAGTTAATTCCTTTTTCATCCTCACGGATGATTGTTTGCCCCAGGAGGTTGTTATAGTTTGTACACGGATCCAGTTTAAAGAATCGTTCCCGCCTCATACAATGGAGTGAGGGACACATTCAATTCTCTGAACGATTTAACATGCAAATGCGTAGGAGCATTAGATGAAAAAGACTAGATTACTGCTTATCGAAGAGAATCACTTACTCCGCGAGGGACTTACAGCGATTCTCAAGCGACAGAAGGACATCATTACGGTCGCCGTGTCGGGTGAAAGCGACAGTACCATTCTGAAAGTTCACCAATTAAAACCAGATGTTATTTTATTGGATTTAGATCTCCGCAGTCAGAATAGTTTGCACGCGGTGGAAACCGTGAAGAAAGAATTTCCGGACGCGAAAGTAGTTGTGATGGATCTCGCTCCTTTACAGGGCGACGTTATACAATATGTGAAAGCGGGAACGTCGGGTTTCGTTCTCAAGGACACAACGCTCGATGATTTTCTGGTGACAATACGCGCGGTTGCAGAAGGGGCGCAGGCTCTCCCGCCTAAATTCACCGAATCACTTTTCTCCCAGATTGTTGAACATGCGATCAAGAGCAAGAGAGTAAAAGTTACAGAGTCGGTACGGATGACAAAGTCCGAAAGGGATGTCTTCGGATTTCTGGGGGATGGTTTAAGCGATAAGGAAATCGGTCGCAAGCTTCATGCCCCAACACGCATTGTCAAGAACCACGTTCGAAACATTATTAAGAAGCTATCTCTGCACAATCGTTTAGAGACGGCGAGTCATAATTTCACAGACGGGACTCTCAGGACAATTGTAGGAAACATCTCTGTGATTGGCGGTTAGTTTTCGCGCCCGAAATCCGGACCTGACCTTTAAGGGTAGGCACCTTAGATGCCATGTGCCATGAAACGTTTGTAGAAGAGGACATGTTGTTTTAGGTGCCATCCAGGGCATCCGCAAAGTAATCAGTACCCTTCATTCTCTCTCCGCTGCCATGGAAGGGGAATGTAGTGGATCAGGCTGTCGAAATGCTTGATCAACTTATTCTGAATTTAGCCCAACCCTGGGACTAACATGCAATTCTCAGAGTGTTTATTCGCGGGCTAATCCTGATTGAGCATCGTCATTCCCCAATATACTTACTCCACACTTGCTCTTATGCTCTGATTCTCATTCGGTTTAACCGGCTTAAGGCTTCGTTTTGATCGCCTAAAAAAAGAAATTTCGCACCGGATTTTGTTCGTGTCGGAGTTGAGGCAGGTGGTATTGCAGCCCGCGGGTATTTAGCATTGCCATGGAAGATGAGAATGCAGCGAAAGTTCGAAGCTGCGAAGATAAGAAGCTCCTCTGTGCCATGATAACGCTCGATAGCGAAAACAAGTTGGTGAGATATTCGGGGACGCTGGTTAGATGATCGGGGATTTTGGAATGAAAGAGAATCTTTGATATTTCATGGATCGGTGGTTAGATTTAGATGAAAAGGGAATCAGATAAAATGAAGATAAACGACATATGTCGTATAGCAGGGGATCAGTACAGGAAAAACGACATAATGTTGTTGTTCAAGTAGTTATCTACAATGTGTCTTAGCGTAGGAATTAGATGAACGACTCAACTATCATACAGCTTTATAGCGATTTGATTCGAGGCCTAATCAATCATGCGGCACAGAGAATCTACGCTAAACCGTTTCTTGAGAAGGTCGGAATTCGGCTCGGATTCGAGAGGGTTGATGGCTGGAATGTTCTTACAAGTAGTCTGGATCTTCTCGACGACACAGAACAAGCGAAGGTCAACTATTTCCGTTTTCAGCTTGTGGGCCCAACGAGGTACGATGACACAGGAGAAATGTATTTGCGGCTATACGGAATTCTGAACGCGATCTATCTTCAGATGTCTGCCATTACTGAGCTATCCGAACTATTCAAACTCTCTGACAAGAACAAAACCTTGAAACCACTTCAACAATCACTGATCGTCCAACTCCGCCATATTGCTGCTTCCCACACTGTCAATTTCATGGAGCCAGTGTCTAAACGCAAACGTTCACACATGATAAGTCAGTACTCCCTCCGAGATGAGAAGATTGTGGTCATGGACGACGACAATAAGTTTCAAGAGTTTAATATCCCGCAGCTAATCAAGGATTTTGACAAAACGGCTGAAGCTATCCTTGACAAAGTTGTGCTAAAGGCTACCCAAGCGATTTGCAAAACCGAAATGAAAAGTAACTCAGATTTCAGTGCAAGGCTTGATCGAATAAGAAGGACTTCTCAGGGTGATGTTTTCATTGACGTTCCTGATTTGCCTGGAATTAAAACCGTGCATGTTGAAGTAGTTAAAGGGTGGCACACTGCAGATAACAGCGGCAACAATGACGTTCACTCATAAAATATTGGATAAAGGAGTTCACTCAACGCCGCGCTCATTGTATATTACCATGGTTGCGCGACGCTGCATTGTTACCGCGCACGTTAGCGGCAAGGCTAAACGACCGCACAACCCGACGCTTGTGAACTCAACGACTGACAATCATTCAGACTTAAATCCAACCCCTCAATTTTTCTTTTCCTTAAGAAAATTTTAAAAAACACTTGCGTAATTGAATGACCACACATATATTTGTAGTCAAATAGCTACGCAATGAATTTAAGACGAGACGTATTTCAAGCCATAGCAGACCCGACAAGAAGGGCTATACTTCTGTTGGTTGCTTCGCAATCAATGACAGCAGGTGCAATAGCCTCAAACTTTGACACAGCAAGACCGACAGTCTCAAAACACTTGCAAATACTCACCGAGTGTAAATTGCTTGAACAGCAGCAAAACGGCAGAGAAATATACTATCACTTAAATCCCAAAAAGATGAAAGAAATAGCAGACTTTGTCGAACCATTCCGCAAAATGTGGGGTTATAGGTTTAATAAATTGGAATCCATAATGAAAAAGTACAAATCAAAAGGGTAGAATAATATGGAACAAAAAACAAAGATCAAGGTCGAAGACGGCAAACAAGAATTACTGATTACGAGGGAATTTGATTTGCCGTTGGAATTGCTTTTTAAAGCGTATGTGGAGCCCGACATTGTTGAGCAATGGATGGGAACGAAAGTGTTGAAACTTGAAAATAAAAAACACGGAAGTTACCAACTTGAAACAACCGATGCTCAGGGAAAAGTGGTATTTCAGGCCAACGGGGTAATCCATGAGTTTGTTCCGAACCGGAAAATCACTCGGACATTTGAAATGGAGAATACGCCTTTTGGCGTGCAACTCGAGTTCTATGAATTTGAAAAACTTACCGGCGACACCAGCAAACTCAATATGCACGTAATATATGAATCGGCTGCACAGAGAGACCAGGTGCTTAAAATAGGGATGCCGCAGGGCATAAACATGGCACATAACCGAATACAAGACATCGTAAGCAAATTAAAATAACACATTATGAGAAAGAGTAGAATGAATCGTATAAGGAGGTTTCTATGAGCCCAAAGAAAGAAACGCAAAAGTCTACGAAGAGCACCAGCACAATCAACAAGAAGTCCAAAGGATTCACGGACGAGGAACGAGCTGCAATGAAGGCTCGCGCCCAAGAGTTGAAAGCGGAAGCGCGAGCGAATAAGGACAGGGCGGAAGGGGAAAGGGCTGCACTCGCGGCGATCGCCGCGATGCATGAACCGGATCGCTCCATGGCCAAGCGGCTCCATGAGATCATCAAAGCCAGCGCACCAGCCCTCTCGCCGAAAACATGGTACGGGATGCCTGCGTATGCCAAGGACGGCAAGGTCGTGTGCTTCTTCCGTGACCGGCAGAAGTTCAAAGAGAGGTACGCAATGTTTGGCTTCAATGACTCAGCGAACCTCGATGAAGGTGTCATGTGGCCGGTTGCCTTTGCGCTGAGGGAGTTGACCGCTGCCGACGAGGCAAGGATCAGCGCGCTCGTGAAGAAGGCGCTGAGTTGAGGATTGATTTCGCCATTAGCCTTTGGCGTACGCGGGATCGGCGGACGGGACGAGACTTTGTCCGGCAATACGTTAGCAGCAAGTGGTGGGACTAAGAAGCAAACTATGCCGAAGGGATCCATTTGGGACGGGAAAACAACATACTATGACAAAGAGTAGAATGAATCCTAAGGTCGATGCTTTTTTAAATAAATCCGAAAAGTGGCGGAAAGAATTTGAGAAATTGAGAATGATCATTCTTGACTGTCAGCTGACCGAAGAATTGAAATGGGGTGTGCCATGTTACACCTTTCAGAAAAACAACATAGTGTTAATACATGGATTTAAGGAATATTGTGCGCTTCTGTTTTTCAAAGGTGCGTTGTTAAATGATGCCAAGGGTATTCTAATCCAACAAACGAAAAATGTGCAGGCGGCGCGCCAGATTCGGTTCACCAATGTCTGGGAAATAGTTAAGATGGAACGCATCTTGAAAGCCTATATCCATGAAGCAATTGAAGTGGAAAAAACCGGTTTGAAAGTGAATTATAAAAAGACATCAGAATTCAAGATTCCTGAAGAATTTCAAAATAAATTAGACAACATCCCTGCCTTGAAAACTGCTTATCATGCCTTGACGCCGGGAAGGCAACGAGCATACATTTTTTATTTTTCTCAACCCAAACAATCCAAAACGCGAGCGTCAAGGGTTGAAAAATGTATGCAGCAGATTCTCAAAGGAAAGGGATTAGATGATTAGTAAATCGATGAGAAAATAAATTAATCAAACTTTAAGATATTGCCTCACTTTGTGTTCCGTTGACACCCAATGGACAGCCTGATTACAACAAGTTTAATTGGGACAACATTGCAAATGAATGCACGAAATAAAAAAACACTACGGCCACCAATGGGTATAGAATATTGGGAGGACATCGGTTTTCGCAAGTTTTCCGTTCTTAGCAAGCATAATCTCGGCGGACAGGTACGCAGCTCTGAAATGCCCTGCGTTTCATACCAGAGCCGTTATGCTCAGCTCTTCGGCGAGAATTGTCGATCGATAGATCCTGAGATGACTGAACCATACACGGATTTCTAAGAAATGAAGAATAACAATCAAAGCGGGATGATGGAAGACTTCGTTTTGCTGCACCGTGTAGCACAACGGATTAATTCAAATCTGGATATCGATTCTCTCTTAGAAGAGATCGTCAACGACGTATCCCGGACATTCGGCTGTTCACGCCTTGCGGTACTGCTGAAAGACGACCGTACCATGGAGCTCGTTGTCGGAGCCGATTGCGGCGGGGACGCCAATCAGCACATTAAAGGGGAGCGCATCAAGATTGGTGAGTACGGTATGGTTGGACACGTCGGCGCGATGGGAGAAACATACTACGCGCCTGACGTGAGCATTGACCCTTACTATCGAGTGAGCGATAGCCAGACTCGCTCGGAAGTGGACATCCCTTTGCGTTCGCACGGGCGTTTAATCGGCGTCTTAAATGCTCAGAGTAAAGAGCTCGACGGTTTTTCGCCCGCCCGCATCCAACTCCTTGAAACGCTGGGTGGGCACATCACAACTGCAATAGAAAACGCCCGGATGTTCCAGAGGGAGCGCGCCGAAAAGGAACGGATGGCAAAGGAATTGTCGGAGGCACAAAGAATACAGCGAAGCCTTTTCCCTCCGGCGTCTCCAACCCTTCCTGGATTCATCGTTGATGGCAAGTGTCTCCCTTGTCAGGAAGTCGGGGGCGATTGGTACGATTATATCCCGCTCCAGGATGGCCGTCTGGCGGTTGTTCTTGCCGACATTTCCGGTAAAGGGATGGGAGCGGCCATGCTCATGTCCTCAACCCGCACCGTACTTCGGTTGGTTGCCGAAAGTGGACTATCACCGTCAGAAGTTCTGTGCCGGGTCAACCATTTACTTCTGAAAGATTTCCCGGCGGCAAAGTTCGTCACCATGGTGTATGCAATTCTTGACCCGAAGAGGCGAGACGTCGTCTTCGCAAATGCGGGGCATTGCCTTCCCCTTCTTGCCGGTGTAACCGGCACGGAATTTCTAGCGACCGATTCGGGATTGCCCTTAGGTATACAAGATTGTTCTATCTCCGAACGGAAGATATCGCTGAAAGCAGGAACCCGCCTTGTGTTTTATTCGGATGGGCTTACCGAAGCGATGAACTCGTCACTTGAGCAATACGGGGAACAGCGTCTTTCGGAGCATCTTGCTCATCGATCATCATCAGTTGAGAGCCTCTTGCATGACGCCGAAATCTTCAGGGGTGGTCATCCCGCGTCGGACGATCTGACGGTTGTGATGATACAGGCAAAAGAATAGAAGGTGGTCGGCACAAAACATGGCGCCCATGTTGGCGAGCGCCACGTAACGAAAACGATTTTACTTCAGGAGCAAAAGCTTCATCGTCTTGCTCAAACTTCCTGCCTGAAGCGTGTAAAAATACACTCCACTCGTCAAGTGACTCGCACCGAAAGTCGCAGAATGGGTCCCTGCGTTTTGTCTATCGGCGACTAACGTTTTTACCTCTCTTCCAAGGGCATCGTAAACCTTTAAGGTAACAAAGCTGTTAGCTGATAGCTCATAGTTGATGATGGTTGAGGGGTTGAAGGGATTGGGATAATTCTGTTCCAACCGGAATCCAGATGGAAGAGAACGCTTGAAAGGAGCGATCCCCGTGATTGAACTAAAATTTGGTAATGCGCCTGCACCAGGGCCACCATACGCGCCGATATCGTTCCGGATTCCACCTCTTGAAGGCCAAAGTGCATTTCCCGGTGACAGAGAATCTTCGATATCGTTGTAGATAACAGCGGTATCGCCGCCATCGATACATGGTGAGCCAGTCTGGATGCAGTAGCTCGTATCAGTCAACGTTGGAGCCTGATCGATATTTCCCACACCTGTCCACCCACCTTGCACGTCGCTATACATGATAGTCGGACCGCCTGTTCTGACACCGATCTGAGGTGAGGTGTTCCCCCATATAATACTGTTCATGATGATGGATGTGCCCTGATAGACATAAACTCCAAGGACTTTGTTCCGGGCAATGGTATTATTTTCGATGATTTTCCCGAATGCTCCATCATGGTTCATCCACAGCGCGCCGCCGCCGTAATCCTGGCCTCCGGAATTATTCGTGATTATATTATTCCTGACAATTGCTCCGGTGAAGTTTAATACTATTCCTGCACCGTAGCGTCCTTGATTTGCGGCGAGGACATTGTTTAGAATTCGTGGGTCCCCGTCTCCGGCACGAATTCCTCCGCCTCCCGAGCTGGTTACTCCGGATGTATTGGTAGCTTCGTTATTAACAATAAGGTTGTATCGAATTGTCGGCGCTGAATTGGCGATTAGTATTCCGCCTCCCTCGCGGTAAATACCTGCGCCGTGCTCATCCGTCCACGTCGTACCCTGACCGCCGGTTATTGTGAACCCTTGTAGAGTCGCTGTCGAGTCTTCACCATTGATGATCAAAACACAACTTGCCGTATCAGAGTGAATCGGCGAACTACCGTTGATAATTGTAGATTGAACAAAACTCAGATCGCCGGTCTCATAGAATCTGCTCGTAAGAACTATTTTTTTCCCTCGGAAGAATACGTTCTCGTAATATGTTCCAGGATACACAACGACCGTATCTCCATCTGATGCTGAATTGACGGCAGCCTGGATCGTTAGCTCGTCCGCAGGCACACGGATAACGGTTGCTTGTAAAGGCAATGTTGTCAGAAGGCATCCCAACAACGCAATCTGTTTGAAAAATCTTGTCATAGTTTCTCCATTTGATTTTAATATCAATCTATCAAATGGAGAAACTCCAATCGTCCGAATTATGGAATCAGGACGTATTCATCATCTTGACTTTGCTTAATTACTTTGTGCAGAGGATTGCAGATGCTTGAATTCCTTTGGTGTCATGGAGGTGTGTTTTTTAAACGCCGCGTTAAAGACCGATTTGGAATTGAATCCCGAATCAAATGCAATTCCAATCAGAGTGAGATGGTGATATCGCTTGTCGCAAATCCGTTTCTTAATTTCTTCAATGCGATATGAATTTATGAAGTCATAAAAGTTTTTGTTGAAGGCGATATGGATAATCTGGGAGAGATTTCGCGATGTGACACTCAGTTTTTGAGAAAGATCCTCTATCGAGAGCGAAGGAGACAAATAGATTTTTTCCTTTTCCATTAATGAAGTGAGTTCCTCTGCCGTCTGCTTGCAATCCGAAACCTTCAACCCCGAATCAGAAAACCTGGAGAGGCTGAGAATTCCAGAAAAGCTTGCCGACTGTGTCAGCCCTTTGTAAGTCACCATCAGCGTAAATGAAAGATTGACCAGCAATGAGCCGACCAACATCCAATAGGACATTGACGGATAGACGAGATGGAACATGCCGAAAGCCCAGTTCAGCAAGTCGAGACACCACATCAAAACAAATCCGGCAAGAAGGAGATTGCACCATTGAAGATCTATTCTATCGAGAGATGAATAAATCTCTCGCAACTTCTTTCTGTAACCGATGAGCACGACGAGCGACGTCGCAAGATATGAGAATATCTGCACATGCAGCGCGATACCATGGGACAGAGACACCAGTTGCCCGATATTTTGTCCGGAGAAAGTGGAAGAAGCAGAATGCAGTAAACTATTATTCGCAGAGTGAATCAAAACCGCAAGGAATGCGAAGACCACAAACGGAACGAAATGGAGAACGTGAACAACCTTTAGATTGAAATCCCGATAGCAAAGCGATCGCAAATACAAATAAAGGAATGGCATCATTAGAAAATACGATGAGCCCCCTGCGTCATATACAAATGAAAATCTATCCGGCGATATCCATCCAAGATGAGAAAGAAGGAATTGAGCAATCAAAAGTGCGTTCGAAGCCATGAAACCCGCCAGGAGGCGGTTGCTCAGGCGTTTTCCCTTTTTGTAATTAAGGATTACGATAGTTAGAAATAATAATTGGATGAGAGTGAAGAGGGCTATCAAATCTATCCAGTCGAGTGTCATGGTATATAACTACTCACTTAATAACATCTATTCTTTTGTCACGTGCGAGAAAAGAGTCGTGGCGTACGACATGAAACGAACTCCGTACATAGAAATGATGAGCGTCTTTGTCCGGCATGTTAGCCGCTGGCGCCCGCAAATTAACCAGGAATCTCAGCGCTATATTCATCCGAAAGTTGTTCAATTTCGATCCAGTCAACTGTCAGCTTGATCAAGACGATTAAATCTTCTACATCATGGTCTTTCCATTTGCGTAGGTAGTGGGTCTCGTCATTGCCCAGCCAAAGTGCCCGCTTTGCGACTTTCTGGATACGAGCATCGGAGACGAACTTCTCTATGACAGCTCCCGAAAAGCTCTCTTCGATCTCTTTATGTTTATCTTCGGGAGACTTATGCTTAGCATAATCCTTTACCAAGAATTCAAAAGCCTTCCTATAACCAGGGCCAGCAATTTGGTCGAGACCCAAACCTTTTGCTTCCGCTGCTTCTGCGTAGATGGATAAAAACATAGGTGAAATTTTTTGCACCGATAAAGGGAAATCCTCTATTTCAACATTTGATGGCTTTAGTGTTTTTAGAATTAGCTGGTTCCTGTAATCCACTTCATAGTAGGCCAAGAAAAAGTTACCACAGTCAACGTTGGGACAAAGGAACAGAATCTGCACGCCATCGGATCCAGGGTTGGCGTTCAAAGACTCCACAATTGTGACTCTCTGATGGCAAAGCGGGCACTTGTTCGGTGTCTCCACTTGCCGTCCGCTACCAGCAAATGGAACCGCGATTTTGTTTGCCATTGCTAATCCTTTCTCTATTCTTTATGCGGGTAATTGCAACTAACTACTTGTTACCTGCCATATTGCGTCTTTTTGTTTTTTATCTGTTGGAAACAAATCATGAGACATAATTTTTCATTGTCTTGTAAAAAAGCAGTTGTGCGAGTCCATCTTCTCCCGCAAAGCCGCCTATGTTTTAGACACAACTTTCGATGATCCCAAGTCACGAACGATCATCTTCGAATAAGATAGTTGCCCCTAATTGTAATGTCAATACGAAAGCAGAGTTGGTGGTGGTTCAGTTTGCTGCCATCTGTCATGCTGAACTTGTTTGAGCATCTAATTCTGTTGTTCTCAGACCCCGAAACAAGTTCGGGGTGACAACGAAAATTGAAACTGAGCCGCTACCACAAAGTTTCCGGCAGTGACTCATTTTGAATAGTCACTGCCCACGCCATGGAGGGGTAATTCACGTTTTGATTATAATTGTAATTATAATGATCTTAGTAAGAGCTATGGGCGGACGAAAAGTGATTTGGATTAATGAAATAATTCTTGTTCGATCTTTTCCTACTCCATTGGCGTCCGGCAAGTTTAACTAACTCAAGATATCTTTATGAAAAATGTTATTGATTTTCTCTCCTGGATCTTCATTGCGCTTATAACGCTCCTGCCCATTATCAATCCCGTCAATACGGCGGTTCTTCTTCTTGGTATTAGTGCGCATCTTAGCAACGAAGAAAGGAATCGTCAGATTACGCGCGCCTGCATATACATGACAGCTATCCTGATCGCATTCCTCCTGGCAGGCCACTTTATAATGGTTGCCTTCGGGATTTCGATACCAGGCATCCGCATCGCCGGCGGAATGGTCATCGGCTTTCTTGGATTCAGGATGTTGTTTCCTGACGAGGGTAAGCTCACGGGAGAAGGGAAACAGGAGGCACGGCAAAAGCAGGATATCTCGTTCAGTCCTCTTGCCATGCCGAGTTTGAGCGGGCCCGGTTCTATCGCGGTCGTCATCACCATGTCGTCTTCCATCGATGTACGCCATGGCTTTGACAAATTCTTCGCTTTTTCAGGCGTAGTTTTGGCAATTGTCATCACCGCGATCATATCGTGGGTCGTCCTCCGCGGGGCTGGCGCCTTGCGCCGTTTTCTCGGCGTGAATGGAATCGACAGCCTTGCGCGCATCATGGGGTTTCTTCTCGTTTGCATCGGCGCTCAATTTGTGATTAATGGCGTGCGTGATTTGATACTTGATACCGCATTTTGGAGAAGTCTTTCTTAGTAATAAGGTGGAATTTATGTCCCGGAGTCGGGACGCGTTCATAAAGTTTGTGACAGAATGGAGCGTCATTCTGCTTTAACAGCTATTAGATGAAGTCCCGGTTCCTGCGAATTCTGTCGATTTTCTCTCCATTAAAAAGGATGTAGCTCCCTTTTCATCCTTTAGAGGCATTCTTTGCCGACATAATCATACATATACTTCTATCACAACATTTGGGACCATGTTCGATAACTCGGACTGGACTTCCAAAAAGAGAGGAATAC
>JBAPNE010000242.1:0-3162 GCA_049278975.1 Candidatus Kryptoniota bacterium
GTATAAATTCTCTGTTAGGCTCGGGAAGTCGCACTTAACTTCTCTCTCTTGACGATTGCCTACATTGGATTTGATTTCGTGAAAGCTTTCTTCACCTTGATAAACTTTTGCTGCGACCATCATTTGAATTGTGGTCCATCCGGCAAGAATTACCAAAATAATCGCGGCGCTTGTCAACGATACCATTTCTCCTCCTTCAGCAAACTGTTCCGTAAGTCAATTGTTCGGAACGGTGACAGATCATACAGTTGTAAATATTTACTTAACTCTTGCTACTTATATGTTCGTATAGCCGACAAACTTACAGCAACCAATATGCCGATTTTTTCCCAAATAACATGTTAATTAAGCACGCAGCTTGCGTTTGCAGGTCAAATTTCCGCAAAATCGGTGGCAAGTTTCCATAAATTTCAACCAGCGCATGAAAATAGAACTTATATGCTATCCAGCTTTTGGCACTATATTGAAGAGAGTGCTTGATTTTCGATCTATGATAATTTAAATTTGCACTCATGAGGAATAAGTGCCAAAACACATCTCTTGTTCTGATGGCACGAAAATTCAAAAAGAAATTCAAAAAAATAGGAGGGTTAATAAATGAAGATTAAACCGTTGGCAGACAGGGTGGTTGTAAGACCACTGGAAGCCGAAGAGAAAACCAAAGGTGGCCTCTTTGTACCCGATACAGCAAAGGAACGCCCACAACAAGGCGAGATTATTGCCGTTGGGCCGGGAAGGACTGAGGACGGAAAGAAAATTCCGCCTGAAGTCAAAGTCGGAGACAAAATTTTATATGGGAAATATTCCGGTACCGAAGTCACTTACGACGGAGTGGAATATCTCATCATGCGCGAGAGCGACATTTTTGCAATTTTATAAATTAAAAGGAGTGTAATATAATGGCAGCAAAGATAATTAAATTTGGACCCGACGCGCGCTCGGCTCTGAAGCACGGTGTTGATACGCTTGCGGACGCAGTGAAAGTAACTCTCGGACCTCGTGGACGCAATGTGGTGATAGACAAAAAGTTCGGCGCGCCGACGATCACAAAAGATGGCGTCACGGTCGCAAAAGAAATCGAAGTTGAAGATACAATAGAAAACATGGGCGCACAGATGGTGCGTGAAGTCGCATCGAAAACATCAGACGTTGCAGGTGATGGTACAACAACAGCAACCGTACTGGCACAGGCGATTTTCCGAGAAGGTTTAAAGAATGTAACTGCAGGCGCAAACCCAATGGAGCTGAAGCGCGGAATTGACCTCGCAGTTGAAAAAATAGTCGGCGGTTTGAAAGAGATGAGCCGCGAAGTAACCGACAAGAAAGAGATCGCACAGGTCGGAACAATCTCCGCTAACAACGACAGCGAGATCGGCGAACTTATTGCAAACGCGATGGACAAAGTCGGCAAAGACGGCGTCATCACCGTCGAGGAAGCAAAAGGCACCGATACCACGATGGAAGTTGTCGAAGGAATGCAGTTCGACCGCGGATATCTTTCGCCGTACTTCGTGACGGACACAGAGTCCATGGAGGCGGACATGGAAGATCCTTACATTCTCATCCACGACAAGAAAATCTCCGCGATGAAAGACCTTCTTCCAATTCTTGAGAAAATTGCGCAAGCGGGCCGCTCGATCGTCATCATCGCAGAAGACCTTGAAGGCGAAGCGCTGGCAACTTTGGTCGTCAACAAGATCCGCGGAACTCTGAAAGCAGTCGCAATCAAGGCTCCCGGATTCGGCGACAGGAGAAAAGCCATGCTGGAAGACATCGCAGTTCTCACTGGCGGACAGGTTATCTCTGATGAGAAAGGCTTCAAGCTTGAGAATGCACAGGTTTCATTTCTCGGAACAGCGAAAAAAGTAACGGTTGACAAAGACAATACCACCATTGTCGAAGGCGCCGGTTCCAAGGACGACATCAAGCGCCGCATCAATGAGATCAAGGCACAGATCGAAAAGACAACTTCAGATTACGACAAAGAAAAACTGCAGGAGAGATTAGCAAAACTTTCCGGCGGTGTTGCCGTATTGAAGATTGGCGCAACGACAGAGGTCGAGATGAAAGAGAAAAAAGCTCGCGTCGAGGATGCACTCCATGCAACACGCGCGGCAGTCGAAGAAGGAATCGTTCCCGGCGGCGGCGTAGCATTGATCAGAGCACTATCCAAGCTAGATTCAGTGAAGACGGAAAATGAAGATCAAAAAATCGGCGTAGAGATTATAAAGAAATCTCTAGAAGAACCGCTTCGATGGATAGTCAACAATGCCGGACTTGAAGGCTCCGTCGTTTTGCAGAAAGTGAGAGACGGAAAAGATGATTTCGGCTTCAATGCGCAGACTGAGAAGTACGAAAATCTCATCAAAGCTGGAGTTATCGATCCGACAAAGGTAACTCGTACCGCACTGCAGAACGCAGCAAGCGTTGCGGGTTTACTCCTTACGACAGAAGCAGTCGTTTGCGAGAAGCCAGAGAAGGACAAACCGGCGATGCCGTCTCCTCCGATGGGCGACATGTACTAAGCAAATCGAAATAAGTAAGTCAATAAAAAAGTCCCGCATGAGCGGGACTTTTTTATTATAGCCTCCCTTAAGAATGATGGTGCCTTTCCAATGATCATCTTATCCTTGACAATTCGCAGAATTGTGGTTAAGTTTGACTGTCAGATTCAATCGTAATCCTTTTCCAGAGTAAGGTGTAGCCCTCCGGTTTTAGGGCAAATATATAGATCAAGTTCGGACAACGCATCTTCAGTAACGGGAAAGGAGCATAAATTGAAATCACATCTACTTATACCAGCAATGGTTCTCTTTTTGTCAACCATGTCATTCGCTCAATCGAATGGCACCGACATAGATCCATTTCTCGGTCACTACACACTCGGAGGCCGCTCAGATCTTATCATCTTCAGTCCGAGCTACCCTGATACCGGATCTCAGCTTGGCTACGGCTTTTTCAGCAACGATTCTGCTCAGCACGCGGTCTTGCAGCATGAGGCCTATAACAGGGTGATTTCAGCCGATGGCGTGTCCGGCAACTTTCTCATGGGCTCCACTTCAGACCTGCAGCGCGATGAAGCGGTCTATGGTACAATGGAAGCCGACGCAGACTCCTTCGACGTGGTGAGGTTGTACGTCAATGAGTGGATTAACGGAGCGC
>JBAPNE010000243.1:0-12237 GCA_049278975.1 Candidatus Kryptoniota bacterium
GTGGTTATCTGAAATGTAATTCGACTCGTCCCGAGTCGACCCTGTAAAGTTTGTTACAGATAGCCTTTTGACTTACGTTCACGGCTTGATTCTTCTACACTTCCGGTTGAAATTATTTTTTAATGGAAAAGAAGCGAGTTGCATTAGAAAGTCTCGGCTGTAAGTTGAATTATGCCGAGACAATCCAGATTGAAAAAGAATTCAAGCGGCGCGGATTTGATATTGTTTCCCCTTCCACATCCGCCGACGTTTTCGTTATCAATACTTGCACGGTAACCCAAAGTGCGGACAGTGATTGCCGACAGATTGTGAGGCGCGCTCTCCGCAATTCTCCAAATGCTTTCGTCGTGGTCACCGGCTGCTATGCACAGGGGAAACCCGATGAGGTCGCCCAAATAGAAGGCGTTGATCTTGTTTTGGGTGCGAAGGAAAAATTCGAGTTGTTCAATTATGTTGACGACTTTGCTAAGGATTATCATGCTCGAATTTTTGTTGGACCTGTTGAAGGTGCTATTGAGTTCGGTGCCGCCGATTCAGCAATCAACGGCGCGCGTACCAGGGCGTTTTTGAAAGTCCAGGACGGCTGCGATTATAAATGCTCATACTGCACGATCCCAAAAGTCAGAGGCACAAGCAGGAGTCCATCCGTTCCGTTCCTCGTAGAGCAGGCGAAAGAAATCGCAACACGCGGGTTTAAGGAAATCGTACTGAGTGGAGTGAATGTGGGGGATTTTCATGATAATGATAATCATTCGCTCATCGAATTGCTTGAAGAACTTGACAAAGTTACCGGCATAGAGCGCATTCGAATAAGCTCTATAGAACCGAATCTCTTGACAAATGAGATTATTAAACTTGTAGCTGCATCTTCAAAATTGTGCAAGCATTTTCATCTCCCTCTGCAAAATGGATCGGATTATATTTTGAAGAGAATGAGGCGGCGATATAATGCAAACCAATATCGTGATATTGTGGAACACATAAAGGAAATCATGCCGAACGCCGGGATCGGAGCAGACGTTATTGTAGGATTTCCTGGCGAAACAAATATGGATTTTGAACAGAGTTATGATTTCATTGAGAGTTTGCCGCTGACATATTTGCACGTGTTTACTTACTCAGAGCGTGAAGGAACAGACGCCGCGAGTTTAAATGAAAGAGTTGATCCCCGGGTCAGAAAAAAAAGAAGCGAAATCATGAGGATGCTTTCCATAAGGAAGCGGTACGAATTTAACCGGCAGCATGTCGGCAGAGTAATGAGAGTTTTGATCGAAGAGGAAGTGAAAAACGGGAAAATATTTGGCTTTACATCCAACTATATTCGAGTCGAGATGGATGCAAGCACTTCTCACGTGAATGAAGTATCTGATGTTCTTATAACCGGTGTCAGCGATAATACTGTTGTTGGGCAGGCAATTCTATGAAGAAAAGACAGAAATTTGAAGTTGGAGGGACGAAGCCAGAAGTGAGAACTCATGGGCTTTGTATTTTGCTGCTTACTTCTTGTTGCTTATTTTCTTTCGGTGTGGATAAATCATTCTCCCAAACCCGTCCATATGATGAATGGACAGGTTTTGGCAAACTAAGCACAAGGTTAGAACTTGCTGATAGACTTTTGAAAAGCTCAGATCAAAATGTTTCTACTGAGCAAGGTGATGCTAAACGCAAATCTCCGGGGCTCGCGGCATTCACCTCCTTAGCCGTACCTGGATTGGGAGAACTTTATGCAGGCAGGTATGACGTTGGCAAGTATTCCACGATAGCGGAAGTGTCGCTTTGGGTTTTCTACACGGCGGTTGAAGTTTATTCGGAGCAGGTGCATAATGATGCAATCAGTTATGCGAAAATTTATGCAGGTGCTCAGGTTGTTGGGAAGCCCGACCAATTTTTTGTCGATATAGGAAATTTCTTGAATACCAGCGACTACAACATAGCAAAAATCAGTGATGGCAGCAACGATTTGATTTACACGTCGCCGTCCTCTCAATGGCAGTGGCGATCGGATGCCGAGCTGGCGGAGTTCAAAAATCTGAGAATCAAAGCAGATGAGTTCTTGAATTACGGAAGGTATACAGCTGCCGTGATCATATTTAACCATATAATAAGCGCGTTCAATGCTGCACGGCTTACTGCAGGTGTGAATGCATCAGCGGCAACTTCATTGGATAATTCTCCACAAACATCGGGATTATATCTGAAGCTCGCTGCAAGTTTTTAGACGAAAGCATAAAGGGGCAAGTTGGGAAGGGGGAGTTCACAATTCAACCGCTTCATTTTTGCCATCCTGCTTGATCCCTTTGTACGTAGATCAATTTGCTGCTTATATTAAGCAAAGCTCATGCGGAATATTGCACTTCTGATTGAATATGATGGCACAGCCTACGGGGGCTGGCAAGTGCAGAAAAACAGCAACAGCATCCAAGGGGTGATTGAAAAAATATTAAGCGGCTTACTTCAAGAAAAGATAAAAATCATCGGCGCCGGGAGAACGGATGCCGGTGTGCACGCTAACGGACAAGTTGCAAATTTCCATACTCATTCGAATTGGGAAGCTGGAAAAATAGTCCATGCTCTTAACGGTATTTTGCCGCGTGACATAGCAATCAGCAAAGCTGTCGATGTACCCAGCAATTTCCACTCCCGATTTGACGCAAAAGCGCGGCGATACCTTTATAATGTTATTACCCGAAAATCACCCAACGCAAGATACTTCGCAGCATTGTTCCATTATGAAATGTCGATTGAATTGATGAACGAGGTATCGGCACTTCTCATTGGCAAAAGAAGCTTCAAGTCATTCACCAAATATGCGGATCAATATAGACATTTCATTTGTAACGTGACGACGGCTGCGTGGACTGACTTTTCGAGAGTTCCAAACCCTCGCAGGATTAGCAAGGTTGGAAGCCCCGACTTGGTTTTTCAGATTGAAGCTGATCGCTTTCTTCACGGAATGGTTAGAGCAATTGTTGGGACGCTAATTGATGTTGGGCGAGGAAAAATATCAGTCGGGGATTTTAGAAGAATTTTGGCTTCCGGAGACCGCTCCATGGCATCAATGTCGGCACCTGCCTGTGGGCTGTGTTTGGAAGAAGTCAAATACGAATTTGATGTTTGGAAACAGCCATGACATGTTCCTAAGGTAATGTATGCGTATCACTACAGATGTTTCTGCTTCCGATGGCGCATGTTTCACGAATTTCCCCTTCGGGTTACCATACGGTAATTTCTACTGTGGCACGGTAATTCTGTCTGAGCCGGTTTCCTACAAATATCATTTTTTTTGCATATTATAGCGTTGTTTGAAAGAATGGGTTAATCGGCATAGCCATTGCAACTATTGTGTGGTCATGAATGTTTATTGGATATACGGTGCTTTAAAACTTGACTTCATTTGAAACGCCGTTTATATTCAAAGTTGAAAAATGGCATGTGGAAATTTTGTTTAACGTTCCCGAATAAAAACCAATAGGAGGTAATATGGGACAGCAACAACTTCTTCTTATCGTTCTTGGAGTTATCATCGTGGGTATCGCAATAGCGGTTGGTATCTCGATGTTCAAGAGCAACGCGGTAAGTTCAAACCGCGATCAGGTCATCAACGACTTGAACAATCTCGCAGCAAAAGCACAACAGTATTTCCGGAAACCGACATCAATGGCGGGCGGCGGAGAAGGCTTTGGGCAATTTCACCTTGACTCAATTGATGTTAATAACGCAAATGGGTACTACTCTTATAACATCACTGCTGCGCCTACAGCGGCGGCTCTCACCCTGGCCGTGGGAGATACTACCAGCTTAGCAGGTGTGACAGGTACGGGCGGTCCACAAGCTTTTTACATTCTCGGTCAAGGCACCGAAATGGGGAACGATGGCACGCATCATGTCGGGGCATATGCTCTTGTGACGCAGAACGGACCCGCGGTCACCGTAATTAACTGATTGATGTCTTAATAGGCAAATGGGCAGTTATCCTGGCGATGTCGGGTGCCTGCCCGTTTTTTTTAAAATTTCCTTCTGCTTTGTTCCCTTTTTGAAAAGGGGAACATTGTGAAGGAGAATGTAGAGGCAAATAAATTTTTTGAGGAGGGCGAGAATTGCCGGACTATAGGTTTCAAGGAATAAAGCTGAGCGGGCGCACAGTTCAAGGTGTTGTCACGGCAGAGACCCGCGACCACGCTCGTAAGCTTGTCGCTGATCTCGCGCTAAAGAATCAATTTAAACTTACCAATCTCAAGGCGCGTACTACTTTTATTTACAGAGTAAGAAAGAACGGCGAGAAACCGGTTGCGGGTGAGCAAAAAGCCTTTTCTAAAGAAGAAGTCATACAAGCTCTTGAACATCTAGATTATAAAATAATTTCTGTCCAGCGGAAATTATTGAATTTCAAGATGAAACCTCCGGCCACAGAAATTGTGACATTTGTTCGTGTCAGTGCGGATTTGCTTCGTGAAAAATTACCTTTCAACGAGATACTACAACTTCTTGTAAATGACATTGAGAACAATACACTCAAAGAATCCATCAGGGACATAAACAATGATTTGAAGCAAGGAAAAGACAGCGAACAGGCGTTTATTAAGCACGAAAGAGTTTTCGGGAAATTTACGGCACACATGCTTGGTCTTGCCTCGAAAAGCGGCAACATGGCTGAAATCTATGAGAGTACTGCGAAGTTTCTCGAAAGGCAGGCGGAGTTCAAAAAGAATCTGAAAAGCGCGCTTATAATGCCGTCAGTTACAATGTTTATTTTGCTGCTAGCAGTTATTTATTATGTGGCTTATATTTTCCCGGCAACCGCTGAACTATTTGCAAAGTTAGGTCAAGTTCCCCCGATGACGGCGGCAACTTTAAAATTGAGCCATCTTCTTACACGGAATTTTTGGTGGATGGGGTTAACTTTTCTTATCGCATCTATCTTCATCGGAAGATTTGTTTCAACTGAAAAAGGGCGATTCTACCTCCATAAATATATGATAAAAATACCGCAGATCGGCGGTCTATTACACAAGCAAAATATAGAAATTTTCTGCCGAGTTTTCTATGCGATGTATGGTGGCTCAGGAGAAAATATTGAAGTGATTCGATTAGCTGCCGAAGCGTGCGGCAATAAATACATGGAACACCAGATTAAAACAGTTGCAATTCCGATGATGGTCACGCAAGGAAAAGGTTTGACTGAATCGCTTGCTGCAACAAATGTCTTCACCGAAACAGCAATCTCCCGTTTCCACAGCGGAGCTGAAACAGGAACCGTGCGTGCCACGACTCTCCAGCTTGCAAACTACTATGAAAAGGAGACGGGATATAAATTAAAGAATGTGATCGATTTTATTCAGGTTATTGTCTCGATGATTATCATGGTTGTAATGATAGCATTGACTGTCGTATCGTCGGAATCAGCTTTGATTCATCCGAAACAGCCGGGAATCCGATAGGATCATGGTACGAATCAACCTGAATCTAGCCATCCCCCTCATTCCTTACGATTGGAAAAGTGTGGATTTAGTGTTGCACCCTCTAGAAAAAAAAGGCCTAGTGGCAATTTCTTGTCCTCATTGCCAGAGGGAGTGTGTAATCGTTTTCTCCATAGGGAAAAGGAGAACTGAGAGGGATTTCCATGCCTGAAGTTGATATAAGTGATAAGTTAGGTTACAATCTCCTCAAAAAAGGAATTATCGACTACGAGACGCTAGAGTCGGCAATAAAGAAGAAAGAAGCGGAAGATCCCAAGAGCCGGAGAACTCTTGCGCAAGTTCTTGCCTCAGATTTTAATGTCGAACACGATCTCGTTTTTCGCGAAGTTGCGAATCTTTATGGGTTTAGAGAGATATATCTTTCCGACGAAGTGGTGGATGAGGGAACAATTAGCTTTATAAAAAAGCTAGTCGAATCGGGAGATAACCTGAAGGAAGAAATTATCAATGCGAAAATTCTTCCACTAAAATTCGATGAAGCTCGGCCGGATAAACTCATAATAGTTGCGGCCGACCCAACAAATAAAGAGATCCCTCGGCTCGCAAGAAGTTTTCTGGCAAAGAGATACGAAGTTGCCTATGTGAGACTAAAAGATCTTCAAGGGCTTATCGACAAAGTTTTTCCCCCGGAGAACGAATTCCTAAAAGTGCTGACGAGTTCGACACAGGACGAGCTTGGTGAGATAACCCCCGGGGAAGAAGAAGGAATAGACGAGCAGCAGCTTGAAGCTGAAATTAACAAGAGTGTCCTCATCAATCTTGTCGAAGGCATGCTCGTGGAAGCGGTTAGAAGAGGCGCAAGCGATATTCACGTTGTTCCGAAAGATGGAAACAAAACAGACATACATTTCCGAATAGACGGCGACTTGCAATTGTGGCACACGCAAGAAGGAGTTTTACCTGAAGCGGTTTGTGCCGTTGTAAAGGATAGGTCGCGAGGCTGTGATAGGTTCGAGCGCGAAGCTGCGCAGGACGCCTTCATTCAACGAAAAGTTGATGACCACTGGATTAGGTTTCGGGTCTCGATACTGCCCATGGTTTCAAGTGAGATCAAGCACAAATTTGAAACAATTGTAATCCGTGTTCTTGATGACAGAAAGGTAATAACAGATCTAGAGTTGTTGGGGCTCCAGGGACCGGCACGCGCGAGTTTTTATAAGGCGATAAAACAGCCGCAGGGGATGATAATACTTACGGGACCAACTGGGAGTGGCAAATCAACGACTCTTGTCGCTGCGCTGTACCAGGTTATCGACTCAACAGTAAATGTCCTGACAGTTGAAGATCCTGTCGAGTATATTATCCGTGGTGCCCGTCAGCTTAGAATTGGTCCCAAAATGAACTTTGAACAAGCGATCAGGTCAATCCTTCGCCACGACCCGGACATCGTTCTTGTGGGTGAGATACGCGACAAAGAAACAGCCGACATTGCTGTGAAGCTTGCAAACACAGGCCACCTTACTTTTTCAACTTTGCATACCAACGATGCGCCAAGTGCTATTGCAAGACTTTACAAGATGGGTATTGAGCCGTTCTTGCTTGCAAGTGCGGTCAACATAATTGTTGCTCAACGCCTTGTGAGGACACTCTGTCAGAATTGTAAGAAGCTTATCGAGAAGGGTGAGATTGATTACGAAGCATACCTGCGGTTTGGTTTTCTGGAAAATGAAGTGAAGGAACACACGCTATACGAAGCGGTCGGTTGCGAAAAATGCGGTGGCACGGGCTACAAAGGCCGGGCGGCTATCCACGAAGCCTTATATCTCACCAAAGAATTGAAGCATATTATATTGACGGCTGGCTCGGATATCGATGAAGATCGCATTCGAGAGCAGGCGATAAAAGATGGTATGTGGACGCTCCGCCGCGCTGGAATAAATCGTGTGTTGGAAGGTGTATCAACAATTGAAGAAGTCGCCGCGACAACGACAGAGGAGTGATGAGATAATATGCCATTAGTAGATGTGATGAGAGAATCTCTGGCGGAAAAGCTCGACTTGATCGGTTTGCCTGGAAACAGCATTCGCATCAGAAATCTTAGGAATCTGGTTTCTCACGAGTACGAAACAGTGGTGATCTGAAATGGAAGAAGTCGTAAAAGTGGACGTCGCGGAAGTCAAGAATTTCTTGCGCCAATTGTCGTTGCAGGTTTCTGATCTTGTCCACGGATTGGAGCGGCACATCTTTATCGGCAACATTCTTTCAAATTTGCCGGACGACCAGCGCTTTGAGCTCAAGGGGATTCTAAACAGCTTTCTCCGTAAGATGTATGATAACAGCGCATCCGATATTGACCTGGGCGGGTTCGGGTCGCAAGGAAAAGTGTGGTACAGAATATTTGGAGCCAAGCGCCCAGATGACTCGTTGGGAACATTTACATCTGATGAATCAAGCTTTCTTATACAAAACATATTGAGTGAGCGTCAACGCCAATTTTTCTATGACAAGCGTAATTTAGATTTTTCGTATATGCTCACAGACGGGGACAGGATTTTCCGGTTCCGCGCCGATGCTTACTTTGACCTTGATGAAGTCGCGCTTAACATGCGGGCAGTTAATGATGTTGTGTTGCCAATTGGCGAGTTTGTCTTTAATCTAAATGTTTTAGGCATTCTTAGTTTAGCTCACACAAAAGAGGGACTTATACTCATCACGGGAATAACCGGATCGGGAAAGAGTACTACTCTCGATTCAATCATTGACATGAATAACCACACTGTGAACGGGCACGTGGTCATCATTGGTTCACCTATTGAGTATGTTCATAAATCTGACAAATGCATCGTTCGACACCGCGAAGTCGGCAGAGATACGTTAAGTTTCAAAGAAGGTGCCATCGAGGCCTTAAGACAAGATCCTGACATAGTTATGATTGCTGAAATGCGAGACTCAGAAACGATTTTGACAGCGCTTGAAATAACCGATAGTGGTCACAAGGTTTTCTCGACTTTACATACTGCCTCCGCAGTGGAAAGTATTGATAGAATAGTTGCTGAAGTACCAGCTATTGAGCAGGAGCGTGTATGGCAGCGGTTAGGCGACGTGCTCCAGTGTGTAATTTCACAAAAGTTAGTGCCGAGTTTGGATGGGAAAAGGGTGTTGGCGAAAGAGGTGCTTGTCGGCAGCCCTTCGGTGAAGGCTGCTATCAAAAATAAAAACACAAGTGAAATTTATCAGATGATTGCAGAAGGTTCGGAACTCGGGATGATAACGATGGAACAGGACTTGAAGTGATTATATCAGCAGCGAAAGATTTCAAAACGGAATGCGCTGAATTACGCAAACAATAAACGCAGGATGGAACAGCTTCTGCAGATGATGTAATTTTCAAAAGAAGGAGAATGCAATGGCCTCTCATAGCGCGTTGGGGTTATACATAGACGGTATAGATTTAAAGATCGTACACGTAGTTAGGCGTGGTAAAAAGGTCGTGCTCCTTGATCTTTACAATGCTAAGCTTGCCGAGAAATTAGAGGTGGCGGCATCAATGAGCGGAGGGGGACTTGATTCGCCAGCGGAGATCGATATTACACAGGCAAATGTGCAAGAACAATCCGTTGCAGAAACCAATTCGGCGATCGTGACCGAGGTTTTCGCGAAGTATGGAAGAAAGAAAGGTCCACTTGCCTTATCGATTGGTGAACCTTATGTGTTCTACCACGCTATAGAGATTCCCAAAAAACAGAAACCCGATAAAATAATTTCTAAGATTATTGAAGAGCTTCAGGCAACTAGGTCTGGTGTAACAAAAGAACAAATTAAGTTACTCACAACAACATCTGAAACCGGCTATGTTGGAGTCGTGAGAGAGCAGCATGTTCCTGTCCTTGATCTTGTAATGAGTGCTCGTCCTTTTTTGGGCTCTCAAATGCCAAAAATCACTTTCGTGGAAAGCAGCGATATTGCGCTTATTAATCTTGTTAAGAATAATTACACATTAGGAGAATATGAGATCAGCGTCGTAGTGTATGTCGGCTTAGAATACACAAGACTGATTTTTATGCGCGGTGGAAACCTTCTCAATATAGCCCCAATCATCAGCGAGGGCGCAGACTCGTACAGTGTCCAGAATACAATCTACAGCAGAATCCTTTTGGGGCAGGATAATTTAAGTCTTCCCCGGATAGATAGAGTGATTCTGTGCGGCGAATGCAAAAACTTTGACATAAAAGGATTTCTTTCTTCACTGCTTGTCGGTGCCGAGGTTGATTATCTCCAGCTCTCACGTGTGAACATATCTCAGCTTCCCGCCGGCGGTGAAGAGCTGATTCCACAGTATGCGGTGCCTATCGCGAGTGCAATTCGAGCTATGGCGCCTAAGTCAAAGAATTTTTATGTTGCAGATCTGACGCCGAGCATGGTACTTGAGAGTCAAAAAATCTTCAAGCTTGCTTGGCATGGTTTGGTGCTTGCAACATTTGTCTTTGCATCGACGTTTCTTTTTACGTATAATTATGCATCAAACCAGAGCCAACTTGTGAAGTTGCGCGATGTTGTGAGCACTAAGAAAATTCAGGCGGCTGAAGTTAATGCGTTAAGACCGCAAATTACTGCTGTGCAGAATCAGTTCGGCAAATATTCTACAGCAACAACTCTTCTGGATTCTCTTATGCCTAATACTGAAAGGTGGTCTACTTTTGTTGCTTCACTTTCTAAAGCAGTCGAACGTGTCGGAAATATGTGGATCACCGACGTTCACCAACTGGATATTGGGACATATTCGGTCGATGGTTACTCGCTGTACCGCGATAGGATACCTATTTTTGCGATGAGTTATCCAGGTTCAGTACTAAGAAAAGTTACCATTGCAGACATTCGTGGAAAAACCGTTTATAATTTCCAGATAGACTTGAAGTTTTCAAAAAAGTGAGGATGTGAAATGTCTTATGCACTTAGAAATACAATAGTCCTCGCGGCATTTCTTGCGGTTATCGGAAGCGTTGGATTATACTTGACTGATGTGGTACAACCGAAAGAGAAGGCAAAGTTGACTGCGGAAGCGACGGAATACGAGCAAACGATCAGCCAGCGTCCGGCGGTCGAAAGCGAGCTGAAGGCTTCTGAAGATAAGTTGGCAGAAATGAAAGACAAATATTCAAAAAGATTTAAAGTGATTCCGGCCAACGATACAACTGCTCTTACTTATGCATACTTGAATCGGATAATGGATGCAAGCGGCTTTGTGAAATTCGATATGCTTTATGAAGGCCCCAAAACATTCAGCAATTATGGTTATAATGTTTATAATCTGAAAGGCGAAACGAACTACGAAGATTTATTTGAATTTATATGGTACCTTGAACATGCGAAACTGCTTTATAAAGTTGAAGATTTGACTTTAACGGGACACGAAGTGCGTGAGGCAACGAGCGAAAAACCGACAACCATCGTTCCATATACCATGATTATTGACGCATACTATTCGTCGGTTGCTGGAGTTTCATCGGAAATGGCAGGAGAAGATCCTACGCTCTATAAAACGGTCAGTGCTGGACATAATTTTTTTGTTCCTTTGATATCAAGTGAACCTCCTGCGAACTTAAGGGGATTGGTGGATGTCGAGCGTTCTGATTTGCGTGCTGTCATGGCAGATAAAATTTTTATTGTTGACGAGACTGGTAAAGCACACATTTTAAATGTTGGGGATGAGGTTTATCTTGGATTCCTGACAAGGATTGATCAAAGTAAGAATGAAGCTGAGTTCACGTTAAACAAAGGCGGTATCATAGACCGCGTAGTTTTAAAAACAAGGTTTGGAAAATAGGCATAGGGACACAATGAAAAAATTGATATTGTTTCTTCTCGCCGCTTTGAGCTGTTCGACAGGGCTTAAGGCGCAGATCAATAATGCACCAAAAGAATTGCGACATGATTATGTTTCGCCGCAGCAGATAGTAACCATCGTGTCGACCACACCTTTTAATCAAGCGATAAGTATTCTTAACAGCTACAGCGTGAAATTTCTGAATAAGATAATAGTAGATCCTGACAGCAGAACTACTCCCATTAACGTTGATGTTGATAGGATGCAGTGGCTTGATGCACTCGAAACAATTTTGCGAGCGAATGGACTGTGGTACAAGGAATATGAAAGTTACATTCAATTAATTCCCGGAGAAAAGTCGCAAGTGAGTGCGAAAGAGGAATCGAAGGAACAAGCATTGCCGCCGGGAACACCAACTTTAGGTAGCAGGGAAGTAAATATCGAAGCCGTTTTCTTCGAAGCTGACCTTACAAAACTCAATTCGCATGGAATAAACATCAATTACATTATTCAAGGCACATGGAATAGTTTGAGCCCGTTTAACAACGGTGGTACTCAACAGCCTAATGTTGTCGTGTCTCCCGGAGCTACCATTACTTCTGGCATTTCTAGTGTTCCAGGACAGCTAAATTTGAGTGGATCATACAATATCAATAACTTCGGTACCCTCACGGCTTTATTTGGCGTGCTTGAGTCTGAGGATTTTGGAAAAATCATAGCGAGCCCTGATATCACGGTCCGGTCCGGTGAACAAGGAAAAGCTCAAATCGGGGAAAACTTTTTCGTGACCACAAAAGATTTCGCTGGGAACACGGTACAAACGATGGAGAATGCCGGAATAATGATCTCTGTTACTCCTACAGTCTATACTCAAGATAGCGTTAACTTTATAAGTTTAGACTTAATGTTGACGAATAGTTCTTTATCAGGTTCTGGTACAAACAACGTAATTATAAATACTGAAAATGCAACGACGAAAGTTCTTCTGTTAAGCGG
>JBAPNE010000244.1:0-16527 GCA_049278975.1 Candidatus Kryptoniota bacterium
CTATTATGATACTGCATAACTTTATATGACAAAGTCGATTCCTCCATTTGTTTCATTCGGGGTCCGAACATTTATTTTTGTTTCCGTATATACAAATGAGAATGGCGGGACGCTTCGAGTCAACCAGGAATTACCGCCGACGACGCTGTCATGTCCGATGACCGTGTCGCCGCCCAGGATGACTGCCTGCGCATAAATTATTACGTTGTCTTCGATTGTCGGGTGACGCTTAGTGTTCGCCAATGCTTTGTCCACGCTTAAGGCTCCGAGCGTTACCCCTTGATAGATTTTCACATTATCGCCAATGATGGTGGTTTCGCCGATAACTATGCCTGTACCATGATCGATGAAGAATGGAGTGCCGATTCGCGCACCGGGATGAATGTCAATACCTGTAAGCTGGTGAGCATATTCCGTCAACAATCGCGGAAAGATCGGCACCTCCAGCAGGTAGAACTCGTGCGCAATTCGATAGATGGCAATTGCGGGAAAACCCGGATATGCAAGGATGACCTCTTCAATACTTTCAGCGGCGGGGTCTCCATGATAGATGGCTTCAGCATCGAGCCAGAGCTTATTGTGAATTTCCGGCAGTCGAGAGAAAAAACTCTCGACGATTTCGTCAACCGAGTCGCCGGGTTTGTGCGGTAACGAATGCAGAATTGCCTTCACGTTCCGTTGAAGCAGGATAAACTTCGCCTGTATCTCCTCCGGTGAGAAATAAACTTTTTCCGAAAGAGAGGGGAATAAGCATTCGATGATTTCGTCCGCGAAGCGCCGTGTCTCCGCTTTAATGGGCAAAGTTAATCCGTGCGACTCGTGCTTTTGAAACAAGGTCTCCGCAAGGGTCAATAATTCTCCGTCAGATTGATTTGTTTTCATTTGGGTAGCCTTCTTGGTCAATGAGATGTTGGTTAATAAGTTTTCTATTTAAATCGGTCTGCGCTCCGCGAACGAAACGCCGACCTGTAATTTTAATCAATCTAGGAGACATCTTCCAAATTTTAGATATTACAATCATCATAGATCACAAAAGTTTTATTCCCGACACGGCTAACATCGACCCGAGAATTATTTCCATCGCCCTCTTTGGAAACAGTACGCTCAGCCTGCTTCCAAACACAACCCCCGGTATCGACCCCGCCAGCAAATTGAACAGTAACTTGAAATCGACTGTCCCGTTCGCAAGATGGCCTGCTCCCGCAACAGCAGTGAGTATTGCACCATGGAACACATCAATGCCGACCACCTGTGAAACCGGAATCGCGTAAGCTGCAAGCAAGAAAGGCACAAAAATGCTCCCGCTGCCGACAGAAGTTACTGAGACCGCGAACCCGACTCCAAAACTGACGCCCCTTATCACCCATAACTTTTTGCCTTTGTCATCAGACAACTTAAGCCGCTCCGCGAATTTCCATACCGGAGGATAAAACAATCCGACTGAGACAATGATGAGGACAATGCCGAGGAAATGATTGATCAATGAGTTGACGGAAACAATATGGAAGTAGGATAGCATCCTGAGAAATAGGAGCCCGGTAAGTGCACCCGGAATACTTCCCAAGAGCAAAGTCTTGGTGATTTTAAAGTTGACGTTTTTCAGGCGGACATGAGTGATCGCACCGGCTGTCTTAGTCAAAGCACTGAGAATGAGGTCTGTGCCAACTGCGAAGACAGGCTGCACGCCAAATATGAAGATCATTATTGGAGTAACGAGGCTCCCACCACCCATACCCGTGAGACCGATCATGGTTCCGACAAAAAAGCCGGCGGCTATTATTTCCCAGGACATTATCAGATGGCCCTTTCTTGTTGAGCGGCAGGATCGGCAAGATGCAAACCGCATTCTTTTTTCTGAAACCCGCGCCATCTTCCCGCACGCTCGTCTTCACCTGAGGCGACAGGCGTCGTGCAATGCGTGCAGCCGATGCTTGCATATCCGGCATCATAGAGTGAATTATATGGTACGCCATGATCCACGATATATTTCCAGACTTCTGGTTTAGTCCACGCAGCAAGCGGATTTATTTTCAGCAAGTCGAACTTCTTGTCCCATTCAATAATGCCGGCGTTGCCGCGAGCCGGCGATTGCTCGCGCCTGATCGCGGTTACCCAACCGGAATAATTTTTCAAGGCTTCACGGAGCGGCTCCACTTTTCTGATGTTGCAGCAGAGATCGGGATTTTGTTCCCAGAGATTTGTACCATGGAGTTCTGCCTGCCGTTCCAGCGAAATAGGAG
Organism: Candidatus Kryptoniota bacterium; assembly: GCA_049278975.1. Lineage (GTDB taxonomy): Bacteria > Bacteroidota > Ignavibacteria > Kryptoniales > JAKASW01 > JAKASW01. The sequence goes on from JBAPNE010000244.1 coordinate 2,241, forward strand.
TGGCATATCGTATGAGACGTACCCCATATTTTTCTTCAAGTCTATCGCGCAGCGCGTACGTCTCAGGAAATAAAACGTCTGTATCCAGATAGAAAATCGGGATTCCTTTATTCACGGAAGCGAGCATATCAATGAGCACGACTCCTTCCGCACCGAAGCCGGTTGCCATCGCTATTTCGCCTGTCGGGAAAGTTTCATTTATCCAATTAAATACTGCGAGCGGATGCTCGGCTTCGAACCTTGTGCTCAATGAAATTATTTCTTCCTGGTTATATTGCATCATGGTTTCCCAAATAGGTACAAGGGCACAAAGTAACCGATACTTATTCGTTTGTGCCCCTGTTCCATTATTATATTTTCTGAATCCGCGAGGCCGAGTATTCCAATCGTTCCTTTGCCTTGGCAATCGCTTTCGACTCGGCTTCATCCTGTGTCTGGGCTTCCGCCCGGGCTATGTTTGCTCCCGGATCGACGTTATCGACGGTGCAATAGAACTTTTCACCGAGCCTGTAACTTACGATATGGATTTTGAACGGGGGAACCGGCTCCGTCCTTTCGCGATATCCCTGAGGGTTAAGCGTACTCATACAGCTTCTCCTCGTGCGATAGGTGCCTTGACGAGGTTTCCCCACTCGGTCCATGAACCATCATAGTTCTTGACACTATTGTAGCCGAGTAAGTATTTCAGAACGAACCAGGTCAAGCTTGAACGCTCGCCGATCCGGCAATATGCAACCACGTCTTTATCCGGCTTAACGCCCAGCGGGTCGTATATTGCGTTCAACTCATCGACTGTTTTGAACGTGCCATCCTCATTCACGTTCCTGCCCCATGGAACATTAACCGCCTTGGGGACATGGCCGCCGCGCTGGCAAGTCTCAGGCAATCCCGGAGGCGAGAGAATCTTGCCGGTAAATTCATCGGCGGATCTGACATCGACAAGCGCCGTTTTTTTGCCATCATCGACTGTCTTCAGGACGTCCTGAAGATAAGCCCTTATTGAAAAGTCGGGCTCCGACGCCTTGTAAGTTTTCTTCGAAACGTTTGCTGCATCCAGAGACAGCGGTCTTCCTTCCGCAATCCATTTCTTACGGCCGCCGTTTATAAGCCGGACATCCTTATGGCCATAAATCTTCAACTGCCAGAATGCCCATGCCGCAAACCAATTATTATTGTCGCCGTAAAGAAGAATCGCCGTATTATTGTCGATCCCTGATTCACTAAGAAGCTTTTCCAGCTCAGCCTTCGGCACAAGATCGCGGCGCACATTGTCCGACAATTGAGTCTGCCAATTCCAGCCGACTGCGCCGGGAATGTGTCCTTCTTCGTAAGCTTTCGTATCGACATCCACTTCAACGATCCGAACATTTGGATCGCTCTTATGTTGGTCGGCCCAGTTTGTGTCAACCAGCACTTCCGGATGTTTATAATTATTACTTGACATAACGTTACTCCTCCTTTGTTATTCTTGTTACTTTATTACTTTTTATCATACCGCACATTCACCCTCCCCGGTGATGGCTGCGAATGCTGACTTCTCGCCGAGGTCAACGAACAAATCTTTGTTCTGATCGCCAGCTCCGAAATCTGAAAGATCTTTTATGTCATCACGGAACGAGCGAACTCCAACCTTCTCGACGAACTCCCAGAAATTCTCGTTTGCACTTCTTTGAGACAGAAATCTCTTAATGATGCGCGAAACTGCCTCGACTGTATATCGTGCGGGGACTCTTCCAAGTGTCGCTCCGAATGTTTGCTTGCCGGAATTCATCCCGCCGCCGATTGAAATTAAATATGATGGAACTTCCCCGCCATCTATTTTCTTCGTGGCGCCGTGCAAACCGATTGCGGCAACGTGGTGCTGGCCGCATGAGTTCGGGCAGCCGCTTATTTTCACCCGAAGATCATCGAGGACATCGAACCAATCGGCATGGCGGTGAAATAGCTGCGTTAATTCCTTTCCAAGCGCGCGAGAATGGGTGATACCGAGATTGCACGTGTCGGCACCGGGGCATGAAGTCACATTTGAAACGTCCATCGCTCCGGCTTGATTCAAACTTATGTTCTTTAATTCATGGTACAGCTCCTTAAGATCGGATGATCTAATCCATCGCAGGACGATGTCCTGCTGCGGCGTGGTACGAACCTTACCATTCGAAAAACGCTGCGCGAGTTCGCTAAGCGCAAACAGTTGGTCCACGGTCAGGTCGCCGATTGTCGGATTAACATACACAACGTTGTAGCCTGTCTGCTTTTGCTCCAGAACATTCGAGTCAAGCCAGCGGTTGAATTCAACATCTCCATTTGTGCTAAAAACAAAGTTCGCGTCGATAGGTAAATAACCGTCTTCGGACTTTTCTTCCGGTTCGGGAAATGATCTGCCTGAATCAAGAATCCGCGCTCGCTCCTCAAAAACGCGGCTCTTGAACTCATCGAATCCTAATTTCCATAAGACATACTTCATCCGCGCTTTGTTTCTATTCTCACGATTTCCGAGAGAGTTGAAAACAGTGATGATTGCTTCCGAAGTTGGAACTAACAGTTCAACCGGAAGAAATTCTTCGAACACATCGGCAACGCGGGGCTGGCCGCCAAGTCCTCCGCCGACATAAACTTTAAAACCTTTACTTACTTTTCCGTTTTCATTTTGGATAGCGGCGACATATCCGATGTCGTGAATCCATGGGATGATCCCGCCGCTTTCGTCGATACTCCCGGAAAAGGAAATCTTGAATTTGCGCGGAAGGAGCTGATTCAATTTATTGCGCAGGAAATGTTTCGCGAGCAGGTGGGCGTACGGCGTTATGTCGAATAATTCGGACTTCGATACTCCGGCTGAAGGCGCGCCGACAATATTCCTTACCGTGTTGCCGCAAGCCTCCCGCGTGGTTAGTCCAACTTCGCCTAACTTCTCCATAACATCAGGACTCGTCTCTAGCTTGACCCAATGCAGTTGTATATCCTGCCGCGTGGTTATATGAGCAAGCCCGTCGGAAAACTCCCGTGCAATCTCACCAAGCCTTTTCAATTGTGCGGACGTCAGGAAGCCGTACGGAATTTTCACGCGTACCATGTTGAATCCTTTTTGGTCGGCACGCTGTCCATATATCCCACGATGAAGCCTGTATCTCTTGAACTCATCCTCGGATATTTCTCCGCGCTTGAGGCGGTCTATCTCGCTCCGCATTCCACGTATGTCTTCTTCGATTGCTTCGAGATTATCGACACCGTCAATTTCCTGTTCAATGTGTACCATTATCTTCTCTGTTATGTATATATAAAAAAAGCCCCTCGCTGGTTCTCAGCGAAGGGCTTGTAAAACAAAATTGATGTTAGATCAACTCATGGGCCTACACCTTCGCGAAAACAACGCGATCCCATCGTACAGGTACAACAACATGCGCACGAAGTGCATCCGCAGGAATTGTTTAACGTTACCGAAAGTGTTTTAATATTCATTTCGATAACAAGATAATAATACATAACTATTTTGTCAAGTATATAATCACCAAAAAAGTGTTTAATATAAAATTTTTGTCAGCAGTGTCAGCAGTCGGATTATATGAGCAACACAGTCACATTATTTGAGCATTCGTACCGCTGTATTTTTTACCGATTATTGACATTTTGGCACTCCTTCAAAGGCAGTTTAAAGCGCTTTTAAACGTGATTCAAAGTACCTTTGAAGAAGAGATTTCCTCTCTTTCAGAGCAGATTCTTAATAATTCACCTTCGTCTCACTATTCTCCACTTTCCGCTTGATGTTCGCAGAACACGATTTTATGTTGTTCCTGATGAAAACAGCAGGCTTTTGATGATGCCTAAGAATGACGACATCATGCGGGTCGTCGTAAACCATCGGGCTCTTGCCAGAAGGCTCGGAGTTACCAGAGAGTATGTCGGTATGCTTCTCGATGGTCGGCGAGTGACTCCGAAGTACGTCAAACGAATAAGAAAGATTCTCCAAGAGGAGAGAAAGCGTATGGGACTACCTGCAGAGATCCCGCTCCAGGGAGTTAAACCATGATAGAACTCGATTCTCTGATTCCACCACCGCCGGAACGTGTAACTCCGGAGATCACGACCAAAGTTGAAGCGATGCTCCACTCCATATCCATCCCCTCCCATGGAGCGGAGCGAGGGGTGGGTGGCAAGTGTGCCATGGAAGCTCATATAGCTCATGAGTACGGCATTCCCACAGGTACACAGAGACATTACAAGACAGAACTACGCAAACTCTTTGGTTTGAGTCGTGGTGCATCCTTCGATACCATCTTAAACCATCCGAAGCTTCGCATTGCCATCGAGCATATCGTCGCACGAGACAAACGTTCGGACAAGAACACCCTCCGAGCAGGGAGAAGACTCTGTGTTGTTGCCCCTAACGGTGAAGTCATGCCAATTGAAAGCTTTGTTAAATCACTCTATATCCGTGAAGGAGTCAACGCATCGGCATGCTACAGCACACTAAAGTCCCGATGTGCACTGAAGCTCGTCATTCATGAAGACGGAACGCCAGCAACGCTCGATGACCTCCCTGCAGAGCCATCTGTAGTTCGATTCCTGAGAAAGTTCCTCCATGATAATATCTATGTCAGACGTGCAAGATCAAGGAGGCACGACTGGGAAGTTAGTGAGGAGCCTTTCATTACCCGTAACCCTGACGAGTACCGCCCCGGCCAGCTCTGGTTCGGTGATCATACAGAACTAGATTTCCTTGTAGTAAATGAGCGTGGCAAGATAGACCGACGATGGATCACAGCCTTCATAGATATGCGTACACGTGTAATTGTAGGATATAACATGAGCTGGCAGCCGAACTCAACTACTATCGCACTTGCATTCCGTAATGCCGTCACAGGTGAACAACTCAGAGCATACAACGGAAATGAATATCAAAGACTTAATATTCAATGTGTCCCTGAAGAGGTAGAGATAGACAACGGTAAAGATTATCGTTCTCATTATACTCAAAGAGTATTCGGCAAGATAGACTTCGATGATAAAGCACGCTTGAGCGTTCAAAGGATCACCAAGCTTCATTATGCTCTTCCCTATCACGGTCAATCAAAAGCAGAGATGGAACGCTGGTTCGGTACTATCCAGGTGATGCTCAAATATCTACCGGGTTACAAAGGGAGCAACGCCCGCAAGAACCAGCCGGATACATTGAAACAGGAAGTAAGGCAGGGTGAAATCATGAATGTCGAGACGTTCGACAAGATGGTAGCATTAGCTATTAACGTATATAATAACCGCATTCACAGAGGGCTGAAGAATCAGTCTCCTCTGCAGTGCTACCTCACCAACTCGACTCAAAACCGCACTATAGATGAACGAGTATTAGATTTCTTAATGATGAAGGTAAATAACAAGATAATCAGACGCTCACAGGTGATACTACTCGGGAATGAATACTATTCCGACTCGCTCATGGAGTTCAACGGCAGGAAAACGGAAGTCTATTACGATCCACAAGACTTAGGATTTGTTTCTGTGTACCTTAACGGTGAGTTCAAAGCTGTAGCCATAAACAAGGAGATGATAGGTAAAGACGAGCGCGGATGGTTAAAGATACTCCATGACCGCAGGCAGGCTGAGAAGGGGATGCAGGAGAAGATCAAGTCCGCACGGAGCGGTATATCACGCATAGACGCCAAGCTCTTACTTCTCGAGGGCCAGTTCTATAAAGCCGTACCTGTCTCAGCTGAGTTACTCAGAACCGGAGTACAAAACCTTACTCTGCTCACAGGAGTTGAGAGCCAGGCTTTCGAGCAGCAGAAAGAACTCGATGAACAAAAAGCCATCACAGAGTTCGAGAAATCGGCAAAGAAACATCCTGCGAGGCTAACATTGACGGATATTGGGAGAATAAAATGAAATTGTTTTTCGTAGCGGCATATCGCAATGCCCCCTGGAAAGTATATAATGGCACAGTCCGCAACTAATCTCAGACTAATCGACAACCTCAAAGTCAACGGATATGAACCGTCTGACATCAGGGCTCGTGTACTTGAGCTATTAGATAACGGCGACATGAAGCTGAAGGACATAGAGAAAGCCACATCATTTAAGTCCTCTACCATCCTGCAAATCCTTCACGGTAAATATGATGGCGACTCCAGAAAAGCTCTAGATTCTATTGCTTCTTATTACCGGTACTGGCTGGCAAGATATAAAACAGTAAAAACCCATAGTATCGAAGAGATACATGCCGTTATAGAGCTTGCATGGAAACGTAAAGAAATAGCTATGGTTGTAGGCTCGTTCGGCAAGGGTAAATCAGAAGCAGCTCTTCTATATGCAGTCACTCATCCCGATTATGCCTACTTCATCGAACTCTCAGGAGTATCATCCACAATGGAGCTTCTCACTAAGATAGGTGAAGCGCTAGACATAACAGACATCATGACAGGATCTGCATCGAACCGTCTTGCGGCTATTATCAGGACTCTCCAGAGACAGCCGAAACTTCTAATTATCGATGAAGCCGATGAGCTGAAGCCGAGATCGCTCAAGCTTCTCCGGGACATACGCGGTGACCGTGAGGAGAGGTGTGCTATTGTGCTCATTGCTACAGAGAAGCTCTTCCGGCTCCTGAAAGATCCGCAGTTAGGTTACTTTGAGAGCCGCATCGCGATCAAGTACCGTGCTCATGATGTGGAGTTCGAGGAGGTTGTCAAGATAGCCAATAAGTTTCCTCACAAACTTGACAAGTTAGAGATCAAGACTGCATGGGAGTGGGCGAAGAAACACCACAGCCTTAGATCGTTTGTGCTTCTCTTCCAGCGTGCTTATGACATGATGCAAATCAAAGATCTCGATGAGATCGACAGCGATTGCATTAAGGAGGCATATAGTTGGCTAATCGACTAAAGACTGTCCCCTCCCACGGAGGGGATTCAGGGGTGGGTCGGGGTCTGTCAGGACTGTTCTCACATCGTTGCCCCTATTGCCTTGGCAAGAAAGTTCGTGGCAAGAAGGCGCTGCCATGCTGCCTGTGCCATGGTGTTGGGACGTTGCCAGTCGAAGGCTCCGATCTTATGACATACGAGACTTTGCTGACCGCACTACATCAGTTAACCTCTCCATCATGCTGGGAGGCATCGACAAGGGAAGTGTTTGCGATCGCAAAGAGAATCGGCTATGCTGGCACATTTGATTCCGCCGCCCACATATTGTCCTCCCTTTGGCGACAGGGATATGTCACGAAGCGGAGGTTTAATTCAGAAACAATGTGGTCTCTAAGTAAATCAGGAGCCGAGACATAAGAATCGAATCTCTGTTCCATCAAGAAGAATCCCATGCGTCCTGAAGGATCGCGACATCGAGAAGCCCATCATAGCGAGTTGGAAACGTTGAATCTAAAGTCCGTGTCGCTTACTTTTAATCAACCCCAAAAAGGAACCGTGGTTTAGTGGAACAAGCATACGAGTCAGTTAAGAAATTAGTCGAATACTTCAGGGCGCATGAGCGCGATTACCTCTCCCCCACTTATCAGGAGTCTCAGGTACGACAGGACTTTATAGATAAGTTCTTTACTGCACTTGGCTGGGACGTTACTCACGAGCGGCAGAAGAACCCGCATGAGTACGAAGTGCAAATCGAGAAAAATGTGCAAGGTAGCACACAGCAAAAAGCAGACTATGCTTTCTTTTTAGCTCCCAACTTCCGCGACCCCAAGTTTTACGTCGAAGCAAAGAAGCCTGCCCGGGAACTGAAGAATCCCGACTTCTTCTATCAAACCATGCGGTACGGATGGAACGGGAACACTCCTATCGCGATTCTCACAGACTTTGAAGAATTCTATATCATCGACTGTCGAGCAAAGCCGACAATCAAAGATGCGCTCACCGGGGAGATAAAATCGTTCCATTATACCGACTATGCCGATGAAGAGAAGTTCAAGTGGATATACTGGCTCTTCTCGCATGAGGCGGTTGCAAACGGGTCGATAGAAAAGTTTCTTGGCACGCTCAAGAAAGCAAAGGGGAAGGCTGTTCGCGGAGCCGGCGCGCCCGTGGATGAAGTCTTTCTCGCCGAGCTTGATGGCTACCGCGAGAACCTCGCGAAAGGATTCAAGAAATCGAATCAGGAATTAGACGGAGAAGAACTGACCGAAGCCGTCCAGCGGACGGTTGACAGGCTCGTATTCATAAGGTTCCTTGAAGACAAGCTGATCGAAGAAAAAGAAATCGCAAGCCTTATCAATCGTCAGATGGCGTGGGAGCTTTTCGTCGGTTACTGCAAGAGGCTCGATCCGAAATACAACGGACTGATCTTCAAGCCGCACCGAATCGACAACAAAGATTTCAATTCCCCCGACAAAGAAGTCTTTCAAGAAATATGCAATGGTCTTGCAGGGCGGGAGTCGCCATACAATTTCGCGCAGATTCCGATCTCCATATTAGGGAGCATTTACGAACGCTTCCTTGGCAAGGTGGTACACGCGACGGACAAGCGCGTGAAGGTGGAAGAGAAGCCGGAGGTCAGGAAAGCAGGCGGAGTTTATTACACGCCAGATTACATTGTCAGGTATATCGTCAAAGAGACTGTCGGAAAACTGATAGAAGGGAAAACACCGGAAGAGATTTCAAAGATGGCGTTCGCGGACATAGCGTGTGGCTCTGGCTCGTTCCTCATCGAAGTCTATGACCTCCTTCTCAAGTACCACGAGAGCTATTACTCAGAGCATCCCGACAGGGCAAAAAAGGCAGATCTGGAAAATCGAGAAGGACGCAAAGTTCTCTCGCTGAAGAAGAGGCAGGAGATACTCGTCAACAACATCTATGGCGTTGACATAGACTACCAGGCGACGGAAGTGACGCAGCTATCCCTTTACCTGAAGCTCCTCGAAGATGTCACGACGAACGACGCATACCAGTTCTCTTTGCTGAAGGAGAAGATACTTCCCAACCTGAACAAGAACATCGTCTGCGGGAATTCGCTAATCGGAAGAGATATTACTGAAGGCAATATCTTTCCCGATGTTGACGAGAGCAAGCTGAAGCCGATGAACTTCAAGGACGTGTTTCCTGAAGTGATGAATCCTTTGTCAAGCTCAGGAGGCGGCTTCGATGCGGTGGTGGGGAATCCACCGTATGTGAGAGCAGAGAGTTTAGAAACTGATTTCAAGGACTATGCGAAGAAAGTATTTTCCTGTTTCTCCCCTGCAACGGATCTCTACGCTTACTTCTATGAAAAAGGGCTGGCAATACTGAAAAAGGATATTGGATTTCTTGGGTTTATTTCCTCGAACAAATTCATGCGGTCCGGATATGGTGCTGAATTAAGAAAGTTACTCAAGGGAAGTGCGAGACTCTTGAAGATTCTGGATTTTGGCGAATTGCCAGTTTTCCAAGAGGCCGCAACTTTTCCGGCGATTATCATTATGCAGAACAGGCAAACAACAAACCAAGAGTTTACCCATGTGGCATTTAAGAGTCTTGATTTCGCGAGTCTGGACGAGGAAGTAAAGAGATTGGGATCTAGATATGACAATACGGCACTTGGAGGGGATTATTGGAGTTTGGTTGGGGCTAATCTTGGTCCGATCTTAGAAAGAATTCGAGCGGGAAGCATTCCTTTACAAGATTACCTTCACAGCAATAAAATATATCGTGGTATCTTGACGGGGTTGAATCAGGCATTCGTGATTGACTCTAAAACGCGGCAATCAATTATAGGTGGTGAAGAAAAGTCTGCCCAATTCATCAAGCCATTTGCCGTTGGAGACGATATCAGAAAATACTCAGTGAAAGAAAAAGCAAAGTATGTGATTGTGGTTCCGAAAGGTTGGACAAACGAACATAAGCCGGGTGGCAAGAATTCGTGGGAGTGGTTTAAAAAAGAGTTCGCAGAACTTGCTCGGCATCTCATGCCGTTTGAGGCTGAGGCCCGCAAGCGTCTTGATAAAGGTGATTATTGGTGGGAACTCAGGGCATGTGATTACTATGAAGAATTTTCAAAATCCAAAATCGTATATCCTGATATTGCCAAGGAGAGCCGTGCCTCTTTCGACACCAAAGGAATATATCTTGCTAATACGGCCTATTTTATTCCAAGTAATGATTTGTACTTGCTCGCGTTGCTCAACTCTAATCTGATCTTTAACTACTACAAAAGAAATTCTGCTGTGTTAGGAGATGCTGACAAAGGGGGTAGGTTGCGCTGGTTTACACAAGATGTACTCAGACTTCCAATTCATGTCCTTGGTAGTCCACACGACAAAGAAATTGGTGACCACATCGTCCAGCTTGTCGAGCGCATGTTAGCGACGAAAGAAGAGTTGAGCAAAGCTAAGACTGAGGCCGAGACAACTCGCCTTCAACGCGAGTGCGAGGCACTCGACCGCCAGATCGACCAGGCAGTGTACGAGCTCTACGGGCTGACGGAGGAGGAGGTAAGAGTGGTGGAGGGGAAAATTTAGTGACTGAGCAAAAAGAAACTCGAAAATTACTTCAGACCAAGGTTCTTCTTTTGAGTAAGCGTCGATGTGCCGTCTGCTTTGGTCTGAATAATGATCAGGCTGTAAAAAAGGGGCAGATAGCTCATATTGATCAGAATCGTTCTAACAACTCTTTGGAGAATCTTATTTTCCTTTGCTTAGAACATCATGACGAATACGATTCCCAAACCAGCCAATCGAAGGGCCTTACGGAAGCGGAATTAAGAAAATATCGGCTAGAACTCTATGAATCACTCGGTTCAGATACAAAAAAACTCAAAGCCGTGCAAGATACGGCAATGCTAACCAAGGAGAATCCCAATCAAGAAGTGCTTAAAGATATTTGGGATGATGTCTATCATCTCGTTTTCTCGGGCTTAGTACCTGAAGAGATTATAGCGAGTAATGTGATCGAGATGTATTCGGAAGATTATGATTCAAATCTGGTCAGTCCATATGTTGTCGCAATAACGCAAAGACTTTTATCGGAACATCGGAAACAACAACGCATATGGCCCTCAGTTACTGATTGCGATCGGCTCGATTCTGCGTTTGCTGAGTTGGAAAGTAGAGAAATAGTGTGCCGTCAAAACTTTGCTGATTGCCAGAACTGTGGGTACAGAGATATATGGAAAGAGATATCAAAAGAAAAAAGAAAAGGGAAGAAAGTGCGCGGATTCACTTTTTTCGACGAACAAGATACAGAGCATGTTATTGATGATGGCAATCTTTATCTCTGCTATGGATCAGTCCTGAGTAGTGAAGCCGCAGATATAAAGATCGCTAAGGAGATTGTGGACGCTATTCGCAATCACGGGCTGGAAGTCGACTGGAATAATACGATTGGTCAGCGTATTAGAGTAGTCATGGAATGGAGAAGAGGGCGACTTCGTAATTTACAGAGTACATCTAAAGTTGATTGAAGTCTATAGTTTTGTTCCTTTGCACCAGTTTCGAAAAAACTCTTGTCGAGAAAACACCCAATCCGAGATGACTTGCCTTGAGCGCGAGTGCGAGACGCTCGACCACCAGATCAATCAGGCGGTGTACCAGCTTTATGGTCTGACGGAGGAGGAGATAAAAGTGGTGGAGGGGATGAAAAATGTCTGAACCGCGATTCGTAGGATTAAAGGATGACTCTGATTAAGACAGGCATCATGGCTGGCTCAATGGGTAGTGCAACTCCCTCTGACCCGCCCCCATATATTGTACCAATGATAGGTTAGTGATCCGCATGGGCATTGGCGCATCCACGATGCGCGTGCGGGGTGCCGTGGACACTTCCTTATCACCGGCTACGAACTTTGCCAATGAGAACAGAACTTGCAAATTGGTCAAAACCCGGATCGAATATGAGCACTTGTTACAAACTGGCGTCTATATAATCCCAAATTCAATTGAAATAAATATATTCAAAAATATCATGAGTTTGTAGAAAATCATTAAATGCAATCGAAGTATCAATGGGGTCTCTAACAAAGAAACTATTAGTTCCTTTATCTACTCCCACAACAACGGAATGAGAGCCATTTTGAATTGGATATAAAATCATTGCTAACCCTTGCGATATTAGTTTTTCCCTAATATCCGAAATTTCTTCTTTATCAATACTTATATCTTTCTGAGCCTTATTGTGAATAATTTGACAATACTTTCTTGTTTTCAGACTATCCTTTATATGCAATTCAGTAATTAAATCAAATGCTCTTTTATCTCCATTGATTTGACAGTAATTGATAAAAGCTTCATATATCATGGTTTCTCGTTCAAGGGGTTGATTTTGGCGTATGACAGAAACCATTTTTTATCTATTTGAGATTTTAGATTGGGAAAAAAGTCAATAAAATTAGAGATAACCTCGCTCGTAAGAAGCTTTTTTTGCGAATAATACTCTATCACAAATCCGTAAGTTGATATAACACAAATATTTCCCGTTTGCTTAAAATCACTATTAATCAGTTTAAGATCAATCATGTTTAGAGAAGTGTTGAACTTTCTGTTTAGTTATTCAATTTCCATCAAAATGTAAAGAGGTCTTTTTTTGCGCTTGCTGGTAACGTCAGCAGCAACAATGCAACGCGGCTTTGAGTGATCTCCAATATCCAATATGTTATACATGAATGTCATTGTTGTTGTTGGGCGCCGGCTCGCCTTCCACAACTTCGAAGGTACCAAAGAACCTTTCTGAAAGTGTAATGCCAACTCCCACCGAAAAGCCAATCAGAACCGTGAGAAGGGTACCCGGAGCGAGAAGGTAAGGACCCTCTGTCTCAGCAAGTACCCTTGGGTCAGTGGAAAAGGTCTTCACCAAAAGCAGCTGGATTTCTGAAGCAACAATGTAAACCAACGGATATAGTCCAGCAAGAGTGACAGCGGAAAAGAAATATCTACTTCGCCCGTTTTGTTTGATGTACCTAACGTAAATGATAATTGCGATTCCTATGCCGCCTATGTAAATGATGTCACGAAGAATGATAATGGGACGAAGGGTGCCATCTAGTGCGAGTTGCAACATAAAGAGGAATAACAAGCCAATGTAAGCCCGCCTGGATTCGACAAAAATCATCATATTGTAAAAAAGAGAAGCGACAATCCCAGTCACCACAAACTGAAAAGCAGCCATGTGCGGGATGAAAATATCTTTGGGAAAGAAAACAAAACCGACAAGCACCGAACAAAGAATAGGGATGAGACTGGACATGAGAAACTGCTGGATCTTCTTCGATGGTTCCATGTTATCCTCCCTTACAATTAGTTTTGAGATGCACCGTGTAGACCATTTTGCACTTCGAGCTTGCGCCTAACATGTGTTAGCTAAAAGTTGTGGCACGCTTCGCGCCGTGAAGCGAACTCGATATATGTCCAATGGTGGGCGTCTTTTGTCTGGGTTCTGTTAAGCTACGTTTTGCGCAACTTCAATTTCTTTCCTGGTTATGGAGTGGTTCACGTAAATGAAAAAGAATATGCCGATGGCCGCTTCGATAATCTTTTCGGGTATCTTACTTGAAACAAATTTTTCCGAGGATTGGAGGTAGAAAAATAGAATGTATAGAAGTTTCAATCCACCATCGAGCAGAAGCAAGGCCGACCAAATTTTTGTTAGAAGTCTTGAGATATACTTCTTGAGGTAAATAGTAACCAATATACTGACTTGCAATGCAATGAGTATGAGTATGAGTATGAGGGGACTTAACCTTTCCACGAGCAGAATAAGACAGTAAATAGTTATGAGACCAAACATCATGTAGGTAACCCAAGTGAAAACTGGATTGAACTCAACGGTGCAATTGCGTTCCATACTTTCCTCTCTTGTTAGCAAAATGACGCTTAACTACTTGTTATCTGATATATGTCGTGCTTTTGTCTTTTGAACGCCTCTCCTAATTCCACTCCGAAATTTATTTGTTGTGTTTATGAATTGCAACTCGGTTATTTGTTGTGCGATGGTGTGACCATGGTGGCAATGAAATGTTCGCCCTTCGGATAAAAACTTTGCTATGTGACGTACCTCACGCCACACCATTTTATTCTGTTTGCAGCTTGACAATTGTTCCAACTTTCCCTAAACTGAAATGAGAGCTTCCGCAGTACCAACATTAAACTGTTTCTTTCAGAAGTAGGCTGATGAGCCGATGGCTCAGTTGACATTGTTTAACACAAAAGAGGGCTATGCGATGAAGAGTGCTGTAGCGGTAATTGTAATTGCCATTCTGACGGTGAGTTCACTTGTGGCGCAGGTACACATCAAAGAGAATGCAACGATTGTGCCCCGTCAGGCGAAGAAACTGCAGGATGTTGTCAACAATCCGCATAAGTTTGATTTCCAGATTTTCACGAATC
>JBAPNE010000245.1:0-11414 GCA_049278975.1 Candidatus Kryptoniota bacterium
GACAGGGACATCGCAAATTGATAGAAACGCAGACGCAAACAACGTCGGTGTAAAACGGGTGAAGGTGAAACGACTCGATTCGCTTATGGAGGATTTTCCTAGACTTGTGGAAACAAAATTGATCAAGTGCGATGTTGAGGGTTATGAACTATTTGTTTTCCGCGGTGCGATGAGAATTATAGAGCGTTCGAGACCGTTCGTCATCTTGGAAATTGGTCATTATGATACGGAAGGTTATAGCGGTAGGGATGTTTACAACTTTTTTGATTCGAGAGAATATATCTCGTTAGCAATGATTGGAGACAATACTCTGGCACGAACCAACCCAGCCATGGAACACGAAAAAGCAATAAGCGTCAATCGGGTGATGGTGCCGAAAGAACGATTGAGCGACATACAGGATAAGATACTTATTCTGAACTAATGTTTTTTTTCATATTTAATTCTAATTGAGTTCATTCGTGAGAATACTTTATTTTGGGGAGATGGGTGATGTTGTAAACAATTTCACAGCCTGGTCGAGGATCATTGCTAAAGTCTTCATGTTGAACACAAAATTGACGGAGGGTGTTGACCGAAAACTTGCGGACAAGGACTCCCTTCGACTGTTTTGGAAAAATGCGCTTGGCATGAGTAAATCGTTTGCCCTCGAGTCCCAAGCAGGTATTCTCTTCGTTTCTCAATCCATACTTAACGAATTAATTGACATTTGATGAAGCTTTTGCAGATTTCCCCTCGAGTTCCTTATCCTCTTACTGACGGTGGAAGCATCAGCATCTTTAATATAACTCGACAACTGAGTGAACGAGGCGCGCAAATTTATTTTGTCGCTGTTTCGGGAAATCCTAAGTCGGATTTACCTGATGAATTGTCGAGATTGTGCCAGGATGGTCTCATTGCGGATACCACTAAGACGTATGGTTTAAAAACCGCTTTAATAAATCTTTTTTCCTCAGCTCCGATCAACATACAGAAATATCATGCCAAGTCTACTTTGGACAAGATTGTTGATTTTGTGAAGAACAAACAATTTGATCTGATTCATGTTGACCATCTTCACGTGGCTTATTATGGTATTGCTTTGAGCAGAATTTTCAACGTGCCGGTGGCTCTTAGGGAACACAACCTTGAGCTTAAGATCATGGAACGCTTTTCGAAAAGCTCCGGCAACCCGGTGTATAGAGCTTATGCAAAATCGCAGATGAAAAAGTTCATGAAGTACGAACCATTGATTTGTTCGATGGTTGACAAGTGTATTATGATTACCGAAGAGGATCGTGATCGTCTCTTGTCGATGAGAAAAGATGTCGACGCGATTGTCATTCCAGCCGGGGTTGACACTGATTTCTTCAAACCAAGTGATTTAATCGGTGATGAAGACACAATTATTTACGTCGGCGGTTTGGATTGGCTTCCAAATATTGACGGGCTGAAATGGTTTGTCAATGAGGTAATGCCAATCGTAATTAAATCAAAACCAAACGTCAAATTTTACATATATGGCAAAGGTGCTTCACATGGTGTTGATAAACTTGATGATGGAAAGAATGTGATAGTTAAAGGCTTCATCAAGGACGTGCGTCAAGCCTTCGAGAAAGGAAGAGTCATGGTCGTGCCATTGCTTGCTGGCAGCGGAATTAGAATAAGAATTCTAGAAGCAATGGCGGCAGGCAAACCGATCGTTACAACTTCGATTGGTTGTGAAGGAATTAAAACTGAACCCGGCAAAAATATTATGGTTGCCGATACTGCAAAACATTTCGCTGAAAAAGTATTGTTGCTTTTGAACGATGGGAACCTTTGTAAAGCAATTGGTAAAGAAGCGGGATCATTTGTGAGCGACGAATACTCTTGGCACAGGATCGGCGATATGTTTTGGCATACTTACAATGAAATAATTGATAAGAAGAGGAAATCACCCGGATTAAAATAGGGATGGGGTCTTGATTGAAAATTCTAATTACATAAAGATTTGATGCTTGTTTCATTTGGTCTTCATTAGATTAATGCTATCTTCTCGGTGTAAAACAAAAGCTGGGTTTCGAGTCCGTCCTACAAAGATATATGTGAAGTTTTCTGAACAACATGTGGCGGTAACAGTCTGTGCGGTGATTTAAACGCAGGCAATTCTTATTATTACATAATTTAATATAGGTCAAGAAGAAAGAATGGTTAATTAATGATCGTAGTGCGAACACCGTTTCGTCTCCCACTTGGTGGTGGTGGAACCGATTTGCCATCATACTACAAGAAGTATGAAGGTTTCCTTGTTACCGCTGCCATAAACAAGTACATGTACATTAACCTGAATCAGCCGGCATTGGTTGATAAAATTAAGATTGCCTATAACAAAACGGAGGTTGTTGGCCTTAAAGACATCGGAAAAATTGAGCATGAAATTGTGCGTGAGGCGCTTAAGTACCTAAAGATATGCCAGCCGCTCGAGATTCACTCCATGGCCGATTTATCCGCTGGAACTGGTATGGGCTCATCAAGTTCTTACACCGTTGGACTTCTCAGAGCCTTGAACGCTATGCAGCGCAGACATATTCCGGTCCAGGAGCTTGCTGAGGAGGCTTGTAAGGTGGAGATTGATCTTATAGGAAAGCCAATCGGGAAACAGGATCAGTACGCTGCTGCATACGGTGGCATAATCACTTTGGAAATAGACAGGCTCAGTAATGTGACAGTTACTCGTCTGCAGATCGGTCACGAGACCATCTATGAACTTGAGAACAGGCTTATGATGTTTTATACGGCAATACAGCGAGACGCCAATGAGATCCTTGGCGAACAGAGTCAAAAAGCAAAAGTGGACGAGGAAGTTGCCATAAAGGCGATGCATATGATCAAGGAAATTGGCAAAGAGGTCAAGATTGCGTTGGAAAATGATGATGTATCGGGGTTCGGTCGATTGATGCACGAACATTGGCTCGAGAAGAAAAAGATTTCAAACAAGATGAGCAGTGGGGAAATTGATAGATGGTACACAAAGGCCTTAGGCAGCGGCGCAATCGGCGGAAAATTGATGGGGGCAGGTGGAGGAGGATTTCTTCTCTTCTGTGTCGACTACGGGAAGCGCAAAGAACTGAGAGCAGCCATGGAGGCTGAAGGCTTGCGGTACATGGATTTTAAGTTCGACTGGGAAGGAAGCAAGGAACTGGTGAATATATGATGTGCAAAAAAGAAGACTGTGGGATGAAGAGACCGTGTGAAATAAGCGTATCATGAAACTGTCTCAACCTAAAAATTCACTGCGAGGTTCTCATTTCGCTGGTCCACCTGTCCCCAATTCTCCCTATCCTACGGTCCTTATAACCGGCGTCGCGGGCTTCATAGGTTCTAACCTTGCTGACCGCCTACTGCAGAAGGGGTACCGGGTAATCGGCATCGACAACCTCTCATACGGTGTCCTTGAACAAGTCCCTGAAGGAGTGGAATTCCACCAGATGGACATCCGCGATAAATCCATCTATCCATTTTTCCAACACTCTGATTACGTGTTCCACTTTGCTGCCAAGAATTGTATAAGTGATTGTCAACTTGATCCTGTAGAGACTGCAGACATAAACGTTCGCGGAACGGTAAATGTGTTCGAAGCCGCAAGGCGTGCCAGCGTTAAGAAAGTTATATATGCAGAATCGTCTGCTCTCTATGAGGGAAGCAAGATATTGCCGACACCCGAATCAGACATTAAGCCGGAAAGCTTTTATGCGATAAGCAAGCTTTCATCAATGTATTTCGCCGATAGTTATGCGAAGTTTTTTGGCTTGAAGACAACAGCACTCAGATATTTCTGCGTCTATGGCCCGAGGCAAGACTATCGACGCACGATTCCGCCCGTGTTTAGTGCATTCATAATAAAATTATTAAGAAATGAACAGCCAGTGATTTATGGTACAGGGGAGAAGCGCCGGGACTTCATCCACGTTGATGACATCAATGACTTTCATGAGATGTGCGTCACCGATCCACGCACCACAAGCAGAGTATTCAATCTCGGTTCGGGCACGAATTTCTCTGTCAATGAGATTTATGAGACAATAGCATCATTACTCGATTCCAAGATAAAACCAATTTATCAACCTGACCTTCCGGCAGAAGCCATCGCAAACCTTGCTGATATCACCCAGGCAAGGAAACTTGGGTGGGAACCTAAGATTGATCTTAAGACGGGGTTATCGACTTCAATTGATTTCATCCGGAAAGAATTTGCGAAGGGGAACATTAGTTGAAAGCTGTACTGCTTGCGGCAGGAAAGGGTGAACGTCTGAAAGGGGTTGTGCAGGCCACACCCAAGCCAATGATAGAGTATAATGGGAAACCATTGCTTCAGCACAATCTAGAGTTGTGCAAGCAACATGGGATTATGGAAATCTACATTAACACGCACCACCTTGCTGAAAACATAAGGGCGTACTTTGGAGACGGCACAAAGTTCGGCGTGAAGATTTACTATTCATATGAGCCGGAACTTTTGGGAACCTCTGGAGCTTTGAACAACTTTCGTAGTCAATTGGAGGGTGAAAGTTTTTATGTTCTTTATGGGGACAATTATTCCCGATATGATCTCCAGACTTTGAAAACTGCCTTCCAGAACAATAGGTGCATCGGAGTTATCGCGTTCCATCATAGAGAAGATGTAGATCAAAGCGGGGTTGGGGAATTTGATGAAGATGGAAGAATCGTTCGTTTCTTAGAGAAGCCGTCGGCAGGAGTGACGGCGAGCCATTGGGTAAATGCGGGCATTTATTACTTGAGTCCCAAAATTCTTAACTATATACCGCGAGGTTTTTCAGATTTTGGACAGGATATCTTTCCACGGTTACTCAAAGAAAGCGTGCCATTGTATGGAGTTCGTTCACTGGTTGCTCTGAAAGCGTTCGATACTCCTGAACTCCTACGCGCTCTACTTGGAGATAGTGGTGATCTCAAGCTTTAAGAATATTTTTTTTGATAGAGATGGGATTGTGAATGAGATAATATTCAGAGACGGCGGAGCTTTTTCACCACTCCGACTTGAGGAGTTCAAAATTAGGCAAGAGTTTGTTTGCTTCTACCGATCAATCCAACGAAGAGGACTGGACCTATTCATAGTTTCGAATCAACCCGACATTGCACGTGGAAAATTATCCGAGATCACTTTACATGCGATGACAGCTGTTGTCGAAAGCGCATTCAATTTCAAGGAGGTTTTGTACTGCATCCACGATGACCCAGACAATTGCGATTGTCGAAAGCCGAAACCTGGAATGATTGAAACGATGATTTCGAGATACAACCTGAAAAAGGAAGAATGTCTAATTGTAGGTGATGGCTGGAAAGACATTGCGGCGGGAAAAAACGCGGGAATCAAGACAGCTTTTCTGGAAACTCGTTACAATGCAAACACTGTCGTAGATTCCGATTTTAAAATTGAGAAACTGGAAGACTTAAATGCAGGACAAATTCTTGGAGGATAGCGTGAGCTTTTCGAATCATTTTTTATCTGAAAGCGCTGATGTGCTAAAGAAAATCAATTCTGATGATGTTGAGCAAGTTGTTGCGATTCTATTGGAAGTTCGAGAGAAAGGTGGGAGGTTGTTTATTGTGGGCTCAGGTGGAGGTGCCGGGCATGCCTCTCATGCGACTTGTGATTTTCGCAAATTGTGCAATTTCGAGGCGTATGCACCATACGATAATATTTCGGAACTTACAGCGCGAGTGAATGACGAAGGCTGGGATGTCTCAATTTTGAATTGGCTCAAAGTAAGCCGTTTCAGCGAACGAGATTGCGTGTTTGTTTTTTCAGTCGGTGGTGGGAACGAGGAAAAAAATATAAGCTCGAATATCGTACATGTCGTGAAATATGCGAAGGAGGTGGGTGCGAAAGTTGTGGGTGTGGTAGGCAGAGATGGTGGTTACACAAGACGAACTGGCGATGCAGTCATACTGATTCCGACAGTGAGTTCTGAACATATCACACCCCTCACAGAAGGTTTTCAGTCTCTAGTTTGGCACTTGCTGGTTTCTCATCCAAGACTTCAAGTAAATCCGACAAAGTGGGAATCTACACGGTAGAAAAGTCGGAACTTAAAGTGCTGAATTACGCACCAACTTTTACTATCTTATTAATAACCTAGAATTTACAAAAAGGATAACATGCGGAACCTGAAAGTGAAGATATTTGCTGACGGTGCTGAGAAAGCAGGAATGCTTGAGATGGCCCAAAATTCCAACATTGCGGGATTTACAACCAATCCCACTCTTATGAAAAAGGCAGGGATAACGAACTACAAAGCTTTTGCTCTTGACGTTCTCAGCGAAATCCGGCATAAGCCAATTTCATTCGAGGTCTTCTCCGACGATTTCGATGAAATGGAGGAACAGGCCTTGGAGATTGCATCATGGGGAGAAAATGTTCGGGTGAAAATACCTATCACGAACACTAAGGGAATTCTGAGCACAAGTCTGATCGGAAGACTGACACGTCAAGGTGTGAAAGTAAATGTCACCGCCATGATGACTGTTGAACAGGTTAAGAAGGTGGTCCCGAATATGATTGGTGGACCGGGAGGTTATGTCTCCGTGTTTGCCGGACGGATTGCAGATTCCGGTCGTGACCCTGTTCCAATAATGAGTGAGATAGTTAAGTTTCTCAAGCCATATCCGTCCATAGAACTTATATGGGCAAGTCCACGTGAAGTTTTGAACATTGTTCAGGCTGACGAGATTGGCTGCCACATCATCACTGTTACTAACGATCTCATAAAGAAGATGAATCTGTTGGGGAAAGATTTAGACGAGTACTCTCTTGATACTGTGAAAATGTTTTATGGTGATGCGAAGGCAGCGGGATACGCACTCGAAACTCAAAAACAGGCGGTTTTGAAATAGAAAAATCTTAATCAAGACTTAAGTATTATCCCATATATGTTGCGGTAGTTGCTCTCATGAAAATGTTTCAAGTTGTATCTCAGGTTTACCCCGCGCGATGATGGCGGCGAGATCGAAATTCTAAATCTAGCAAATGGAATTTTGTAAAGAAAAATTGCTTGAAGATTACAAGAATATTTTGAATGGAGTCGGCATTGTTGGTTGAAGCTGTTTTTTGGGGGGCGTTTATTTTGATCGTCCACTCCTACCTTCTATATCCAATCTCTCTCGTGTTCCTTTCCACTGCCAGAAAACGATATGAGTTGAAGAACAGTGCCCGAGAGCCTAAAAGGAAAATATCGATCTTGATATCGGCATACAACGAGGAGAGCGCCGTTTCCAAAAGAATGTCAGAGTTACTCACAATCGACTATCCCGAATTCGAGATCATAGTAGGAATAGATGGTGCTACTGATCGGACATATGAAATTTTGAGAGAATTCAACGACAAGCGACTAAGGGTTATTCCATTTCAGGTTAACAGGGGGAAAGTGTGGGTGTTGAACGATCTTTACAAATATGCCGATGGCGAGGTGATAATGTTCTCCGATGCGAACACTCGGCTTGATGCAGATTCCTTGAGGAGACTCGAGAGACACTTTGATGATGATAAGGTAGGAGGAGTTTGTGGTAGGCTTGAGCTTCATGCAAAGGATAGGGCAAAAGGATCAAACATGGAGTCTGAGTATTGGGGCATTGAAAGCTGGATGAAAAAGCTTGAAGGGGATCAAGGAATGACCTTGGGAGCTAACGGTGCTATCTATGCAATTCGCCGTAACCTCTTCGCACCATTCGACAGCAAATCTAGAATTGCGGATGACTTCATATTACCATTGCGGCTGATTGAAAAGGGATATTATTTTGTGTACGAGCCCGATGCGCTTGCCTTTGAGAATTCTAATAGTTTTAAAACCGAATTCTTCAGAAAAGTTAAAGTGGGTGAAGCAATCATGGGAACTCTGAAGTCATCGTTGGCATTAATGAATCCGTTTAAAGGATTCGTAGCCTACTCGTTTTGGTCTCATAAAATAATACGTTGGTTGGCACCCTTTTTACTCCTTATAATGATTTTCTCAAATCTGCTGCTGCTTGCACACGGTGAATTATATTTTGTTTCGGCGGTCGCACAGGCAGCTTTTTACTTTACAGCAGCAATCGGTATTATGTGCCTATATTTAGGCTCACAGATTCCGGTTGCCGCCCATTTCGGTTACTTCCTGATTGCGAATGCTGGGCTTGTCGTGGGAATGATGAAATCACTTGTTAAACCACAGGATGCAAAGTGGGACGTATCGAGAGAATAAAGTCCAGACAGGGTGAACCGGCGTTGTTGCTAATTGCAGATTTCCTACTATTAGCTGTCGCCAATTCCTTCTATTATTTTATCCGTATTCGCAGTGGGCTCTATCGTGTAATTACCATTCCTGATTTTTGGGGACCTGTAGTTATGCTCTCACTATTCACCATGGTCGTCTTTTGGTTCTGGGGCCTTTACAGATATTCCCGTTTACATTCAAGATTTGATGAGTTCGCAACGCTGATGAAGGCATCAACATTTGCTGTGGTACTTCTTTTCTTCGCGATTTTCTTTGACGATGTGACAAATGGTCAAGTCACTCACGTTCGACTCCTCATAGTTATTTATTGGGCCCTGATCGTGTTTTTCGCTGGCGGTGGAAGGATAGCATTGAGGACTTTCCAGAGGAATCTCTTGCTCAAAGGTTATGGATTGCACAACACACTGATTATTGGAGCAGGTGAGAGAGCAGTTGAAGTCTATAATATGTCCGTGCGATACAAAGCTCTAGGTTATAAACCAGTCGGTTTCATATCCATGGAACCTTCCTCCTGCGATAACCTGCCTGTTCCAATCATCGATAACGTGAGCCATCTGACAAAAGCGATTCATGATTCGCATGCTCAAGAAATTATAATCGCACTTGAAGAAAATGAGAGGGAACAGCTTAACAGAATATTATCTGAAGTAAATGGAGAAAATATCTTATTGAAAATGGTCCCCGATCTGCACGATGCTGTATCAGGGCAGGTGAGAGTCGGACAGGTTTATGGCTTTCCGCTCATTGAGATTATGCCGCAGATTATGCAGCCATGGGAGGAAGCAACAAAAAGAACAATTGATTTCTTTTTCTCAATGTTGCTCCTGGTTGTCGGTTTGCCGTTGTGGCTGTTGGTCGCATTGGCCATTAAATTGGAATCAAGGGGAACCGTGATATATAAACAAGACAGAGTGGGGCAAGAAGGCAGGAATTTTACGCTTTACAAGTTCCGTTCGATGTATGAGAACGCAGAAAAACATACAGGGCCAACATGGGCAGACAAAAATGATCCCAGGGTCACGAAGGTAGGCCGAATCATACGTAAGTTTCATATCGACGAAATTCCACAGTTCATCAATGTGCTCAAAGGGGATATGAGCCTTGTGGGTCCCCGTCCTGAGAGGCCATTTTTCGTGGAGCAGTTATCTAAAGAAATCCCTTTGTACAAACGTAGACTAAAAGTGAAACCGGGTATTACTGGCTGGGCGCAAGTGAAACACACATATGACCAAAATATTGGGGACGTTAAAGTCAAATTGCAATACGATTTGTTTTACATAGAAAACATGTCTCTTCGTCTTGATTTTAAAATTGTACTGAACACGCTGTCGCATGTACTGATGGGAAGGGGGCACGGGTAATGCTGGCTCAAATTCAAAACTGCGAATTCTTGTTACTAAACTTTAAACCTTATTGTTAAAAAGTATGTCACTGAAATCCCCAGGAAAAATTCTTGTCATTATCCCTACTTATAACGAAGCTGAAAATATCGGGATCGTTATACCGAAAGTTCTGGAATGGTCCCCGGACAGTGAGATTTTGGTCGTGGATGATAATTCTCCTGATGGGACGTCAAGAATTGTGGAGGACATTTCGAGAAATGATGCGAAGGTCCATCTTCTCTCTCGCAAAGACAAAGGCGGACTTGGAACTGCTTATGTTGCGGGTTTCAAATACGCTATCGACAACGGGTATGATTATGTCATGGAGATGGATGCGGACTCCTCCCATGAGCCGTCTGAGATCCCGAAATTCCAGAAAGCTCTCCTGAATCACGCTGATGTTGCGGTTGGTTCTCGCTATGCGTATGGTGTCTCGGTTCTTAACTGGCCGATGAAGCGTCTGCTCTTGAGTTACGGCGCAAATATTTTTGCCAGAGTTGTTACAGGTGTTCCAGTAAACGACATGACGAGCGGCTTCAAAGCATTTAAAATTGCTGTGCTGAAATCGATAAATTTGAATTCGATTCGCTCCAGCGGCTATGCTTTTCAGGTGGAGATGAATGTGCGCGCTTACAGAAGAGGTTTCAAAATTGTTGAGGTTCCGATTGTTTTTACCGAAAGGCGAGTCGGGAAGAGCAAGATGTCGAGGAAGATTGTTTTAGAAGGAGTGAAGATTGTTTTGATACTCGGCTTCGGAAGGATACTGAAATTTTTTGATTTGAGAAAGCATTGAATCCGAAAGTCTCTGTAATAATTGTCAGCTTCAATGTCCGCGGCTTCTTAGAGAACCTTGTTGCCTCGTTGCGTCATGCGCTTGTCGGTATAGAATCGGAAATAATCATTGTCGATAATTCATCCGATGACGACACCGTAGATTTTTTGAAAAGAAATCATCCTGATGTTAAGTTGATAGAAAATCGTACGAATGTCGGGTTTGGAAAGGCGAACAACCAAGGTGTAAGGATATCGTCTGGAGAATTTCTTTTACTGATTAACCCCGACGCGATTGTGGAAGAAAACACGATTAAAGAAATGCTTGCTTTCTCGAATTTCCATCCTGAATCAGGAGCATCGAGCTGTAAGGTGCTGAATGCGGACGGCACTCTTCAGAAATCATGTCGAAGGGGATTCCCGACTCCGTGGGTAGCTTTCACAAAAATTTCAGGATTGAGTTCTCTTCTTCCAAAAACGAAAATGTTTGGACGGTACAACCTAACGTATTTGGACTCTGAAAAGATTCACGAGGTGGATGCAATCGGCGGGAGCTTCATGTTCATTCCTCGAAAAGTTTTCGAAATGGTTGGAGGATTCGACGAGGATTATTTTATGTACGGCGAGGATATAGACCTCTGTTATAAAATTAAAAAAGTAGGATACAAAATTTATTATACTCCGCAGACAACCGCCATTCATTTCAAAGGCGAGAGCACCAGACGAAGCAGTATAAATCAGAATTACGAATTTTATCGCGCCATGAGTGTGTTCGTCGGGAAAAGATACGGTTCTGGGACGCTTCTTTCGCTTTCTCTGAAATTTGCCATATTTCTAAATCGACAGACGAATTTATTCTTCAGGTTTCTTAAAAAGATTTCGCCGGCGATAATTGATTTTTCCATCGGCGTGCTCGCGATGTTCATCGGAGAGCTTTTGAAGACGCACCGAATTTTTGAGATACCGAGCTACGGGAGGCCATATTTCTACATCGCGCCGGGAATTGTCT
>JBAPNE010000246.1:0-5568 GCA_049278975.1 Candidatus Kryptoniota bacterium
GAAAATCCTACCATCGGGAAAGCGTATAACGCAATCTTATCTGAACCAAACAGGGCAAGCGATAAAAATATTGCAGCCGATATAACCGCAACCGATAAGATCCCTCTGCTGTCAAAAAGCTTTAAAAGGATTAAACCGATTAAACAACCAATCGACATCATTCCCCAAAACCATCCGACAATAGATGCACCAACAGTCAGCGGATCATAGTTATGATAAGTATAAAGAAACTTAGAGAGCCAATAAGAGACACCTTGCTCTGTTCCTACATAAGCAAATATCCCGATGAAAAAAAGAATAACCACCTTCTGCTTGAATAACTTTTTATGAGTTTCCCAAGTTCCTGCCTTTTCATCATCCTTCCTCTCAACTGCAGGAAATTTAGAAAATAGAATTGTTATAACCATTAATAATGTAATCAATGCAAATACCCAATAAAACGAAGTCCATGGTAAGGTTTCCGGAACTAATCCTGAGAAGATAAACTTAACTGTGTTGGTGTCCGGTTTTTGTCCAAGACTGGTTATAAGGTATGCCAAGAACATCGGTGCAATAAATGATGCTCCCCCAAATATCAATTGTGCCATAACAGAATTAAAAGCGAAATGCTCTTCCCCGCCGGAAACTCTTAGAAGTGGGTTAATTGCTACTTGCAACATGGCCATGCCGGTGCCCATTAGAAATAGTGAAATTAAAAAAATCAGGTAATGTGGAAACATCGAGAAAAGTAAAGCCCCGGCAAAGGCAACCACATAAGCCAAAAGCATTATCGACTTTTCTTTATATTTTTCGACAAGCATCCCTGCCGGGATCGACATCACTCCATAAGCTATAAAAAAAGCGAACGGCAATAGCGCGGACAAAGTCAAGCTTAAACTAAAGCTTTGGATAACATCAGGATTAAGCGCACCCAATATATTTGTAATAAATGAAATCACGAAAAATGTGAGAAAAATTAAAGCTACGATATAATAATTTCTTTTCATTTTATCCCTATCATTTTTTTACGATTTAACTAAAAGAGTCAATCAACATTCCATCCGGAAATCTTAATACGTGGAGCTTCCCCCTGAAGATCGTCGGCATGGAAATAACCTTGAACTGTTCTCGTCTCGCCCGGAAGAAGTGTGATATAATTGTCATCCCAAAAAATCGGGAGCACGGAATCGTCGGTCTTCCCTTTTTTGACCGATAGATAGATCATAAATGCCAGTTTGTCGGTGGGATTACGAAGGACACATTTCACAAAATAGTCACCAGCGCGATGCGCAATTTGCTCCTTCGTCTCCAATTTTATTTCGGGAAGTTTATTGAGTTCCGTCAAATCCGCGTAAGAGCTTTCCGTAACGTACCACGATGATTTTTTCCAGTGCAACGTATCCAGCTGGGTGGAAAGCGCATAGAAGTTTGAACTTACGAGGCTATCATTACGGTACAGCCTCAAATCGAGGAAGTAAGTTCGTGAGAGTGAATCAGCCTTCGGAATTCTGAAAACTTCGTCGGAAGTGTTCGCGGAAACACCTATCGACTTTTCAAAATTAAATCTGTCCTTTAGATTGAAGTTGAGTACTCTTGCTTTCAGCTGGAAGTCGTTACTGGGTTCAAGAGTGGAGTTGACAATCACGATTCCACCGTCGGCGGCATTGTACTCCACATGAATCGGTTCACAAGCTTTCTGTGCTCCGTAAAATGCCCCGGTCGGATTCAAATAGTAATCGTAGAGCTGCCACCACATCTTAGGCCAGGCGGAATTGTACATCCACTGGATCACGCCCGTCGCCTTGAACTTTTTTGCGCCGAATGCTTCGAACATGGCACGCATAGCCTCGTAATTCGTGAACTGAGCTTTCCTTTCGTAATCGTCCAAACTTGATGGATTACCGAGTCTTTTATCTATTGCGTCATCGTACCTCGCCAGATCGCGAAATATCCCTCGTGAACAATGATAGAACCATTCTCCGTTAATCGGCCAAAGAGAATCGGGTGAAAGCATTTTTTTCAACGATTCAATTCTCGGAACTTGCGGTCCAGGGCCCGTTTCTGTGTTGAGACCAAACGCGCCGCCATAAGCCGTGTCGGCAAACCAGTAAACCGGCGGTACGTAGTCATAGGGTCCGCGCATTTTTACAGCAGTCGGCCCGGTCACTTCGCTTGTGTGTTCGGCAGCTGAAGCGACACACGGCCGCGTTGTGTCACACTCGCTTAGTATTTTCAAATATTTTCTTTCAAGATCGGGGCGAGGAATTAGGTCGCTTCCGCAGGCCCAAACAAAAATGCTTGGATGATTTCGCAGCCATTTTATTTGATCCTCAAACGATTGAGCCGCGGTGGCCATATCTTCCGGAGATTTAATCCCCCCATACTCATCGTTAGGCTTTCCGAATATATTCTGCCACTCCCATTGGCAGCTCCACCCGACCATGATGAGTATCCCTTTCTCATCGCAAAGATCGTAAATGTCACTGTTTTCCCCCCAGAAGCCTTCCATCCTGATTGTGTTCAGGTGCATGTTGACAGCATAATCAATTTGTGCTTCGAGATTTCGTTTGTCCTGATCCAGGAAAATGTGATCGGTCCATCCACCACCGCGCAGAAGAATTTTTTTGCCATTTAGTTTGTACCCCCTGAAACCATATGAATTTATATAATCACTAACTTGTCTTATCCCGAATTTTAGATCCGTGAAATCTGTAAGTGTACTGTTCCCCCTAAATTCAAGATGAATCCGATAGAGACTCGGTCTGCCGAAATCGTGGGTCCACCAGAGCCGCGGATTTTCTATCACGAGCTGGTGAAATACTGCTGGAGAAAACGATACAACTTTTTTTTCATGAGACAACAAATAAACTTTCTGCGAAAATGAGATCGTGCCGATCTTTCCCTCAAAAGTGCCTGCTACTTTATGGTCTAACATGTTCGTCAGTTCAGC
Organism: Candidatus Kryptoniota bacterium; assembly: GCA_049278975.1. GTDB lineage: Bacteria > Bacteroidota > Ignavibacteria > Kryptoniales > JAKASW01 > JAKASW01. Next base: position 2,930 of record JBAPNE010000246.1, read on the forward strand.
AGAGACCGTGAGCTCGGCCTGCTTGAGAGTGGCGGTGTCGACTCTTGTCGCAACGAATGGATTTTCGATCGCAACATCGCCCGTTATGTGTATCTCTACGGGGCGCCATAAACCCATGTCTCGGTCCGCCGGATAAGGATTCCAATCCACGAATCCGAGAGTGATTGCTCCCGGTCCCTGTTTATATATTTTCACGGCGAGAACATTAGTGCCGCCAAACTCAACATAATCGGTAATATCAAACTCGAATTGTCTGAATCCTCCAACGATGGAGTCGCTGCTTGATATCAATTTCCCATTCAACCAGATATCTGCCTTGTAATTGATCCCAAGAAACTTCAGGCTGACATGATCTGAATTCTTCGTCATTTTGGGGAGCGGGAAAGTCGTTCTGTACCACCATGGGTTATTAAAAAGTGAGTCGGGAATATTGTCGAGGTTTCTGCCCTGAAATGGATTCTTAAAAACCTCATCCGCCACTAGAGTGCCGACGACCGTTGAAGGGACAGTGGCTTTGTACCAGCCTTCAGGAACGAAAGACCGTGTCGAAAGGACTTTAGCTCCCACATTCGCTTTATCGGTGGATTGTATCTGCCAGTTATCTTTCATCACGATGGTCCGAGTAGATGGCGCTGCGTTCGATAATGCGATAAAAAGAAGCGCGGATATGACAACTGAAAAATAAATTCTCATTTCTCACCTATGTTTTTGATGCTGTAAACAGCTGCAGCATAGTGGCACGCATCACATTTAAGCAATTTATATGCACTGTCAAAGAAATACAAACATAAATTCTTGGAGCAATAAATATTTGTGAAACATCTTTCTTACCGGGAATTCCGCTTGTGGGATTAAGAAAATTTGTGATTATATTTATCCGGAGTTTTCCGAATGAACTTTTCTTCAACTCAATTGAGGCAGCAAGACGTTTAATAATCATCCTAAGGGACTTTTCGTGCTTTTCTTTACCGAAATGTGGGAGCGATTCGGTTTCTATACAATACTTGCAATATTTGTCCTTTACCTTCAAGAAAATTTTCATTGGGATGCTGCAACGGTCGGAAATATTTACGGATTATTCATAGCGGCAACTTTCTTTCTACCGCTGTTCGGCGGGATAGTTAGCGATAGAGTATTAGGCTACAGTAGGACGATCTTGCTGGGCGCATTCACGTCCGGTATAGGATATATTTTGATGGCAGTGCCGACGAAGGAGCCGGCACTGCTTTTCACAGCTTTGTGCATTATCGCTATCGGGAACGGGCTGTTCAAACCTAACACTTACGTTATCGTCGGCAATTTATACTCTCACGCAGATGGTTCGCTGAAAGATGCTGCTTTCAATATTTTCTACATGGGAATTAATTTGGGCGCTTTCCTCGGACCAATCGCGGCAGCAACGACAAAGAATTTTATGATTGAACATTTTCATTTCTCGCTTGCTCACGCGTACAATGCCGCATTCGGTGTTTGTGCAATAGGAATCGTCATAAGCATCACAATTTTCTTATCCTTCAAGAAATATTATAAAGCGGCCGATTACAGGACAAAAGATGCTAACGCACCACGAGCAGAAATCACATTGACAAAATCTCAAGAGAAGGAACGCATTGCGGCTTTGACAATAATCTTCGCAATAATAATTTTTTTCTGGATGGCTTATTACCAAAACGGATACACGTTGACTTTGTTTGCTAAGAATTATACGATGAACGAAGTTGATAGGTTCACATACCTTTTGTTCAACCCAGTTTCACTCCTCTCTATCATGGTACTGATCCTTTCCTTATCGACCATGTTGAGAAATAAATCGTCGAGTAAATCGCGGCTAATTTGCGGAATCATATCTCTGGCAGCTGTTGCCACTATATCACTTAAGCTCTTGACTTCCCCTGCCTATAATACTATTTCGCCGGAAAGTTTCCAATCGTTCAATCCTCTATTCATATTATTTCTAACACCAATCATTGTCGGAGCTTTCGCGTGGCTTAACAAAAAGAATCGGGAGCCGTCTTCTCCCGGCAAGGTTGGACTTGGAATGTTCGTTACTGCCTTAGCATTTACAATTATGATATTTGGATCGATCGGATTGCCGGCTCCCGGTTCTATGACTGCGTTTGCCCGTGTCAGTCCTTACTGGCTGATCTCTTCTTATTTTGTAATAACGCTCGCCGAATTATTCTTAAGCCCCATGGGAATATCCTTTGTATCAAAAGTCGCACCACCACGGATGAAAGGGATGATGATGGGAGGGTGGTTCGCGGGTCAAGCGATTGGTAGCTATCTGGCAGGATTCGTCGGACGATTTTACATTAAATTGCACTTATGGCAATTCTTTTTGATATTGGTCATAGCGGCGATTATTTCTTGGTCTTTGGACTTAATTTTCCTAAAGAAGCTGAAGCACGCCGCTGAGACTTAATCTCAGACAAGGTTTAAGAATCTGGTCGAAGCGCAGAACCAATCATGGCTGACGTTTGAAATTCCTGAGCAGGTCATTATCGAACTCCGAAACAAACCTACGTTCCTCAGAGATCGTAAACACAGGCTCCTTCAATTACTTTCATTGACAAGCGCTTCGATCACTGCATCATGGATGCTCGGCCGAGCTCTAGCAATTTTCTGGTTCTCTCGAGTCG
>JBAPNE010000247.1:0-5979 GCA_049278975.1 Candidatus Kryptoniota bacterium
TATGCAGTTTCTCAAAACAGGTTGTAAGCTCAAATAAAATTTCATTCCCTTCAAATTGCACAAAAGCGATGGCAAACAACGAATGGTTCTGGGGACAAGATGCGAATGGAGACACCCAAGCTGCCTGGAGCTTCGGCGATCACATTTGCGTCACCACCTCAAATCTTGATAAGAAAGATCTCATCGCATATCTTGACGATGTAAAAAAATAATGAAGAATATCCGGGAGACTAGGCGATGAGATACCTACTTCTTATTGTCGCGGCGGGATTTATTTTCAACTCTTGCAGCAAACAGCCCGCTGAGAAAAGTTCAGCGGCTTTGGATTCAAAAACCACTTCAGAAAATAATTACAAGAAAAACGTGTCTTTCGTTGTCAACGTAAATTCTTCTTCTGGCGAGACCGCATCCGATTTTTCGTGGTACGATAGCAACGGCAAGCAAATTTCATTGGGCGATTTGAGAGGAAAAAATGTTCTGATAAACTTCTGGGCAACATGGTGCGGGCCGTGTAAAGCAGAACTTGCCGACATTGAGGCAATCAACAACGAATATGCCTCGAAAGGATTGATCATCATCGGCGTCTCCGTGGACAAGGGCGGTGATGAATTGAGCAATTTGTCTAGTTTCGCGGCCGAGAACGGGCTCACTTATCAAATCGTGGTTGATAACAACAATATTGCCGCTGCTTACGGCAACATAAACGCAATTCCGACTTCATTCCTTGTTGACAAAAACGGAAAGATAGTTGACAAATGGATCGGGACAAGAGATAAGGCATTCTTCGAGTCAACGGTGAAGAAGTACATCGACTAAAAAACCATCTAGTCCAACAGCCAACAGCTGATATTTCTGATACATAAATTCTTCTCCCCTATTTCGCAATTCTTATTTCCTCAGGAGCATTTAAAATTAGCTCAAGTGTGCCATGATATGTGTGAGCCTCTCCATTTATCTCAACTGTCTTTTGCCTGTATTTATAAACATCCTTGAAATTTCTTGCATCTTTCGCATATATAACTCCGGTATATGAGTTGTGCGGATATTTTCCACCGATGTAAATAAAAATTATTCCTTTCCGGGATTTAACAATTTGATATATCTTTCCTACCACGGCGGCTGAATGTCCTTCCATGTTGGCCAATTTGACTGCTGAATATTTCTTTTGAGCAAAAGCGGGATCTGCTGCCAAAAGAATAAGCCCGATTATCGAAACTAAGACTCTTCCGATCCATCCTCCTGAAAACAAGCGAAGTAATCGAACTGTACCATAGCGTTTATTAACAAGTTTCGCTTTGGTCAATTTGAAATGTATTCCTGTCAGTCCTCTATTTTATTAATACCATTCTATTAGTGGCAACAAATCTTTCACCATCCGACCTAACCGCTTCAAGCCGATAGAGATACACTCCGCTTGAAAATTTGCTTCCGTCAAAATTAGTGCTGTGTTCACCTTCGCTTTGCATCGAGTTCACAAGGGTTCCCACTTCTCTTCCAAGTATGTCATAAACCTTCAACGTAACATGGCTAACTGTTTGAAGTTGATGGTTGATACTCGTTGAAGGATTGAAGGGGTTTGGATAGTTCTGAGAAAGTGAGAATTGCAACGGAACATTGTTTCTATTGTCCTCCACAGCTGTCATCTCCGAAAGTGGCCGTCGCCAAACTCCACCACCATAAGTCCCGGCCAGCAGATTTGTGTCGGAGACGGCAAGAGCCCAGACCTCAAAATTCGGCAAGCCTGTGTTGACTGCTGTCCAACTTTTGCCGTTGTTGGTCGATAGAAAGACGCTGCCGCCGCCAGCAGTTCCTGCAAAGATGCTAGTGCCAGAGACGACAAGAGCATTGACTTGAGTGTTCGTCAAACCTCTATTGATTTGAGTCCAGCTTGTGCCGTTGTTGGTTGACAGAAATACGCCGCCATAAGTTCCGGCAAAGAGATTCGTGCCAAAGGTGACAAGAGCATGGACAAAAGGATTCGTCAATCCTGAATTGACCGCAGTCCAGCTTGTGCCATTGTTGGTTGACAGAAATATGCCGCCTAAAGTTCCGGCAAAGATATTTGTGCCGCCTGTCTCATTGGGAGAAATGGCAAGAGACAAAACAGCGGTCATTAAGTCCACATTAATCGCAGCCCAATTCGTGCCATTATTGGTGGAAAGAAACACGCCGTCATCCGTCCCGGCAAAGAGATTCATCCCAGAGTTGACAAGAGCATAGACATCCGTGTTTGTCAAGCCTGTATTAACTTGAGTCCAGCTTGTGCCGTTGTTGGTCGATAGGAAGATGCCGTCACTCGTTCCGGCAAAGAGATTTGCACCGGAAACAGCAAAGCAAGAGATGTTACCGCCGTCGGGACCGTTGGTTTGAGTCCACTCGGCGTGCAATGGATTCGTACCGATGAACATGCAAAACACTACAAATAACAACTGGAAAATCTTCTTCATTTGTTTCTCCTTCTTCTTCACAAATTTTTTCTCCGTCTTCATTTTACTTGACCACCATAAGAAATGCAATTGTCCAGCAAGAAATAAGAAAGCTGAAATTCCAACGTCGTGGTACATCAATATTCAAATGTGAATGGCAGAACTGATTCATCACCTGCGGCGATATACCATTTCCGTAGGCCAAATAATGAACCGACGAAATCGTACCTAGGTGACTTCACCATATTTAGTTCGACGTTTAGAGGCAAATGATACTCTGTTCCTTCCACTTTGACTACTGCCGTCAAGTCTATTACCCCGCTACTGTCGCCTCGCTCAACGACGCTAATTCGAAGATTCATGAAGTGAACTTTGGGGCCGGGTGAAGTCGGACGGACAGCAGCGCCCGGCTCAAATGCGCTTACGTAACTATCCCAATCTCTGATCTCAATAGCCCCCACGCACCTGTGGACAGGTTCACTCATGCTCCAATCGGAGCTGGTGTCGAAAACGCCGTTGTACGCCAACACAACAAAGATTCCAATGATAATGAGAAACAATGTCAAACAGCCGCAACCTGCCATCCCTGAATCCTGCTTGGCGCTTCGTGTTTCCATCCTCACATCAAAGAATTGTATTTAATAAACGGCAGCATGTTCCCCAGCGTGGTCTTTTGCTTTTGCCATCGAGTATTTTTGTGAGCAGAGGCAACGCTAATAGTCAGAAGAAAAATTCCTATCGCCATTAAAATGCCTTTTCTCATCGCTCTTTTTCTAAAATAGTTTGGGTGGTAAATGAAATCACCATTTCGTCATTCTCTTATCGGGAGCGTGCAAAGCGTTGCTCTTTGTTCGAAGGACGTTTAGAAATGCGCGCAGATCTGTCTCTGTCGCACCGTTCGCACTCCACAGGCAGTACTCTGAAGCAAAAAAAATCGGCACGTTGAGGTTCATGGCATCCCTGTAGAATTCATCAATCAATTCATCGGGATATTTAGAATTGGGGTTTGGATACATGCGCGGCAACAAATCCTGGGCATGTGTTAAACCAACGGCAGACAAACCTATCTTACCATCCGTGACTCCGTCCAAGTAGCGGAGTCCCCTGAGATGGGCGAGCTCGCTTTCAGACCGGTTAAGCAAAATAATTTGTGCATTGTACTTCGTAATCTCGGCCGCCGCTGACGAGGATGCTCCATCTATTTCTTCTGTAAGCATGGAGTTTACCTGCATAGCTAAGGCGTATCCACTGTCAGTAATAGTGTGGTCATTTAGAAAAGCACTTAGTATCTCGTCGAACGTGCCGTTTAGGTATTTCATCGTGAACAGCCCTACTAGAGATGTTGCAGAGTCATTGGCCGTTTTGTGCCACCCTGCAGATTCCATGGAGTCGGATTTTTCAATTTCGAGCCAGTAGTAGCCGTTGTGCATTCTTCCGGTATATTCGACTGAATTTTCAGGCCTGGCAGTTTGAGCCATACCTGCAATGGGGAGGAAGAGTAAGAAGATGATGGCTGCGTAGATAGTTCTCTTCAGCGTCAAGTCCACTGCCCTGAACATATCATAAACAAAATGCCACCACCGCTTGCGATCCCGACTTGTGGGGACTCCCGCATAAATGTGAACGGCAGCTATCTGATAAAACTCTGAGCATCACTCGCAAGTTTTTCCTCTGCTATAATTTTACTTGACCACCATGAGAAATGCAAACGTCTTGCGAGATAGACAGCGAAGAAAGAGATTCACATTACATTGCTTGATTCAATTCGTTAGCTAAGTAAAGTGGTCGATAGAATATTCACGAAATTGATGCGGCACCAAAAAAATACAAGATGCGAAGGAGATAGTGGGACTTGTAGCGCTAACGGGAGTCGAACCCGTGTTTTCGCCTTGAGAGGGCGACGTCCTGGGCCACTAGACGATAGCGCCGTGGATAAAATTATAAATCTAAAATTGACAGTATAAGATTTGTAGCTGCCCGGCAAGGGCTCGAACCTTGACTTTCCTGATCCAGAGTCAGGCGTGTTGCCAGTTACACCACCGGGCAATCGCGGGAATAATATAAAAAACGTGAATCTTAATTGCTATGCTTCGTGAAAGCCCTCACAATTGTTCACGCGACGTTGCGAAGGATCAGAAAGCCTGCTGCAATGATGACTGCTGCACCGGTAACTCTCGTCATAAGCCGCCTCTCGCTGAATATTTCCCCGCCGACTAGTTACACAAGAAATATAGATGTACGCTTTACTGCTAATACAAACGCAAGCGTCAACCACAACATAGTATTTTGATTTTTTAAAAATGAATCGAGGCAGTTATGAAAATATTTCTCCCCGGCTCATACTTTATCAGCCGTGCCGTGGAAAGATGATTCATGTATGCGCGATTGAAAAGGTTATCTACTCCACACGAAAACGAGATAGGAACAGAACCCGTGGAAACTGGAACGCTCGAATATCCGGCGTCGACAATCGCGTATCCTGCTGTGCGTGTCTCGCCCGTCGGGGCGATTAGGTTTTGATCTGCATCTGTTTCAAATTGCGCATTGAACCTTCCAATTCTGTCGAGCATATAATTGACAACCACCGTACCACGAAGCGGAGGAATCTGCGGGAGGTTCGTATGATCCTTTGTGTCTTCGCCGCGTACATAAGAAAGCGTCGCTCCGAAAATAAAATCTGAAATCGTTCCCGCCTGAAGCGACAACTCATAACCGTACATCCGCGCTCTGCCGATATTTTCGGCGACAAGAGCGGGACTTCCTTCGAATGTGCCGAGAACTTCGGACACCAAATTCCTCAGCGAGTTATAATAAACATCAGCGTCGAAACGTATTTCCGAATAATGCCAGCGAAATCCACCGTCAACCGACAGGCTTTGCTCGGGCTGGAGATTGGGGTTGCCGACCTGGACAGAGCCGCCGTTGTTCAAATACTGGTACCGCTCTTCGAGCGAAGGAGAGCGGAAGGAATTTGAAAGCAGCAGCGAGGCATCGAGCGACTCCATCACGCGTTGGCGAATTCCAAGATTAGCGCTCCAGCTTGCAGAATGCGAGGTGTTTGCATCCCAGAGCGTATCTTCATTTGCAGGAAATATTTTTTCTCCGGCCGCGTTAATCACATAAACCGTATCTTCTGTCAGGTCGTTGTGAACATGGATGAGATCATATCTGCCGCCGATCAGGATCGTGGTCGCCTGCGGGATTAATTGCCATTCGTCCTGCACATACGCACCGGCGCTTCCAAAGGATGAATTTGGCAGCGGAACTTCTTCCGACATTGCATCTGTCTTCGAATCATATCTCTCGCGCCCGCTTGTCAGGCTTCTCTGCCATACTTCAAGCCCAGCAGTGATGAAATGCCCGCTTGCCGGGACTATCGATGCCTCTGCCTGTGCCATGGTTGTGTAGTGATTTGCATGGGGGACCAGCGTCATCGTATCTGACAAGACCGGCACAGGTTGAATCACCTGAACGTCTCGTTTAATTGTCTGTTCGGAAGCTCGCACGACAAGCGACGGAATTATTTCGCTGACATTTGGTATTGAATATTCGA
>JBAPNE010000248.1:0-5371 GCA_049278975.1 Candidatus Kryptoniota bacterium
TAATCACTCCGATAATTCTGTATTCCTTTGTTTGTTTTCCCATTTGAATTAATTCGTTGCCAACAGGATCTTCTGCCCCGCATTGCTTATTCATAGCTTCGTTTATCAATACCGATGTTGTATCCGACGGGAATTCTTTTGAAAAGAAACGTCCTTGAAGTAATGGTATTTCAAATGTTTTCAAAAAATTATAATCAACATCAAGGTATTGACTGGAAATAACATTAGAGGCCTGTTTTTTATTATACGAATAACCATCGCCCGGAATACCGTTGAAAAACATCATGGAGGAGTTGGTTAATGAAATAACATCCGGATTCTTTAATAATTCATGCTCAAATACTTGCAATTTGTTTTCGCTTACTCCAAAATTCTTTATTGCATAAAGATATTCCTTGTTAAAACCAAGATTTTTATTTTGAATGTAACTAAGCTGATCTCTAAAAATTATTGTACTTATTATTAAAGCAATTGAGACCGTAAATTGAACAACAACCAGCCCGCTTCTTAACGTGCTCTTCTTAATTCTATTTTCGAAGCCGGATTTGAACAAATGAACAGGCCCGAATGATGAAAGATAAAAAGCCGGATAGCTGCCCGAAATTATTCCGATAATTACGCCAAATAATATCAGACTGGGAATTGTATATAAATTGGTAAATAACTCGAGCTCTAAATTCTTTCCGGCCAACTCATTGAAAAACGGCTGTGTAATTTCTATTAAAGTAATTGATATTAGAACCGAAACCAGTGCAATTAAAATTGATTCGGCAAGAAACTGTCCTACTAATTTTGTCCTATTCGATCCGAGTGTCTTTTTTATTCCGACTTCTTTAGATCTGGTTTCAGACCTGGCCGTAGTCAAATTTATAAAATTTATAATAGCCAAAAGCAAAATGAAAAAAGCTACCGCTGAGAATATGTATACATAATCAATATTGCTTGTGCTTTGGTCAGCCCATTCCGAGTTCGGGTCTATTCCATAATCCCTTTGGGAGTGTAAATAAATTGAGTTTAACGGCTGAAGATAAAAATTCCACGTATCACCTTCGTTAAGGAATTCACGGAAAGGAATTCCAAGAACCGATTCTACCTGCGGTCCTACATTATCATTCGCAATTTTTTTTAACTTCTTTTGAAAGATAACCGGATCGGTACCCTTTTTTAAAACTATATACGTTGTATATGACATATTGAGCCAGTTATCATTTTTTGCTTCCGCATATGTTGACATTGACAAAAGGATATCACATCTAAAACTTGAGTTAACCGGAAAATCTTTCATTAAACCCGTAATCATGTATGATGTTTGGTAATCCGCATTCAGAATTTTTCCGACCGGATTTTCATTGTCAAAATATTTTTGAGCAGCGGATTGAGTTATTACTATACTATTCGGCTCGCTCAGGACAGTCTTGGGATTACCTTTTATAAGAGGAAGCGAAAAGACATCGAAGAAATTCGAATCTGCCGTATATAAGCGCCGTTCTCTATAAACCTTATCATTGTACCTCAAAACATGATTTCCAAAAAAACCTATTCTTGTGTGTCTCATTACTTACGGGAACTCACGAACAAGTGTATTTCCCAATGGTGCGGGCGTTTTGCAGTTACAGCTTTCCTGACCATTAACTGACGATTTTATGTACACACGATAAATCGAATCGGCATTTTTATAAAACTTATCATAGCTAAGCTCATTCCGGACATAAAGTAATATTAATACGCAGCATGTAATTCCTACGGCTAGACCAAAGATATTTATTAAAGAATATCCTTTATTCTTTTTGAGATTTCTTAATGCAATTTTAAAATAATTAAGCAGCATGTAATTCCTCTTCTGAATTCTTTACCCCTTATTCATTACTTATTTATTTTCGCTATGCTCTATACCCTTTGCACTATGCGCTATCCGGTATTCACTTTTCAATCCATCCATCTTTCAACCTTACTATTCTGTTGCCATAAGCCGCATTCGTCTCGGAATGTGTCACCTGTATGATGGTTGTCCCCTGTTTGTTCAGTTCCTTCAGCAGTTCCATGATCTCTTTGCCCTGGTCTGAATGAAGATTACCCGTCGGTTCGTCAGCGAGGATCAATTTCGGTTCAGCGATGACGGCTCTTGCAATCGCCACAAGCTGCTGTTGGCCGCCGGAGAGCTGGTTCGGGAATAAATCTTTTTTCGCAACCATGTTGAACCTGTCCAACGTTTCTGCGACTCTTCCTTTCCGGTCATTTGCATTTACTTTCTGGTAAAGAAGCGGCGTCTCAAGATTTTCATAAACTGTCAGTTCATCGATAAGGTGATAACTCTGAAACACAAACCCGATATATGTTTTGTGGAGCTCAGTCAGCTTCTTCTCGCTCATCTTGTGAACCGGCTCGCCCAGGAAATGGTATTCGCCGTTTGATGGTGCGTCCAGCATCCCGATGATATTCAGCAGAGTTGTTTTCCCGGATCCCGACGGCCCCATGACAGAGATGAACTCTCCTTCCCTAACCTCCAGGCTAATATTCCTCAGGACGTATGTTTTAATGACTTCGTTTGAGTAAAACTTTTCGATTGAGTTTAACTTGATCATATCATTCTCCGGTAATTAAGTGCAAGGCGCAAAGGCCATAGCGACAAGTTCGCATTTTGCTCTCCGCGCTCATTCCAACGCCACTTCACACGTGAAATTTCTCTTTGTAATTTTCGGTTACCACATGACCATCAAACAAATGAATGATGCGATGCGCGAATTCCGAATCGTGCGGCGAGTGAGTGACCATGATAATGGTTGTTCCGCCTTCGTTCAGCTTCGTCATGATATTCATTACCTCTTCACCGTTTGCGGAATCTAAGTTTCCGGTCGGTTCATCGGCAAGAATAAGTGCCGGCTTGGCGACTACTGCCCTGCTCACTGCGACGCGCTGCTGCTGGCCACCGGATAATTGCTGCGGGAAATGATCCTTCCGGTGCATTATTTGCATTCGCTCGAGAACCTCGTCAACCATTTTCTTCCTTTCGGGAGATGAGACTCCAAGATAAAGAAGCGGCAGCTCAACATTCTCGAATACTGTCAGCTCGTCGATCAAATTAAAGCTCTGGAACACAAAACCGATGTTCGCTTTTCGCATGTTGGCACGCTGTCTCTCCGTATATTTTGAAACTTCCTCGTTGAGGAAATAGTATTCACCGTCCGTCGGATTATCGAGCATCCCGAAAAGATTAAGAAGCGTTGACTTACCGCATCCGGACGGTCCCATGATGGCGACGAATTCCTTTTCTTTGATCTCGATATTTACGTTATCGAGAGCAGTTGTTTCCACTTCTTCGGTTGTGTAGATTTTCTTGAGGTTGATTGTTCGCAGCATTGTATTTCCTTTTCGCGTTAGTTTTGAATTGGTCTTGTCGGAAGCCGCTCTATTCTCGAAAGCCATTTTCGTATCTCCTTTTTTACTAATCACTTTTTCGTATTAATGTTTAATTACCAATTTATCGACATCGCCAAAATTATCGTACGATGAAGTAACCACTTTATCACCCGGTTTCAGTCCGCTCAATACTTCAAAATAATCCGGGTTCTGTCGTCCGAGGCTTATCGTTCTTTTTACAGCCATGGCTTCTGATGCGTTGATCACAAACACCCATTGCCCCCCAGTCTTCTGGTAAAAACCTCCGCGCGGGAGAAGAAGCGCCATGGTTCTTTCGCTGAGTTGTAATCTTATCTGAAGAGTCTGGCCTCTTCTTATACCGTCAGGAACCCTGCCGGTAAATTCCATATCGACCTGAAATTTTCCGCTGGTGACTTCGGAATAAACTTTAGTAACGACCAGATTGAAATCTTTCCCGTCTATTTCAACCGCCGCATGCAACCCCTTAATCACGCGCGCGATATAAAACTCATCAATGTCCGCTCTCACTTTGAATCCATCTAAAGCGTCGATTTGCCCAAGCTGATCGCCGGGAGCCTTTGACTGCCCTGTCTCCGCATTGAGAGACGTAAGCTTACCGCTTATTGGCGCTCTGACAGTCAGGTTCTCAATGTTCTCTCTTATCAGCTCCAGATTCTTCTGCAACCGGTCGATTGATGCAGCAATTTGCGTAACTTGATTCTGCTTAAGAATTGAATCTGCCTCAAAACTCTGGTATGCCAGCTTTTGCTGCTCGATAGCAAGATGGTAATTGTTCTCCGCCTGTTGATAATCCTGCAATGAAATCAATTTCTTTTCCCACAATGCCCTCTGACGTTCAAAGATTTCGCCCAAGTTAATAAGATTATAATTGGCGGACACAAGAGCATTCTGAAGTGCGGTACTGTTCTGCTCGATCTGCAGTCTGGTGTTCCGGGCATCGTTAATCTGTTGGTAAGTGTATGTTTCCTGCTGGAGCGTATTCAACTGGACTTCAGCGTTAGAGAGCCGAATAATCTTATCTCCCTTTTTCAGCATCGCTCCTTCTTCGACAAATTTATTCTGCACTGTTCCACCTTGTATCGCATCAAGATAAAAAGTGGTACGAGGCAGAAGTGTTCCTGTTACGGGAATGAATTCTTGAAATTCCCCTTCTGCAACCGTGGAGATCGTGATCTTGTCGGCGTCGACATTCAGCTTCGATCCGGTATCGCTGATTATTAGTCCGACTAAAGCCAGGAAGAGCACACATCCGGCGGCATAAATCCAGAATCTTGTTCTCTTGTAGAGCGGCTTCTTTTCTATCTTCTTATCCAATTTCCAGCCCTCTGAATATTTTCATTTTCAGGAATTGTTTTTGCATCTTGCATAATTAATGACAATTGTCATGCCTCTGATTCGGATAGCAAAGCAGCCGTAGATGATTAAATTCAGATCAGATTTGCTTATTTGTAGATTTCTTGCAAAGTTAGAGTGTTCGATAACGAACGGTAGTGTTCGGAAATGAACGATGACCATTGATTATTGCTCAATGATAGTTGGATCAAATTATGAATAACAGACCTGGCAAAATTCTGATTGTTGACGACGATGAAGACATCCTGTTCTCAGCTAGATTGCTGCTGAAGCAATACTACTCTATTGTCCGCATCGAGAAAGATCCAAACCGAATTCCGGGCATTCTCAAGGATGAACACTACGACGTAATCCTCCTTGACATGAATTTCTCAGGCGACGCGACAAGTGGGAGTGAGGGATTCAACTGGTTGAAGAAGAGTCTTGAACTCGATCCGGCTGCAATCGTGGTCCTCGTCACTGCCTACGGAAATATCGAGATGGCAGTCAAAGCAATAAAAGAAGGCGCGACAGATTTTGTTCTGAAACCTTGGCAGAACGAAAAGCTTCTCGCAACTATTTCGTCGGCGATGAAACTTAGCGATTCGAAAAGAGAGATCGCAGATCTACTCTCCAAACA
>JBAPNE010000249.1:0-8235 GCA_049278975.1 Candidatus Kryptoniota bacterium
GTGTAGTGAAAGTCGAAGTCGGAATCCAATGATGACGCTGGACGCCTCCGACCTTAACTGCGAGAGCGAGCTTTCGGTGCTGGATATTGATTCGAGGTTGAGAAGAAATGGATGATAAAGAATGTCTTGGATAAAAAAATATAGGAGTTCTGAACTGCCATGATACCAGATTATCAATCAATAATGTTGCCCTTGCTTAATGCCGTCTCTGACGGTAAAGAGTATCCAATGAACGATCTAATTGATACGCTTGCTGCGGAGTTCGAATTGTCAGAGACCGAACGAAAGGAGTTACTACCAAGCGGACAACAATTCACATTTGGCAACAGAGTTGGCTGGGCTCGCACATACTTGAAGAAGGCCGGCCTCCTCGATTCACCGGGAAGGGGCTTGGTCATGATAACGGAGCGCGGGAAACAAGTTTTGGGTCAGAATCCAGATAAAATCGATGTTTCCTTCTTGCGCCAATATCCTGAGTTTCTGGAATTCCAAAATACGAAGCATACTCAATTTGAAATTGAGGGTAACATATCCATCGATTCTATTAGAACTCCTGAAGAGAGTCTTGACTCTGCTTACCAAGGATTGAGGGAAGCGCTTGCTAACGAACTATTGAATAGAGTCATCAGTTTGCCTCCATCATTTTTTGAGAGGCTGGTTGTCGATCTTCTGGTAAAAATGGGATATGGTGGTTCTTTCAAAGATGCAGGGAAAGCAGTGGGCAGAACGAAGGACGAAGGAATTGACGGTACTATCAAAGAGGACAGACTTGGATTGGATATAATTTATATTCAGGCAAAGCGATGGAAACAAGGTCAGACTGTCGGAAGGCCTGAAGTCCAAAGGTTCGTCGGAGCTTTGGCAGGTCAAGGGGCGAAGAAAGGAATATTTATTACAACATCGAACTTCTCGAAGGAAGCAATAGAGTTCACGCCAAAGAACGAAACAAAGATTGTGTTGATTGATGGCCAAGAGTTGGCGCAGCTCATGATAGACCATGGAATAGGTGTCTCTACCGTTTCCTCCTATGAAATCAAGAAAATTGATAACGATTACTTCGAGGAAGAATGAAGTCTCAACAAGATTTAACTTTGCTTCCGATGCTCCGCATCGACAAGTCAGCGGGCGAATGTATGTGCTTCGTGGTGGATTCCAATTTCAAGTCCTTGGTATTAAATTATACCATCACATCAAACAGGTTTTGAGTCTTGAAAACCGTTAAGTATCAAATATCGATCAAGGGTTTATCCACGCCGAGCGGCTGGTTCAATCAAAGATTATCCCGCAGTGGGCAGTTAGAATTGTGATATGAAGATTCCTCATCCGATTCAGTACCAGGGCAGCAAGCGGATTCTAGCTCCAACGATTCTGAAATACCTTCCTGACAAATTCACGAGACTCGTCGAGCCGTTCGCTGGCACCGCCGCGATTTCGTTAGCTAGCGCTGCGAGGGCAAGAGCAAATACATACTGGATAAACGATTTCAATAAGCCGCTCGCTGAACTTCTTGGACTGATTGTCAACCACCCATCCGAGATTGCTGACTATTACCAGAAAATCTGGAACCAGCAGAATGCTGACCCTATAGAACATTACTATCGCGTCAGAGAGGATTTCAACCGAACAAAAGATCCCCGTCAGTTTCTGTACTTGCTTGCACGATGCGCGAAGGGCGCTGTTCGGTACAACACGGATGGCTTGTTTAATCAAAGTCCGGATAACAGACGTCGCGGTACCAGGCCCGAATCGATGAGAGAGAATATTCGCGGGGTCTCCTCTCTCCTAAAAGGGAAGTCGGTTATCTCATCTTTTGATTACAAAGACGTGCTGGCAAATGTGAATGAAGATGACGTAGTTTACATGGATCCCCCGTACCAGGGAGTGTGTGGTGATAGAGATTCACGTTACTTCGCGGGTATTTCGCACGAAGAATTTATCGCAGCATTGTCCGAACTGAACGAGCGAGAGATCCGCTATGCCGTGAGCTACGACGGACGGACTGGAACTAAGAAGTTCGGTAATCGCTTGCCGGACTTGCTTGAACTTACATTGATTGAGTTGGAGGCGGGACGCTCTTCCCAGGCAACGCTGCTTGGACGTGACGATATTACCGTCGAATCCCTCTACCTGTCTCCGCGCCTGGCTATTGAAGTGAATGCCTGGCCTTATTTCCATAAGAGACGCAGGGCTGAACAGCTTGTACTGTTGGAGTCGAAGGAAACCTATGGCAAAAAGAAAATACCCAAAAGAATTCATTGAGCTTTGCAAGTCTGTTACCGGTAAACGTCCGAAGACGGTTATCGACCACATCCTAAAACATGGTCGTATCACAACGGAGGAGTTGAAGAATAAATATGGATACAACCATCCGCCGAGAGCCGTCCGGGATGTCAGGGAGCACGGCATTCCAATCGAAACGTTCCGTGTCACCGGCTCGGATGGAAGGAAAATCGCAGCATATCGTTTTGGCGACATAAGCAAGAAGCATTTTTCAAGACTATCAGGGCGCACCGGTCTTTCCAAAAAGATTAAAGAATATCTCATCGAGAAATACGGATCAAAGTGTTTTATCTATCTTGAGAACATGGAGGCGAACGAGCTTCAAATCGATCACCGCGTTCCCTATGAGGTCGGCGGCGATAAGGAAGATTCCGAGTTAAACATGGATGATTTCATGCTGCTATCAGGATCAGCAAACCGTGCGAAATCATGGTCATGCGAACATTGTGAAAACTGGCGAACGTTGAAGGACAAGAAGATTTGTCTCTCTTGCTACTGGGCTTACCCGGAGCGTTATTCCCATGTTGCGATGAAACAAGTAAGGCGGATTGATTTGATTTGGCAGGCAAAAGAAGTGGACCAGTATGAGAAGCTGAAAGCAGACGCTGATAAGTCGGAAGAGACAATTCCGGAATTCGTCAAAGAACTCATAGACAAGGCGCTCAAGGATGAACGCTGATATTCAGAGGTATTCTCCACCGTTATGAAGGAGTTCCACTCCTTCGCACTAGCGTTCAAGCGGTCGCTTTAGCGGGGCGCTTCTTGGTGAGATAGTCGACCACGATCCATGTCGATCCAGCCATTGCAAGATTCGCGGCGTTTTCGACGCGGTTACTCATAACTTTGAAGGAGTTCTACTCCTGAGCTTGAGGCTGTCGGGAGTTCAACTCCCTCATGCGTGAGGCGATAACACTGCTGCCGCCGTACAAAAGCGATACCCTGGAAGATGAGCTGTTGAGATAGGCAATTTGAATGCTCAAGTTTATGGAGAATGCGCTACGTTCACCGAACCAGACGAGGCTAAAACCTGAAAACTAAAATCTTCTTATTATCCGCCGCAATCTTATTTGGGGTCGAGGCTTTCGGTCATCAGAACGGACCGACAGCCAGTTCACTCTACGGCTCCTTTAAATAATTCACGTTGGAACCCCCGTCGCGAGCTTTGAGGTTACTAATATTTTGCGGGTTGCCCGCTCCGCCGAACGTCCGCTCTTCTAATCGACAAGGCAAGACGGGGAGCGAGGCGAGCGGCTAGACCGCGCTACTTGATTAACCAACAATCAGATTTGCACAGGAGAAAATAAGAGATGCAAACACGACAACTTGGAAAGAGCGGAGTAAACGTTTCTGCAATCGGCTTAGGCTGCATGGGGATGTCCGGAGTATATGGCCTCGCCGACGAATCGGAAAGCATAGCCACGATCCATGACGCGCTCGACGCCGGCATAACTCTTCTCGATACCGGCGATTTCTACGGTATGGGAAGCAATGAGATGCTGCTGCAAAAAGCTTTGAAGGAGAGATCTCGGAGCGAGATACTTCTCAGCGTTAAGTTCGGTCCCATGCGCGATCCATCAAACACAATGCTCGGATTCGATGGACGCCCCGCGGCAGTGAAGAATTTTCTGAGCTATTCGCTCAAGCGGCTCGGTACGGACTATATCGATATCTATCGCCCCGCGCGTGTCGATCCTGCTGTGCCGATTGAAGAAACAATCGGAGCGATTGCAGACATGGTGAAAGCAGGATATGTACGTCATATCGGCCTCTCGGAAGCGGGCGCAGATACGATAAGGTGCGCAAACGACGTTCACCCGATTGTCGATCTCCAGATCGAATACTCGCTTTTCTCACGCGGAATAGAATCACAAATTCTTCCGACATGTCGTGAGCTCGGTATCGGCATAACTGCATACGGAGTGCTTTCGCGCGGGCTGCTGAGTGGTCGCTGGTCAAAGGAACGATTAACGGGAGCGAGAGACATGCGAAGTCACATGCCGCGTTTCAATGCTGATAATGTGGACCGCAACCTTGCGCTCGTCGAGTCGCTGCGCAGCTTTGCGAACACGCGTGGCTGCACGGTGGCACAGGTTGCGATAGCTTGGGTTCTTTCGCGCGGCTCCGATATCGTACCTCTGGTCGGCTCTCGCACACGCAGCCAACTGAAAGAAGCACTCGCCGCACTTGACGTTAACCTTTCCCCGGACGATATCGCACACATCGAGCAAACGGTGCCCGCGGGCTCCGCTTCCGGCGACCGGTATGCATCTCAACAGATGAATACGCTCGACAGCGAAAAAAGCAGAAGGTGATTTTATCCTCCTAGTTACCATGGTCTCCATGGTGATGGAATCCTCAAAAGGATTAAGAGGCAAAAAGCGGGATGCCCCAATGTGGTTTCAGAACATTTCTATCTGCACCCCAACCGGACGCCTGAACCTGTCAGTGGCCAGAACGAAGTCTCCTCCGTCAAGATTATATTTCTTGCAACTCATGTGGAATAACCGACGAATCGCTTTAGCCATTTCCCCGGTTCCTCTCATCCGCTCCTTGAACTCACTGCTGTTCATCTTTCCGCCGCGCACCTGTTTTATTCTGCTTATGATTCTGTTCTCGCGGTCAGGGAATTCCCGCTTGATCCAATCGACGAACAAATCCTTGACCGCAAACGGCAGCCTCAGCATTTGCATCCCCGCGAATCGGGCGCCTCTCGAGGATGTCTCACGCAGTATCGACGGGATCTCCTCATCGGTCAAACCGGGAATCACCGGCGCAACGAGAACGCCAACTGGAATCGAATTCTTTGCAAGAAGCTCTATCGCCTCGAGCTTCTTCACAGGCGAGGAAGTCCTCGGCTCCATTTTCTTAGTCAGATCTTGGTTGAGACTCGTGATTGAAATCGCCACGCTTACAAGATTAAGCTCCGCCAGCTCAGTGAGAATATCTAAGTCACGTGTTACCAGAAAATTCTTTGTTACAATTCCAGCCGGGTTCCTGAATTCCAAAAACACTTCCAGGCATCTCCTTGTAAGCTCCAGCTTTTGCTCCACAGGCTGGTAGCAGTCGGTGTTCCCTGAAAGTGCTACTACTTGCGGCTCCCAGCTCTTCTTCATGAATGTTTCGCGCAGCAGCTCGGGCGCATCCTGCTTGACCATGATCTCCGTTTCAAAGTCAAGCCCGGAAGAAAATCCCAAATACTCATGAGACGGTCTTGCATAACAGTAAATGCACCCGTGTTCACAGCCGCGGTAAGGGTTAAGACTGTAGGTGAAAGAAATATCGGGGCTGTCGTTTTTGGCAAGGATTGCTTTTGATGTGTCGATGAAAAATGTCGTGGGAAGTTTTCTATCATCTTCCCCTTCTTCACTGTGCCATGATTCATCCTCAAAAGGTTCGAGGTAAATCTCCAAAAACCTGTTCTTAGGGTTGAACCCTGAGCTTCTTCCCTTGAAATATGTTCTTTGCAACTTCTCTCTTCTCCAAACATAAAGTAACAAAGGTGAAACTAAGGACGGTTCCTTTAACGACTAACGACGTTGACGATATCAATTTCTACAACTCAAATGTGACGGCTCATTCAGCTAAGAGTTAATTTGTTGCGTTCAGGTATTGCTGCCAATTGTCGTCGTGAATCTCATTACGCTCCGTGGAATTTACAAGCTGGTAATCGCCAAAACCTGTCCTGTCAACAAAATCAAAAGTGACGCCGCCTTCGAGCGAATTGTAAGACCATACCTCGTACGGTTTTGAATCGGTCTCGTTCGGATATCTGTCGATCTGATCGGGATTTCCGTACACTACGTAAACTCTCCCACGGTCGGTTTTCCAGCCATCCTTGGCACCTGATCTAAAGTGATCGTTGGCGTAAGCGACCCGCTGCAAGTACTCACCCCTTTGATCGTTGGCGGCAGAAACTTGACCGGTATTCCGCTTTTCCCAGAATTCATACATGAATTGTCGCTTTGCTTCAACGCCATGGAGTTGTTTGTACTGATCCATCTCGCTTGAGATTGCGATATATTTAGCTTCTTCGAACTCGTTGTCGAGCTGCTGTTCACCCAATGCCGCAAATGCGCTGGAAAGAATCGCGCCGCCAGCAAAATTCGAACTCGGCATCGCCGGTGAACCTAAACTTGGATTGTAAACAAAAAATCTTTTTGAAGAAGTTGAAACCAAATTTGCCGTTGAATCCGTTACTGTAAAAATAATTGTGTAAGCCCCCGTCTTCAAATTTGATGCGTTCACGGTGCCGACCTCGACGCTTGAATTGCCAAACTTCTTTCTTCTCTTCGAGTAATCCTTGTGAACATCGCCGAAGCTGTCGCGAACTTGATAACCCACGGTGAAAGAACTGTCGTCCGTTTTTTGAGGAATACCATAAACCTCAAAATAGTAATAGACTATCGGCAGACCGACTCCGAATACTCCGCTTGGATTCGGAACAACGTTATATGTGTTTTTATAAAACGTGCCTTGCTTGTTTGTCTCATCGGAGGAAATCGAAGAACAAAGCTCGACATCACTCATGCAGAGTTTGTCCGACAAATATTTTGGTACATCGATAATCTCCCTAACACTGTCAATATTTGTCGTGTCATTTTGATCAGCTACGTTTACAAAAAGATTGTATTTGCCGGGCACCAGCGCGTCTGCAAACTCCCCGACAAGACTATGATCCAGATAATCGGCAGAAGTATCCGCAACATTCATCGGCACTTTCCACCACTGCCGATTGACGATTGTGTCCGCATTGGACGATTTAATCACCGCTTCAAACAACAAGAGACCTGCAAATGACGAATCTTTTTTAATGAGATGCGCCGCCCTTCCGTTAAAACCATAATACAACTCAATGTATGTTTTTGCAGAATCGTAGCGGAAAGTTGCATAGTCGAAATTAACGTCAAGCTTCTGCCCTTCGGCTGAAGATGAAATGACAATTGAAACACAAGCGGTGACCAGCACAGTTTTAAATGTATTCATTTTATAACTCCAAGCGACCGATGTTAGGCAAAAGTGCGCCGTGCGTGACTCGAACACGCAACCCTCAGCTTAGAAGGCTGATGCTCTGTCCAGTTGAGCTAACGGCGCGTGAAAAAAGATAATCAAAACGTGGATGTGAATGCAATGTCTTTCAATTAACTAAAACCTAAAACTGAATTGGCTCTCGATCCGTCCAGTTATTGACGGATGGATTCACAAAGTCATCGAACCTGAAATTGATTCTTGTCTTCTCGGTTGATATATTTTTTTATAAAAATGCAGAAACGAACACGGACACGTCCCACTTCTGTCGTCGTCAATCCGCCTGAGAATCATGGATGGACAACTTTGGAAAAGCCATTTCGAGAGAAATTATCCAACGGCGTTACAGTAATCGGCGAGAGTATTTCATCGGTGGAGAGCATCGCAATCGGCGTGTGGGTCAACTTCGGCTCACGCGATGAGAAGAAGGATGAAAACGGCATAACGCATCTCATCGAACACATGGTCTTCAAAGGGACGGAGCATTTTACGGCAGAAAATATAGTTGAGACAGTCGAGAGCCGCGGCGGATATCTCAACGCGTTCACGACGAAAGAGTGTTCTTGTTATTATGCAAAAGTTTTTAAAGAAGATATCGAGCCGACAATCCGCGTGCTTTCTGATTTAGTTTTGTTCCCGAAGTTCGAAATAGCGGATCTGCGGAATGAGCGCAAAGTTGTTCTCTCGGAAATGCAGGAAATTTATGATGACCCGGAAGACTGGGGAATGGATTTTGTCGAAGAGAAAATTTTCGCGGGCAATTCTCTCTCGATGCCTATAATCGGAAAAGCGTCTTCGTTGAAAAGTTTTACTCCGGAAGATTTGCGGCTATTTCATTCAAAAAATTTTACTGCAGATCGAGTTGTCATTAGCGTCGCCGGTAATTTTGAGCGAACAAGTTTGATGGATCTCGCTGAAAAATATTTATCC
>JBAPNE010000250.1:0-7266 GCA_049278975.1 Candidatus Kryptoniota bacterium
ATCCGGGAGCTGGAAACAAGAACTGGAATTTTTCAGGCATTCTTGTCCAATATAATTTCACGGAGGATTTCTTTCTCGGTGCGGAGCTGTTCCATCAAACATCGCCGTCGGAGAACGCGCAGGACAACACAGGCATACACATTGGTGGAGGGATCCCCGTTATGAAAGACACTCAAATACTTTGGTCTGGCGATGCAGGAAACGGCATCACCTCATACAAGCATTTTTCATATTATATCGGCTTGTACCACACTTTCTAAAAGCTGAGTGAAAATCATCATCAATCCCCTTTCGCGTTTCCTCTGTTGCAATGATCTCCCGTATTGGATTGTTTAAATGATCTAATGCGACTAATATTTTGTGAGGAGAAAATTTTGTGAAAATAGGAATTACTTGTTACCCAACTTATGGTGGAAGCGGCGTAGTTGCCACTGAGCTGGGCAAATCGCTTGCCCAACGAGGGCACCAAATACATTTTATCAGCTATTCGCTTCCCGCACGGCTAGATAATTTTATCGGCGACGTCTTTTATCACGAAGTTGAAATGTCGCAATATCCTTTATTTGATTTCCCGCTTTACACGGATTCACTTGCGAGCAAGATGGTCGATGTGGCAAAGTACCATGACCTCGACATTCTTCATGTCCACTACGCTATTCCGCATGCGACAAGCGCGTTTATAGCGAAACAAATTCTCGCGCCGACGAAAGATATCAAGGTAATTACGACGCTTCATGGTACAGACGTCACGCTCGTCGGACTTGAACCGAGTTTTCTTCCGCTGGTGAAGTTTTCAATCGAGCAAAGCGATTATGTCACATCGGTGTCGAAATTTCTCCAGATGAAAACGAATACGATGTACAATACAAACAAGGAAATTCAAGTTATACCTAATTTTGTCGATACGGCTAGATTTCAACGAGAGAAGGATTGCCAATTCAAAATGCGGATTGCACTCAATGGAGAAAAAATACTTGTTCACATCTCTAATTTCAGACCGGTCAAGCGAGTTCCTGATGTAATTCGAATTTTTGACGTTGTCAGGAAGGCAGTCCCAACTAAACTCGTTCTCGTCGGTGATGGGCCTGACCGGTCGGAATCGGAACGACTTGCTCGTGAGCTCGGGATTTTTGATGACGTAAGGTTTCTTGGGAAGCAAACCCTCCTTCCGGAAATTTTGTCGGCGTCCGATTTAATGCTGATGCCAAGTCAGTCGGAGAGCTTCGGCCTCTCAGCGCTTGAGGCCATGTCGTGCAGCGTCCCTGTTGTTTCTTCCAGCACGGGTGGTTTGCCGGAATTAGTCGTCCATGGTGAGACTGGATATATCGCCGAGCTTGGTGACGTTCAGCGGATGGCAAAGTATGCAATCGAACTCCTGATCGATGACAGGAAGTGGCAATTATTCAGTCGGAATTCCAGGAAACGTGCCGTGGAAAAGTTCGATGTCAGTTTGGTCGTTCCACTTTATGAAAAATTATACGAGGAAGCTGTTAGCGAAACTAAAGTTACTGTAAAATAAGTTAGGTCTCAAAATGTCGGATGCAACGCTAAAAGTTTTGCATCTTAACGTCAGGGGTATTCATTCTTCTATTGAAAATTTGAGGGCGCGGCTAGAAGCTCAATTGGAAATAGAGCCGCATCATATCTATTGCCTCACGCTGGTTGAGGGTGCGATTGGTAACCTCAACACTTCTCGATGCTTCGGCAATCAAATTGCTGAGGAGCGGGTAACTCAAAGTAAAACCCGTATTGCCAATGTCGGACGTAACCAACGGCGACTGCACCGTCAATGTTCCGCCTGCAATTCGAGATTTAATTTGCAAGTCGGGATCGGTGATATTTGAATTAGGATTGTACTGTAATCCTACACTTTGTATGAAAGAGAATTGTTCGGCAAACAAGTTTGTCAAAGCTCCCGAGAGAACAGATGAACTAAAACTCCCCAACACACCCGCTCCAGCTTGCGACCACACATTATTTGCGGCGCTTTGCTTCGCCGAAGAACTCAATTCATTTTCGAACTGACCTGTTAGAATAAACGAAATGGCGTTTGTCTGTGCGTCGCCCAGCTGAAACGGACTATTGTCCACTGTCATTGAGATATCAGGCTTAGGGACATTAAAGGTGCCAGCCATTTTGATTTGAACTACGACGACCTCCGGCTTAGAGCTTGATGTATCGACATAGTGATCACCCTGATATTCCGCAGTTATATCTAGCGTGGGGTTCAATGGGTCTCCCGTAAAAACTAATTTTCCCGTGGCAGCAAATTGTTTATAAAAATCGTAGTAGGAATTATTCTGTATGTCAACATCGCCGGTTAGCACCATGGTACCAGATAGGTTAGACAAATGAAGACGGCCGCCTAACAATGCATACAATTTTTCATCCGTATTCGGATCGAATATCATCGTAAGTCCCACGTTATCTTTGGTCTCGACATCTAAATTATATCTCAAGCTGTCTATAATGCTGCCGGTCGAAGATCCCGTTTGCGGGGAAGATTTCGGCCGTTCCTCCGTAGTAGTTTCTTTTTCCGCATAGAGCGTTTTCAACTTGGCAGACGCGTCACCCGCGAAGTGATAGATAATTTGCTGCACCGTATTCTCACTCTTCTTTTGGAGTGGCAGCAAAGTGAGATCTGCGCTTTGAATTCGTAAAGAGCCTTCAATCGATGGTCTCGCCAAGCTTCCCCTCAGCATCAATCCGTTTTCTCCAGATGCAACGACTGCAGTGCCATAAATTCCCTGCTCACTCATTCGAGATGTTGAATTTAACGCCAAGAGTGTACCATCAAGCTTGATGTCAAACTCTTCGATTGTATTGTTGTCAATTCTCAACGGGCCGGTAGCTATCATCGTTTCTGCCGTTCTTCCCGCGGCCCCCGTTATAGTAAGCGGTGAGAGAATAAGCCCATCATCACCCTGTCCGATAATTGTACCAGCAAATGAATAAGGAATCTGGTTCGCGGCAAGTAGAAGCTTCCCATCAGCAACTTGCAGCTTTCCTCTAAACTCCGGCGACGAATACTTTCCGGAAACATCCATATTACCCGTCACCAGTCCGCCAAGATTATTAACGCCGGTTAGGAACGGGGTCAAGAATGAAATATCCAACGAATCCGCCACCAGATTTAAGTCAAGGTTTTTTCTTGAATGGCTTGAAAGTGGTACAATGCCGCCCACACGAAGCACATATCGAGTGGAATCATTTTCCTTCGACAGCTGAGCAGACAATTCAGCATAATCACTATTTATCTTCACGTTGCCATCTATTAACTTTGCCGCCGAACCGTTGTAATTAATATTCGCTCCATCGAAATCTATTGATACCACTAGGCCCGATACAGTATCCAGCAGATTTGCATCGCCGTTAATTTCTCCACTCAGTTTAAGGGAATTCGTATCCAATCGTGCGAACCTCTGCAGCGCCGCGAGTGGAACGTGAATGAACATAAGATGCAAATCAGCTCCGTTTTCTATTGAGTAGTTCCCATTACAAAAAACTCTGGAGTACGCGGCAGTTGAATCATCACTAATTCTGGCTGAAAAAGTTGCAGGAGAAATTCTGAAAACTTCCGGTGAATACACAATGTGAACTGGAGCCTCACTGGTCAAAGAAACCCCGTAAAGTTTTCCGAGTAAAGTATTAGTCGTAATATCGATGGAATCTTTTCCCACCTTTGCGGAAGCATCAACATAAAAATCGAGAAGGGTATCGACTTGGGCAAGAGTTGAAATCGAAAGTAAATTCTGTTGAGAAGAATCCCCAGCAACGTAATCAACTTTCAAAACTTTCGGCGCAATCCGCGTTCCATTTATCCCGAGTGTACCAAGGCTGCCGTTCACCGACCAACTTCCCGAATCCCAAACAGAAAGTTTGCTGTCGGTTTTCAAGTTGAACTGGACATTCACCTTGGAAGCATTCACATAAACGGAATCATTTGCATAATCAAGAGTGTCGATTGTCACCGCACCATCCATCGAAAAACTTTTCCTATCCGATAGAAAGTCTAAATGTGCGCTAGGGTTCCCGTACAATTCCGCAGCTCCAAGAAGTTTACCAACAAATCTTGCATCTTTCACTTTCACATCTACTGATGCATCCAGATTGTTTACACCGGCAAAATCGGTTTGATTACTGTCTGATTTTCCCGTAATGCGGTCGCTAAAGTTGTCCGCTAAGGTTGAAAATATGGAGGACAATTGCGCCGGCAATTCGTTTGGGACAAAGGCTCCGCTTATCGTAGCGTCCAAAAATGGTGAACGGATATTCAAGTCCTTTTCCGCATGTTTAGTATTTAATGCTACTGTAAATGTTGAATTGTCTAAAGGGAAATCCCCGAGTGTACCATGGTTCATCAGTATGGAGGCTTGTCCGTCGGTTGAATCGACGCTGAATCCGCTGCCGGATAACTTGACACCACCTGAAAAATTTCCTTCTAATGTAGGGACACGGACAAAAGGCGCGATATCTAAATCGGCGAACAATATTTCCGCGTCGTAAGTTTTGGTCACGGCATCAACTGCGGCAGTTCCATGAATGTTTCCGCTTGAAGTTAACAAGTTCAATTTGATGCTGAGACTATCATGATTTGAAGTGACATCGACATTGCCATTTTGAATTGCAATATTATCATAATTAGAAGAATCAACTTCCAGAGTAATCCTGCCGTCCGGGAATTTGCTCGCTGCATATTCCACTCGCGGGGTGGGAGTTCTCAATGAAAAAGTTACACCACCGTTAAGCCGTGTTTTTAGATGACTGACTTTAAGGAAATTTCCGACATCAACGTTACGGAAAGTCAATTTCCCATCATAAGACCCTGTATGAATGCGAGAACTCCCAAGCACCTCTGCGCTACCGCTCTTCAATTGCAATCCAACAATAAGATCAAGAGGCTGTCCTTCTGCATCGACATTCACGATGACATCATTACCGAGAGTAGTCAAATTAATGTTTTTCAACAGCGAGGATAGTTCAATTGTGTTGATCACGGCATTAGTCGTTTGGACTTTCATCGTCATGGAAGAATCAATAACATTGTAAAGAGTAGCCACGGCGGGAATGAATGAACTATCCGTGGTTAAAGAGAATTGCTCCACCTTCAAAGTGTCGAAGCTGCCACTTGCAAAAAACTTAAGGCCGAGGGTAGCTGCTGGATTAAGTGGAAGATCAATAAATTTTTCCAACTGACTAATACCGATGCCGCGCGCTGCGACGCTTGTCGTAAAATGTTTCTGGCGAAGGTTTTTTATATCCATCGAGTCCAGCAAATTTTGCCCAACCAAATCCAAGTCGGCGCGAACCTGAGCAGAATTTGATTTCAAGTCAAAATTTGATACGTACGTTCCGGCGTTCGACGTGGAGAAATCAAATCGAAGAGAGTCAATTATGAAATCGGAAGGTTCGATGTTCAAAGAAATATTTTTCACATCTGCCGTCAATTTGTCGCCGGACACCATCGCGGAAGCCGATAGGTTAATATTGCCTAAAGTGAAATGCGAACCGTCGAAAACGTTGGCTGGAAGAGAATTTACCGAAGTCGAGGTTACGTTATTTTTTACGCGAGCAGTTGAATCATATAACGAGAATCGACCGCCAAGAATTCTCAGTGACTTCAACATGACCGTCCAACTAAATTTTCCTCCGCCCTTCGAAGGCTGCTTCGAAATGTGATCCACATTATATGTCCCGTCATTATACTTTGTCAGATAAAATCGTGGATTAACCAGATTAACCTCGAGGACTTCTGCGGTCTTAGTTATTAGAGAAAGTGGAACATGATAAATTTCAATCGTATCGACAAGCGCAATCGGTGCATCATGATACATCAGCGCCGCTCCGTCAATTTTGAACGAACTCAGTATGCTCCCGTGAATCTCACCGATGTAAAGACGTGCGTTGGTCTGGTTGTCAACGATTGCAGTAAGTAAACTTCGAACCTGGTCATTGAAGAAACGAGTATATGAAAGCAAGAAGACAAGAAGAGGCAAACATATAAAAAAAACAAATATCGAGACGAAAATTCTTTTGCGCATGATTAGCGCCGCTATTGCATTAATTCTCTCTCGTAGAACTTTCAGAGAGAATTTTGTTTATGATATTGGTTGTTGACTTTCCATTCAAATATTCAACCGTGACCACTTTGCCGCCGCGCGATTCAACAATATCCTTCCCAACGACTTCATCAATTTTCCAATCAGCGCCTTTTACCAGCACGTCGGGCTGGACAAGCTTTATAGTTTCGTACGGTGTGTCTTCACCGAATACGCAAACGTAATCGACGCTCTTCAGGTTTGCGACAACAAACGCGCGATCGTTCTCATTGACAATCGGCCTTCTTTTACCTTTAATACGTCTCACGCTCGCATCCGAGTTTAAAGCTACAACCAGCACATCACCCAGGGACTTTGCACGAATTAGATAATCCACATGTCCCTTATGTAATATATCAAACACGCCGTTTGTGAATACAATTTTTTTCCCAAAGCTTTGCAGCTCACTAATTGTCTGTGCGAGTTCATCGCGAGAAAGAATATTTGACATCAAAATTCCAAAGATTTCGAATCGCTCAAAATGGCGTCGAACAATTTTTCTTTATCAACCGTAACGACGCCAACTTCTCCGCAAACAATTCCGCCGGCATGATTTGCTATTGCTGCAGCTTCCTTCACGGTAGCCCCGGAAGCGAGAGCAACGGTCAAAGTCGAAATTACAGTGTCGCCAGCACCGGAGACGTCGGCAACTTTTCTTGCTTTCGTCGGAATATGGGCGTAACTCCCGTCGCATTCAAAAAGTGTCATACCTTTTTCACCGCGCGTCAGAAGAACGTTCTTACAGTCTAAACGTCTCAATAATTCCTTTGCGGCGGCGATTGCTTGTTGGTCGGATCCCGCGGGTAAACCGAGCGCGTTCTCCGCCTCTTTTCTATTTGGCTTGAAAACCGTCACGTGTTTATACTCGAAAAAATTGTTCTGCTTCGGATCGACATTCACAATTTTGTCATTCCTCTGTGCAAACTTTATTACGGCATCCAACAACTCTTTGGTGAGCATTCCTTTATTGTAATCTTCCAATAAAACTGCGTCCAATTTATTCGACATCGAGTTTAAAATATCAGATATTCGTTTAACAACTTCTGAGTCAATATCTTTTCGTACTTCATGATCCAATCTGACAACATGTTGATTAAGGGCTATCACTCTAGTTTTGACCGTCGTCGGCCTCTGAGTGTCGGTGATGATGCCGTCATCCGTCGAGCCC